>JASFER010000037.1:0-32072 GCA_050124755.1 Desulfobacteraceae bacterium
TGCAATATGATATGCGCTTTGGGCGCCATTGGTTGGCAGTCAAGAGCAATGAAACGCCACTGCTTACACATCGATATCATCCTGTTTGGAAATCTCTGTCCGGCGATCTGAATCGACATCCAGTCCAAAACACCTGAGAATGGCTCGAAACTGGTTGATTTGCCTTTTATGACTAGAGGGAGAAATGTACCCATTGATTGTGGAAGCCGTTTTTGTTTCCCACAAAAGATTGCAGGAAATCCTGTCACCATTCGATGAATGCGATATCGCCACGAAACGATTTGAGCTGTTGTCATATTCTTCCCGCGGGAATATCGAATGAAGAAATATAAGTCTTTCAGTCGATTCTTGCTCTGGATCCTGATCGTTCTCGAGAGCCTCTCATTGGCCGTGGTGATCGGTTTTTTGTATGCCATGTTAAACCGCGCCATCACGCGCGAGTATCTCCACCAGATTGAGAAGCAGGCTGTCGAAATTCAGAGCATGGTTCACCGGCAAAGCACCCTTGCCCGGACAAAACTCGACGAGATCAGTTCCAACAACGGTGTAGTGGTGAGTTTGTTGGTTGGGATGGTCGACAAGGGGTCGGAACTCATGGGCCAGCTGTATCCTCCGACTGGCGGTGCCTCATTTTATCTTCGTCATCCTTCCGGAGTTGTTGTGCCCGAATCCCATGTCGACGTTAGCCTGCCGGGCCGCTTGGGGGTTGATTTTTCAACGATAGATACGGTTTCGCGTATCGACATCGATCCCACCACGACGGTATTCGTTCAATCGATAAGACGCAGCCGGAAATTGCTGGGACACGTTATCGGTGTTTATGACATTGCCAAGGATCCAGCGGTTTCCGAGGCGATTGATGCCTACCAAAACGTTCGCCTGGTAGCGCGAATGCAACATGGCGACGTGGATATCGGCAAGGGCCGATCCATTCCCATATCCCAAGATACTGCCGGAAGCCGTACTGCTGAATCAGGCGCTGGCCCCGAGCTATCATTCCGGGATGCCATGATACCGATTCCCGAATGTTCCGGCCTGTATCTTGCTGTCAACGATACCCCACTTGCGAAAAAAAGATGGGACCTGATCGTTTATCTTATCTGGTTATGTTTACCCCTCTTTGGGTTGACTTTGACCGTCTCTTTTCTGATCTTGAAAAAAGTGACCTCCTCTATAAATGCACTGGCCCAGAATGCCATGGCGATTGCAGATGCGTCGAGTCCGGAAGATCTTGATGAACAGCGCGTTCAGCATGAAGAATTTTTACATCTTGCAAAGGCGTTCAACAAGGTGTTGTCAAAAGTCCGCCGGCGCACCGATGAATTGCGGCGGCATCAGCACCATCTCGATCAACTGGTCGACGAGCGCACTGCAGAGCTTCATGCAAGCAATCTTAAATTAACGCGCGAGGTGGCGGATCGTGTGAAGGCGCAGCACCGTCTTTCAAAATCAAAACAAACTTTGATGAAAACTTTGTCGAAACTGAAGCAAACCCAGGCCCAGATGATTCACTCTGAAAAAATGGCATCGATTGGCCAGCTGGCGGCTGGAGTGGCACATGAAATTAACAATCCCATCGGTTTTATCAAGAGCAATCTACACACGCTTAAAGAATATTGCGAGGATATGAAAGGCCTGTTAGCACATTATGAGGCGCTTGAATCCGCTCTGAACACCGATGGGCCTGTTCAAGAAATGATAGCGAAGATTCGGGATTACAAAGCAGAGATAGATTACGACTTTATCTATGGCGAACTGGATTGTGTCCTCGATGAGTCCAAAGAAGGCGTTGAGCGCGTTGCACGCATTGTAATGGATTTGAAAGATTTTTCTCATGCCGATTCAGGGGTGGTGGAGTATTCGAATATCAATCGGGGCATTGAAAGCACGTTGAACATCGTATGGAATCAATTAAAGAATAGGGCCTCGGTAAACAAGGATCTCGGTGAAATCCCTCTGGTCAAGTGCGACCAAGAAAAATTGAACCAAGCATTTATGAATTTGCTGATCAATGCCGGTCAGGCTGTTGAGCGTGACGGCGTCATCGATATTCGTACGCGATACAACCAGAATATAGTGGAAATAAAAATCAGTGACAACGGATGCGGGATCCCGCCTGACATGACGCCAAAAATTTTTGATCCTTTTTTTACAACCAAGGACGTCGGCAGCGGAACCGGTTTGGGATTGAATTTCGTATATAATATCATTAAGGGGCATAACGGAAGCATTGATGTAGAAAGCGAAGTAGATAAAGGCTCCACATTCACCATCCGCCTGGATATCGACGGCGGACCGGTTCATTCGTAAAATCCTCGGTGTTGGACTTGACGCTTCCCCCCGCCGTTGCGTATATTTTACAATATATTAAATTCCCCAGGTTTCGACGCACCCATTCGTAAAGGCCGTTAATAAACGGAACGTTTATTGCCCTGCTCACAACCTCATCTTCGCACCCTATGGTCCACACAAGATTGCCTGGTATGATCTGTCGGTGAGTCGATTAACTTGATCATCTGATAATGGATCATGCTTGGTGCGTCCGTTGCCCGCATCGGGTGCGGCAACCCCTTGATATTAACACACTGCCCAAGCGCAGGCATACGACTTGTCATATCGCATCGTATTGTCACCTACTTATAACCTTAAACTGGAGGTAAAAATGAGCAGTACCGATTTGCGGGATCAAAAGAGCGGATTAAAAAACGACTCAACCAAAATGAAGATGACCGGCGAAAGCCAAGTCGAACCGGCCCGAAAAGACCCATCGGCCAAAACCAAGTCGGTCCGGCAATGGATTTACAAAGGGACTCTGGTTTTCATCATGCTCGTACTGATCGGCCTTCAAAGCCTTGCGCTGATGTGGTTATCCCGCGAGCGGGTCCACAACCGGATGGTTGCAGCCCAAGTGGAGCGCATTCAAACTGACATCATTGACCTGCGCAGTTTGGTGGATGCCAATATTGTTGAGGATCTGATTTTTCTAAAGATTCTGGTGTTGAACCCGCGCGTTTCCAACCAAACCGCACGGGAGATTGCATCGGCCATTTATAAAAATGCGTTGCGCTACAACAAGGACCCGGACTTGATCCTATCCATTGTGAGCATAGAGTCAGGCTTTGATCCAGCCATCATCTCCAATGCAGGGGCCATTGGCCTAATGCAGGTGATGCCGCAATGGATCGATGTGCTGGACATTCAATGCGATCTGAAAGATCCGGATTGCAATATACGTTACGGAATTCAAATCCTGGGGGCATATCAACAGTTGTATGGCGATCTGTACATGGCCCTGACCGCTTACAACCGTGGTCCAGGACCGGTGGATTATGCTTTGATGAAAGGCAAAAATCCCGACAACGGGTATGCCGGCAAAGTCCAGGCAGTGTATAATCGCCTGCGTGCCATCAGCCGCACCAACCAGAAAATGGAGGTGGCCTATTCGGACCGATAATTGTCTTTAAGGTTTATAACTCTCAAAAAGACACTATACGCCGTTTATCACGATAGGCGCTGATGGAGTCCTTGAATCGTTGACATGTTGTACAATATCCTGACTTGCCAGAGGACCAATAATAAAGTATCTTAATAAGATATGCAATTTATGCATTGCCATTGGCAAATGGCGAAAAGCGTCAGGAACATCGTCAAGCAGAACCGCTATTGTGGCGTGGTGGGTTTATCGACCGGTACTGAACCATCGCTCCGATGGTAAATGATGCGAGGCGGTACATAACAGCAATCGAGATCGGCCGGGATTTCCTTCATTCGGAAACAGACCTGACAATGGAAAGCGCATGATGCGAAAACGCATTGCCATAGGACTATTACCTTTGCTCGGTGTCATGGTTTTATATGGCGTCGCGTGGGTACAGTCCCATGCGGCAATGCTATATTATTTCAATCCCGACTCTCCTCAAAGCAACCTGTCCCGCCTGAAGCGCGATATGGACGACTTTCTTTCAAAGGCCAAATTCCCCATTAGCTTTCAACCCTTTACACACCTGGTCGATTTCGAACAACAATTCAAAGGCATGCCACCGGCCTTTATCTTCGTGCCGCAATGGTACATTGATAAATATGGCGCCAAGATGAAACTGCAACCGTTGCTGGTTCCCGTCCACAAGGGAGAAACCTCTTACCGAAAGATTCTTCTGAAGACCAAACATCCGGATAAAGATTTTGCCAAGTCGTCCAGTATTACATTGGCCATGACATCCATGGGGCCGGATGGCGACACCATGTTGAAAAAAACCTTTTTTTCACCACACGGAGTACTCGCCGATAAAATCAACCCGATCATCGTGCCAAAGGATTCCGATGCCTTGTTCGCTCTGGCATTGGGGCAGGTGGACATGGCGCTGGTGGTCAAGAACAACCTGGATCAGATTGCCTCACTCAATCCGAACATTTTGCGAACGGTCCGCCCGTTAATGGAATCGGAACCCATTCCCATGCCTGTTCTCTGTTACGTTGAAGGCGTGGCCACTTCTGAGCACATTGAGGAGATCAAGGCGTTGTTTATAAATGGTAATGCAAAAAAGAATCGTTCAACCATCATGGAGATGCTGCAGATCAATGAATGGCAGGTTATTACAAATTAGCCTAACAGCCTTGTTGCTGATGCTTGGGATCGTTTTTGCCGTCCCGGTGTGCGCCGCACAAGCGGAGGGTCAGGCGCCGATTGCCATTTTATTGAGTGATTCCGAAGAGGCTTACACAAAACCGGTGGCCACCTTTTCAAGTGAGGTGGGCATGCCCGTTAAGGTATTTGATTTAAAGGGTGAAATTGATAATGCACCGGCCCGCATGGGCGAGATTTTAGCCATCAAACCGGCGCTGATTTTTGCCCTTGGGGCCAAAGCCGCCTACACTGCCAAGGTCTGGACGGCTGATACACCTGAGATTCCGGTTATATTTGCCATGGTGCTCAACTGGGAGCGTTATGGCTTTTTGGACGGTCAGGAGAATATGGCCGGTATTGCCTCGGAAGTGGATCCGGGTACCCAATTCATCAATCTGACCGTTACCCTGCCTGCTGTGAAGCGGGTGGGGGTCGTTTACAGTAAAGCCCACTCTGCCGAAACCGTCGAGCACGCCAAAAGGGAAGCCGGCCGACTGGGATTAGAGCTTGTCGAAGTACCGATCAACCGGCCCAAGGAGTTTCGCCAAACCTATAAACAGATTGCCGACAAGATTGACGGTTTCTGGATGCTGGCCGATCCGGTGGTCTATACTCTGGAAAACGTGGCTTGGCTTGAGGAGCGATGCACTCGAGATCGTATTGCGTGTATCGGACCGTCCCGAAACATCGCCGAACTGGGCATTCTTTTGGCGGTGAATGCAGATGTCGCCAACATCGGCATTCAGGCCGCCTCCATAGCTAAAAGCATACTGCTGCGTCATTTAACCCCCAAGCAGATCGGGGTGATGCCGCCATTAGGGACACGCCTGGTGCTGAATGCCAAAACCGCCGAGAGGATCGGCATCGAGCTCCACCGTACGGCGTTGGACATGGCCAGTGATGTGATCGAAAAATAGTATGAATATCTCAAATACGGATTGGTATTGAACATTCTAAACACTTGCATTGGGTTCGATTTTCATTGAGCAAAAGAGCAGATACTCAAAAGCAGAGCAAACCGATTCGGCGACCGTCCATCCAGTTCTATTTGATATTGATGAACGTGATCCTGCTCTGCCTATTATTTCCCGCCGTCAGCCTTCTTTTTTTTCATCAGGAAGCCCTGTTTCGCGACGCCCAACTGGACCGCACCATCCATCAGATGCGCCAAGCTCTGAAGAACAGGAGCTCCTCACAGGTGCGCAACATGGCGCTGAGCGCCGGTTATGCCGTAGCCGGTTACGATTTCACTTTCTTAAACAGCATGGTGCAGCAAGTGGTGGCGGAGGACGCGCAGATCGAATATTGCGTTATCATGGATGCCAACGGTAAGGTAATTGCCCACAACGATCCGGAAAAAGTGGGCAGTGTATTGGTTGGCGTCAACGATCAAAAGGCCGCAGCCATGTTGGCCGACGCATTTCCGGCCCGACTTGCGGATGATGACTATCTTCAGGTGCAGTTTATCGAGGAATCCCGATCCTCACAAGGCCAACCGGCACAGGTTCTGGAAGCACTGGCGCCGATATACAACGGGGCCAAGCTGTTTGCGGTGCTGCGTTGCGGCTACTCGCTTGTAGGGCTCTCAAACCAGATAAAGGTTACTGAAAAGGATTGGGCCGACAGGTCTCACCAGTTCAAGATTTACCTGAGTACCATCACCGGTATCTTTTTTACCATTGGTGTGGTCATCGCCACCCTGTTCACCCGCGCCTTCGTTCAATCCATGCAGGTGCTCAGCAACGGTGTAAGCCGGGTGGCCCAGGGTGATCTGGAGCACCAAATCCAGCCCGACGGTCTGGTTTGTGCCGAGTTGTTGCACTTATCAGCGGCGTTCAACGCCATGACCGGTGAATTGAAGCGCTCTCGTCGAAAGCTGGACGAATACAGCAAATCATTGGAACATAAAGTGGCAGCCAGGACCCAGGAGTTGAAAGATGCCCAGGACAACTTGTTGCGGCAAGCCCACGAGGCCGGTATGGCGGAGATGGCCGTGGGTATTTTGCATAACATCGGCAATGCGATCACACCCGCCAAGGTGGGGTTGTATCGGTTGTTCAATCGGACGGACAAAAAACCGCTATTGAACAACCTGCCGGCGGCCCTGGATGAGATTGGGGAGATGGTCCCGACACTGCCTTCACTGACCCATCAGCAAAAGAGCCGCCTGCAGAGCATGATTAAGCTTGTGCCCGCGGCCATCGCGGAGGAATACGCCCTGTACGCCGATGAACTGGAACAGATTCGGCAGAAATGTTCCCACATCGAGGGCATCATCAGCCTGCAGATGCGCTATGCCCATCTTTTCGACGATTTTGAAAGTGTCGATGTTCCCCAGGTGGTGGAAGATGCCCTCACTTTGCTGGACGACGCCCTGAAGAAAAGGGCCATCCGCATCGTCAAGAAATTTGACCGGGTGCCGCCTGCCCGGATGGAAAAGACCAAATTGATTCAGATCATCGTCAACCTGATTAAAAACGGCTACGAAGCCATGGACCAGGTTGCCGATCGTGAGCGTGTCATCGTCCTGACAATAAGTCGCGATAAAGGGCCACCTGACAACCTGGTGCTGGCCGTCAAGGACAACGGCATCGGGTTTTCACCGGAAGAGGAGCAAGATCTATTCAAATTCGGTTACTCTACCAAGTCCAAGGGAACAGGCTTTGGTTTGCACTCATGCGCGAACTATCTTATTGCTCATAACGGCTCTATTTCCGCACACAGCGCCGGACGCGACAAAGGCGCCGAATTTGTGGTGCGCTTGGCCGTTTATGGAGCCAAATCCATTCACTGAGGAGGACAGCGCTTTAAGCATGGATAACCATCGCATCCTGATTATTGATGACGATCATGAAATTCGAAACTCCTATCGTGCGGTTTTAGCCCCCCAAGATGGGGATAACACCCCATCCAATGCGCAATTGGCAAAATTGCTGGGCAATGTCATCTCCTCTGAATCTTCTGCTGTTCCCCGATTTGAGCTCAGTTTTGCCGGCCAGGGATCCGAGGGGATCGCCATGGTTGAATCGGCCCTTGAAAAACATGAGCCTATGGCCGTGGCCTTTATCGACATTCGCATGCCGCCGGGAATTGACGGCATGGAGACTGCGGCCCGCATTCGCAAGATCGATCCGGATATTGAAATCGTTATCGTTACGGCCTACTCGGACCGTTCCCGCGAGGAGATCGTGCGTGTGGTCGGCGGGCCTGAAAAACTGCTCTTTTTGCGAAAACCCTTCGATCCCGAAGAACTGACCCAGATGGCTCTGTCCTTGACCGCCAAGTGGAATTTGGCCCACCAAGCCACGGAGCGGCAAAACGAACTCCAAACCGTGTTGATGACCACTCCGGCAGCCATATTTTCGGTGGATCAAAACAGGCGCATCACCTCCTGGAATCCGGCTGCTGAACAAATTACCGGATATTCGGCCCGGCAGGTTTTGGGAAAACCTTGCCTCTTTGGGGAAATCGCTGGAGAGAAATGGTGCACTACCTGTATTTTTGAGGACGAAAATTTCGCCGGTCGAAACTATGAGATCCAGATCACCGACAGAACAGGCGCATCCCGGTTCCTTTTGAAAAATGCCACTTGTATCAGGGATCGTCACGGAAGCATCATCCGCCTTGTTGAGAGTTTTTGGGACATTACCGCCCGAAAGGCTGCTGAAGCCGCCCTGGAAGAGTCCGAATCGCGGTTCAGGGCCCTGGTGGAAACCACGAGTGATTGGGTTTGGGAGTGCGATGCCCAGGGCCGGTTTACCTACTGTTCTCCCCTGTGCAAAACGATTTATGGTTATGACCCCCATGAGTTGATGGGTCGTTCGCTATTTGAGCTTCTGACGCTTCCGGAAGAAATTGCAGAAAAACAAGCGCTTTTCGAACAGTGCGTGGAAAATAAGCGCGGTTTTCATAACATGGAGCATTGCAGCCGGACGAAGGAAGGTCAAGGCATCCACATCGAATCCAGCGGCATGCCGGTAACCGACAGCAGCGGAAGCGTCACCGGATTTCGGGGAATCGATCGCGATATCACTAAACGCAAAATTATAGAAAAAGAGCGCCGGGAGTTGGAAGCGCAATACCGTCAAAGCCAAAAACTGGAAGCCTTGGGGACACTGGCCGGCGGCATTGCCCATGACCTGAACAACGTATTGACCCCCATCATGGGCAGCGCCCAGATCTCGCTTCTCAAACTGAATTCAGACAGCTCCATTTACAACAATCTCAAAACCATTGAAGAGAGTGTCGAACGCGCAGCAGACCTGATCCATCAAATCCTGGCATTCAGCCGCAAGCAGGTCATGTGTGCCAAGCCCCTGGATCTGACTTTTTTAATCAAAAGCTTCGCCGCCATGCTTCGGCGCCTGATAAGAGAAGATATTCAGCTTACCTTCGAACTGGAAGAGGACCTATGGTTTATCGAGGCCGATAAAAATCAGATGGAGCAGGTCTTGATCAACATGGTGGTCAACGCGCGGGACGCAGTGGAAGAAGGAGGCGAATTGGTTGTTCAAACCGCAAATCTGGTGATCACCAAGCACGACAGTCTGCAGGCCGATCGCCGACTCGTGCCCGGTCCCTATGTGGTGATGTCTGTGCGTGATAACGGGCAGGGTATGGATGCGGAAACCTTGGGGCGTATTTACGACCCCTTTTTTACCACCAAAGATGTCGGCAAGGGGACCGGTCTGGGGCTCTCCACCGTATACGGTATTGTAAAACAGCATGGTGGTGAGATTCGAGTGGATACTTCTCCCGGAAAGGGTACACGATTTGATATCTACTTTAAAAAGACCGAGAGATCCGGCCAAACCGGCGAGGAGACCGATTTCCAGGAGGTCAGCGGCGGAAGGGAGACCATTCTTCTGGTGGAAGACGATGCCGAAGTACGCGATATCGTCCAAACCGGCCTGTCCCACTACGGCTACCGCGTCATTGAAGCGGCTAACGGCATCGAAGCCTTTAGGCTGTTCAAGGCGTTGGATGGCCGCATCGACCTGGTATTTACCGATGTGGTCATGCCCGGAATGGGAGGCCAATCGCTGGCCGAGACGATTCGCAGCCACAAGCCCGATCTACCGGTGCTTTTCATGAGCGGCCATACCTTTGAAGTGAACACTAAAGCATTGGTCGGAATCCACGGCAATGAATTTATCCAGAAGCCGTTCAAGCCCGCGGATATGGCCCAGGCGGTCCGACGTATTATCGACGATGCTAAACAGAGGGAGTAGCCCCCGGATCCCGGTTTCCGGATTTGTTTTTAGTCAAACCGAGTGCTGTGCACGCGGTAAAAAATTAGAAGTGGTTTCAAAATGTTAGGAGGAGTATATGCGCTGGCGCAACCTTTGGCTGATTATGGCGACGGCATCGCTTTTATCCGTCCATACTTTCTCATGGGCTGACCAGCCGGATGCGCTTTCCAGTGCCGCCGAAGACGAGAAGAAGCTGGAAACGGTTAAAAAGATGTTCGAATCGCCATACGCGGAGGAGGATTACTACCGCACCGATCGGCTCTTGATCACCGCCACCGGCAGCCAACTGCCGGTCCATAAGGCGCCGGCCGTAGCGAGTATTATCACAGCCGAAGACATCGAACAGATGGGAGCAACCAGCCTGGATGATATTCTGGCAACCGTGCCGGGCATTCATGTTGGCCCTTCCCCTGAAAGCGGCTACAGGACAAATTACCACATCCGCGGTATCTATACCGGGCTCAATCAACAGGTCCTTTTGCTGATCAACGGTATTCCGATCAACACCCTTTACACCGGTTCACGCCTAACTGCCTTTCGCATGCCCACCGCCAACATCTCCCGGGTCGAAATTATTCGAGGCCCGGGATCGGCGGTCCATGGTGCGGATGCCTTTGCCGGCACCATCAACGTGATCACCAAAGACGTCCATGAGGTTCAATATATGCAGAGCGGTTTTCGGGCCGACGCTTTTGAAACTTACGATGCCTGGCTCCAGGGTGGCGGTATATGGAATGGGTGGGAACTGGCGGTCAGTGTTGAATATGGGGAGAGCGAAGGGGACGATGATCGGGTCATCGCATCCGACCAGCAAGCAATGCTGGATAGTGTGTTCGGTACGAATGCATCCCTGACGCCGCGTGTGATGGATACTCACTACAAATTCCTGGAGGCCAATCTGGCGCTCAGGAAAGACAACTGGAGCCTGCGACAGCGCTACTGGACCAACCTGGGCGAATTTCCTTACTGGGCAGGGGCGACCAATACCCTCTCAAACGGCAATGAGCTTGACGTGACAAGCTACTTGGCCGATTTACGCTATGAAAATCCGAAAATCGCCTCCAACTGGGAGTTCAGCACCGGTCTGAACTATCTGTATCAAAGATCGGATTTTAAACTGGTTCTGTTTCCACCGGGAGCGGTGGTCTTGATAGGCGCTGACGGCAATTTGTTTACCGGACTTAATGTGGTCAGTTTCCCTGACGGGGTGATCGGTGCCCCGGAAAGAACTGAGCAAGCCGTGGCCGGTGATGTTTCAGCCACTTACAGCGGATTCAGTGGCCACCGCTTGCGCATGGGGTTGGGCGCCAAGCGTATGGAACTGGAGGCTCGGTCCTATGCGAACTTCGGCCCCGGGGTGATCGATGGCACTCAACCGGTTGTGGACGGCACCTTGACGGATCTCACCGGTACCCCCTATGCTTATGTCCCAAATGAATCCCGGCAGATATGGTATATCTTCGCCCAGGATGAGTGGTCCTTTGCACGCCATTGGGACCTGACGGCCGGTGTGCGTTACGATCATTACTCCGATTTCGGCGGTACCTTCAATCCACGCCTGGCTCTGGTGTGGGAAACCCGATACGATCTGACAACCAAGATTTTGTACGGGCGCGCCTTCCGCCCCCCTTCATTTCAAGAGCTTTATTCGCAGAACAACCCGGCCACAAAAGGCAATCCGGACCTGGACCCGGAGACCATTCAAACCATTGAACTGGCCTTTGATTATCAACCGGCTTCAAATTTTCGCACCATCGTCAATCTATTCGTTTATGAAGCGGAAGATTTGATCGATTTGATTCCCGATGCCGTGGGGACGGGCAGAACAAACCAAAACGCACGCGATCAGGAAGGTCGCGGATTTGAACTTGAGATGGACTGGGAGATCACCGACACTGTAAGGTTGAGGGCCAACTATGCCTTCCAGGCATCGGAAGACAAGGAAAACGGTGAACCGGTAGCCAACACGCCGCAAAAACAGTTTTACGTCAATCCCTGTTGGACATTCTTGCCGAACTGGTCCCTGGATGCCCAGATAAAATGGATCGGCGACCGCGAACGCGCTCAAGGCGATTCACGCGATCCAATTGACGACTATACCCTGATAGGCATGACGCTACGGCGTAAAAACTACAACAAGCATTGGGATTTTGCAGTGGCCATAAGCAATCTGCTGAACCATGATGTGCGTGAACCCGCCGGTACGGCTATCGTTGACGACTACCCCATGCCCGGGCGCAGTATTTACGCCGAGGTAAGATTTCACTACTAAGAGGGGGGATGGATGAAGAAAAAGCCGAAGCGCGTCGTTCAAAGGCGCAAGGTCACCTATGCATCCCGGGTGGCGACAAAAATCTGGGATGAACAGCCCTCCGCGCAAAATCCATATCTGGTGGAGCGTTGCCGATGCAGGGGCTACGATCTCTTTGACCTGATGGAAAAACGCAGCTTCGTGGATATGCTCTATCTGCTGATACGCGGCGAGCTGCCTTCGAAAGAGCAGGCAAAGATTCTGGAAACGTTGATGATCGCTTTTATCAACCCCGGCCCGCGCCATCCTGCGGCTCGGGCTGCCATCTATGCCGGCTGCGGCCGCACCCAGACCTCTCACATCCTGCCCATTTCACTCTCCGTCCTGAGCGGCGACCATCTGGGCGGTGCCGAGGTAACGGTGGCCATGCGTTTTCTCAAAAAGCACCAAGAAACCGAGCCCCAGGCAGTTGTCGAAAGCTTGCTGCAAGAATGGAAGCCACCTGAGAAGGGTGACCGGCGTATCGCTCCGGGTTTCGGAAGTCGTTTCAACGGCATCGAGCCGCTCTCACAGGCAATAGCGAAAAGACTCAAGCAACTTCCCGGATGCGGCAGCTTCTTTCAATGGGGTGATGCTTTTTCACGTCTCATCGCGCCTCGGGGGATGGGATGGTTGAGCCCCGGCATCTGTGCCACCGTCTTTTTGGACCTGGGCTTTGCACCCAGGGAGGGCGCAGGCCTCTTTCAACTCATCTGCGCACCGGGTTTACTGGCTCACGGATTGGAGCTGGCCGACAAACCAATCCAGTCCATCCCCTTTTTGGATGAAGATCATTATATTATCGAGCCTTGAAAGAAGAAAAGCAAGATGAAACCAATGGAGTCTCAAAATGTCCTGCGGGAAAACAGATGAATCGGTAATGGATGACACATTGTTCTGGGATGAAAAGCGGGGAAAGATCCGCACCCGCAAAGGTGGTTTCGTGATTAGTCAAGGGATTGTATACAGTCACGGATTTAGATTGCTGGATGAACTAATGGGGAAGGTTTCCTATTTTCAACTGTTGATTCTCAATGCCACCGGACGGTTGCCGGACCGTCCGGTGGCCGACTGGCTGGAGGCCACCATCTGTTGTGTCAGCTATCCGGATGCCAGGATATGGTGCAACCATATTGGAAGTCTTGGAGGAACCATGCAAGCCACTCCCATTGCGGCCAGTTGCGCGGGGCTATTGGCCACCGATTCGCGCCTTTACGGCCCATTGTCCGTCGTCAACAGCGCCAAATTCATTACCGAAGCCTTGTCTTTAAAGAAAGCGGGAATGGACGTAGAAGCAATAGTGGAAACCTTGCCCAGAAGGCGTCCGGACGGTACGTTGATGATTCCGGGGTTCAACCGTCCGGTTGCCAGTGGGGATGAAAGGATACCCTTGCTGGAGAAATTGACGAAAAACCTTGGCTTTGAGATCGGTGCCCACTTGACCCTTGCTTATGAAATCGAAGGCATAATATCAAAAAAATACAACGAATACATGAACAGTGGCGGTTATCGTGCCGCGTTTCTTTCGGACCAGGGGTACAGCTCTCAAGAAATCTATCGTATCATCAGCATTTACATGAATGTGGGTATAACCGCCTGTTATTCAGAAGCTGCGGATCAACCGGGTGAATCCTTTTTCCCGCTTAGATGTGATGATGTGGATTATCAGGGCAAACCGCCTAGGGATTTGCCTGATGATGCCTGATTTCAGCAGGCCATGCCCATGTAGGCGTTTTCCATCGGTTGCCGGTCGATTGGGTATAGGCGTATGGCGTTGGGGCCTATTCAGGGTTCCGGCATTTTCTTATACATAAACATATCATACTGAAAAAACAAGCATAAAGGGTAGAAATGATGGTTCTTTTTGCAGACGCCGATCATCCTGAACTCAAGGGTAAAGTTGCGATAGTAACCGGAGGCGGGCGCGGCATCGGCCGTGCCATTTCGATTGCACTCTCTTCAGCCGGAACTTCTGTATCAGTAATGTCACGTTCAGAAGATCAATTGACGGAGACAGTTACCGCAATAAAAAAACTGGGCGGGCGTGCCGTTGCCCTACCTGGAGATGTAACCAATCAAAAGGATGTAGAACATCTGGTGTTGGAAACAGAAAAACAATTAGGACCGGTGGATATTCTGGTCAATAATGCCGGAAGTGCCGGTGCCATAGGGCCGATATGGGAAGTGAGTACTGAAGCGTGGTGGAAAGATGTGACCGTTAATCTTAAAGGAACTTTTTTATGCACTCACGCTATTCTACCCGGCATGATATCCCGCCGCCGAGGTTGCATCATCAATGTGGCGAGCCGGTTTGGTATTCGGCAGAAACCGGGTGACAAGCCATTGCCCTTTGCATCAGGGTATAGCAGCGGCAAAGCGGGTGTATTGATATTCACCGATTTGGTTGCCTCCACGGTTCGTGAGTTGGGCGTCAACATATTCGCAATTGGCCCTGGATTGGTTCGGACGACAATGACACAACAATTGATGCAATCACCCGGTGGTCGGAAATGGATTCCTCAACTGAAAACGCTTTTTGATAAAGGCGTTGATAATCCGGCCGAAAAAGTTGCAAAACTATCAGCATTTCTGGCATCCGGAAAGGCCGAAGAACTTTCAGGTTGCCTGATCGGCATTGAAGATGATTTGGAGAAAATGTTGCAAAGGTCTGAAGAGATTCATCAGAAAGGCCTTCACCTTTTGCGCTATTGTGAATAGAAGCCATCTCAAAAAAGTCTTTTGGCCCAATCTGGGTGTTGGATCCGGATTTCAAATCCTCGACATACCGGCGTATGCCTGCGGTTTGAAACCCGGATCCGCCTGCATCTTGGACCAAAATCCGTTTTTTGAGATGGCTTCTAGTTCATCCAACTTCGACACAGAGTAGAAGCGGTTTATATGCTATGATCAAATTGTAGTTTGAAGCAATTGCTTGAATGCTTATGCTGCTATAACCTGTACTATGCAGCAGACTTTCAATTTCAGCTCTTTCAAACTGCTCTCCCTCCGTACAGCTCAGCATTGCCAAATTTTCTAAATATGGAGAAAGCCGCTCTATATCCTGTTCATCTATCAATGATTCAATGATCATAACCATGCCGCCGGGTGGCAACGTGTTATATGCCTGCCTTAACAGATATTGGCACTTTTGTGTAGGCCAGTCGTGAAGTATTCTGGAAAAAACAACAATGTCGGTCTTTTTTGGAAATTTTTGGTTGAATTCGTCTTGGAACATGTCTCCGGAGATGGTGGATATGCTATCGGCCAGATCAAATTCCGCAATCATCTTTTTGGCTGTCTTGCAAACCGGCGGTATGTCGAAGATCGCAGCTTTCAAATGGGGATTTTGTTTGGCGATCATGATGGATATGCCTCCTGAACCGCCGCCGACATCCACCAATTGGCGATACCCGGAAAAATCAAACTTTTCGGCAATTGAAGAGCCGGTGACAAGACTCCGGACATGCATCCACCTGGTAAAAGCCGAAGCTTTATTATCATCTTGCCGGTGGGCCTCGAAGATATCGTTCTGGTTCTCGTAAAGACAGGGTTGGTTCTGCCTTATGGCGCTTCTTAGTTGTTCATAGGTGACCTGGTTGTCTTTATAAATTGAGATCGCATCTCCCAGATAAAAGGGCCTTCCTTTGACAAAAAAGGTTTCAGCCAAAGGGGTCAGATAATATCTTCCATTCTTCTTGTCTAAAAATTTTAGAGCGTAAAATGCTTTTAACAGGATGCGTACCGGTCTTTCCTGTAGATCGGTGATCTGACATACTTCGGCTACGGTGGAGGGGTTGTTGAACAACTTGGTAAACAGATCCAACTCGATGATGCCCACCAACAGAGCATTTGAAGCGAAAGGCATTGTCATCAGGTCGTGTATCGGATACGAGTCTGCCGTTAAATTAAATTGCGTTTCCAATGTGAAAATGTCCTTTTCAAATAAGCTGCTTTGGGACGACCGCACGCAGTCCAGCGGGCGGGGATAAACCCAGTCCCTGCGTAAAAATCGGGCGTTTCAGGCCCCGGGGGTGCCCACCCCGCCATTTTTTTGTAAGGGCGGGATTTATCCTCGCCCCCGCGTTCGCTTCACCGAAAATTGTTGGGTAATTTGCACCCGTTTGGAAAACGACCCATCAATGATATAGGGTCGGAAATTCACACTATTCAAATATCGGGCCAACTCTAGCATTACGGCGTTTATTTTATAATGACTTGAATTTATGATAAATATTAATCGTCTGTGTTTTTGTTCGAATCCACCGCAGGGGCAATGGTATGAAAAATATTACATACTTACAATGATTGTGTGGTCCTTTTTACTTACATTTCTATCAGAAGAGATAAGCCCTTTTTGAATAACTATCTGTAATAATTTTGAATTAAATATATGGCATAATTGTTGCTTTCTGCTTCCATTTGTTACACGCCCCACCGCCGCAAAAGCTGCGGCGTCGTTAATTTCTAGGCTTCTGAACGCGTACTGATATTGAGACTGAATTTGAAGCTGAACTGTGGAGAAGGAATTGAAGCTGAACTGGAGAGAGAAGATGAATGCAGCAGAATTGATTGTACAGATGTTGGAAGAAGAAGGTGTGGAGTATTTATTCGGCGTCCCTGGCGGGGCCATTGAGGATTTGAACATTGCCGTGCACAAGAGCCAAAAGATCAAGCCCATTATCACCAAGCATGAAGCCGGAGCCGCCTACATCGCCGACGGCTACGCCCGGGTATCGGGAAAGCTGGGAGTTTGCTGTTCCACTGCCGGTCCCGGCGCCACCAACCTGATTACCGGCTTGGCCACTTCCCATGCCGATTACGTGCCGGTATGCGCTCTGACCGGTCAGGTGGCCACTTCGGTTTTCGGCAAAGGCGCCATCCAGGAGTCCGGAACAGAAAGCATTAACATGGCGACGATGTTCCGTCATTTCACCAAGTACAGCGGCATGCTACTCAACGAACACCGCACCCAATACATGGTGCAAAAGGCCCTTCGCATGGCCCACACGTCTCCGGGCGGACCGGTGCATCTCAATCTGCCTGCGGATGTCATGAAACGCACGACTTCCCAGGAGATCCCCAACTCCCGGCGTTGGGAAACTCGGGCTTATGATCCTGAAGCGGTGAAAACCGCCGCCAGGATACTGCTCAATGCCAAGCGGCCGGCCATTATCGCGGGGTGGGGAGTGGTATTGTCCAGGGGGGCCGAAGAGCTTTTGGAATTGGCCGAACTCATGGATATACCGGTGGCGGCCACTCCCAAAGCCAAAGGGATTTTTCCTGAATCCCACCCCCTCTCTTTGGGAGGGATCGGGTTTGCCGGCTCCACCTTCGCCAGGGAGTATATCATCAATGGGGAGGTCGATGTTCTGCTGGCCGTCGGAACCAGTTTCAATGAGATGATGTCCAGCGGCTGGGATGAAAACATGCTGCCGGTGGACCATCTCATTCACATCGATGTGGACGCTGCCAAGATTGGCCGAAACTACAGCACCTCACACGGCGTCATCGGCGATGCCCGCACCACGCTGAAGGCCATCTGTGGGGTTATCAAGGAGGAGCTCGGTGGAGGCGGTTTGTCCGGACGTTTGATGGCAGGCACGGCTCGCGAAGCGATCAAGTTCCTGAAAAACCGGGAGGCCTTGCTGGACGAGCCTCCCGGAAATGAACACGGTCTCTATCACCCCCGGAATCTGATTCAGGATATTCATACTTATTTTCCGGATGATACCTTGTATTTTGCCGATATCGGAAATGTCATGGCGTGGGCTCTTCGATACCTGTCCATGGATAATCCCTATTCGTTTTTTGTATCCCTCGGATTCGGCGGAATGGGGCATGCTTCCGCCGCACCGGTGGGGGCCAAGCTGGCAGCACCTGACCGGCCGGTGGTTGCACTGGTTGGCGATGGCGGCTTTTTGATGAACGGTGTGGAAGTCGCCACGGCAGTGGAATACAACCTGCCCGTGATCTGGATCGTCTTTAACAATGCCATGTTCGGCCTGGTTTACCATGGGCGCAAGCTGTTTGACCAACCCATCCCGGAAGGGCTTCCGTCCACTTTCCGTCGCGTCAATTTTGCCCAGATGGCTGAGGGCCTGGGGGCCAGGGGAATTAAAATCGACAATCCCGATCAGTTCACACCGGAACTCATCCAGGAGGTGTTGGCCGGCGGACGTCCCGCAGTCCTCGATGTTAAAATCGATGATCAGGCGATCCCACCCATCCACAGCCGCATCAAGACAATGGATAAACGGTTTGCCGCCTGATGTCGACCAAGGCTGTGCCAGGACATATATCATCAAAAGCCCCCTTTCTAGAGGGGGCTTTTGAATAAAGATGTAAATTCTGATGAATCTATTTTAGATCCCCCTCATGCGGTGAATGCATGCAATATTGCATGTTTTTCATACACCTGTATTCTTTGGTTACTGAAGGAACCATACTCCTTGAATGCCCCTTACTAACGGATTTGGTTGCCTTTATTGCTTGACCCACGCCCTATCATTCACTATAAAAAATAAAGGCAGCCTTTTTTTTGGAGTGGCTACATGTAATATTTTATTTTCTGCTCCGATCAGATCGCCTAAAGGAGCAGGCCATTGTGAATTAAAATCAGGAGGGGATTGGAATGAAACGATCATTTATACGTGCTTTTGTATTGATGACTATTGCTTGCGTCGCCTTTGCCGGCGCTGCTGGTGCAAAAACGCTGAAACTGGCCATGGATGCCGATCCGGTCTCATTGGACCCCCAGGTTCAATTGTCGGGCGGCATGCTGCAATACTCCCACATGGTCTTCGACCCGCTGGTCCGCTGGACTCCCGAAGGCACCTTCGAGCCTCGTCTGGCGGTCAAGTGGGAGGTGGTCAACGACACCACCACTCGCTTCCACCTGCGCAAAGGCGTCAAATTCCACTCCGGCAATCCATTCACCGCCGAGGATGTGGTCTTCACCCTGGCGCGTCTGAAAACGTCCGACGATTTCAAGGGGCTTTTCGAATACTTCACCGGGGCCAAGGCCGTGGACCAACATACGGTGGACCTGATCACCAAAGAGCCCTACGGGCTGGTGATGGCCATGGCCACCTATATCTTCCCCATGGATAAAACCTTTTATTCAGGGATCGATCCCAAGAACAACAAACCCAAGGACCTGATGCTGAAAACGGACTACACCTTTGCCAACTTCAACGAATCGGGCACCGGCCCGTTCCAGGTGACGGAGCGTGAGCAGGGTGTAAAGACCGTTTTTACGCGCTTTAAGGACTATTGGGACAAAAAGAGCGGTAACGTCAGCCGGATTATCCTGACCCCCATCGCCGAACCCCCGACCCGCGTGGCCGCCCTGCTCTCCGGCGATGTGGATTTCATCATGCCGGTCCCGCCGGCGGATCTGGATCGCGTGGAAAAGACAAAGGGGCTCAAGCTGGTCACCATGTCCGGTTCACGCATCATTACCTTCCAATTAAACCAGAAACGGCGCAAGGAGTTCACCAATCCCAAAGTGCGTCAGGCCATGGCCTATGCCTACAACAATGAAGGCGTAGTCCAAAAGATCATGAAAGGCTTTGCCACGGCGGCCGCCCAGAACTCTCCCCAGGGCTACCAAGGCTACAACGACCAACTCAAGCCGCGCTATGATCTGAAAAAAGCCAAGGCCCTGATGAAGGCGGCCGGTTATCCGAACGGTTTTTCCGCCACCATGATCGCCCCCAACAACCGCTATGTGAACGATGAAAAAATCGCCCAGGCCTTTGTCTCCATGATGAGCAAGATCGGCATCAAGATCAGCCTCAAGACCATGCCCAAGGCCCAGTACTGGGATCAGTTCGACGCCCAGGTGGCCGACATTCAGATGATCGGCTGGCACTCCGATACCGAGGATTCGGCCAACTTTTACGAGTACCTCTATATGTGCCCGGACAAGGCCACCGGCCGCGGCCAGTACAACTCGGGCAACTACTGCAACAAGGAGGTCGACGCCCTCACCTTACAATCCAACTCGGAGATCGATGTCGCCAAACGCTCGGCCATCCTGCGCAACATCGAAAAGATCCTTTACGATGACGCGGCCTATGTTCCGCTGCACTGGCAAAATCTCTCCTGGGCCTCCAGGGAGAACATGAACACCGAGGCCATTGTCAATGTGATGAACTTTCCCTACTTCGGCGACCTGGTCATCAAGTAGGTTGCATTGAATGACGAATCGTCGGAAATGATATTTGATGAAGGGGAACCCTATGCCGGTGTTCCCCTTCTGTTTTAAAGACCGGACCAATGCTGGCATTTACCGTTCGAAGGATTCTGCAGGCCGTGCTGGTGATGATGATCATCAGTTTCATCGGCTTTTCCATCAAACACAATTTCGGTGATCCGGTGCGCGAGCTGGTGGGCGAGCGGGTCACACCGCAGGAGCGCGCCCAGATCCGCGAAAGGCTGGGGCTCAACGATCCATTCCTGATTCAATACGGCCGCTTTCTCAGGGACGCGGCCCATGGCGACCTGGGACGTTCGTTTTTCTTCAAACGGCCGGTCATGGAGGTGATCCTTAGAAAAGCGCCGGCGACCCTGGAACTGGTATTGTGCGCAGCGCTGATCGTGATCCTGCTCTCCGTCCCCATGGGGATCCATGCGGCGATCTATCCCCGGCGATTGTTGAGCCGATGCATCATGGGCGGTTCCATTGTGGGGGTCTCCATGCCGGTGTTCCTGACGGCCATCCTGCTGATCTATATCTTCTCGGTTGAATTGGGCTGGCTGCCCTCTTTCGGCCGCGGGGAAACGGTACGGATCTTCGGCTTCTGGGACAGCGGCTTGCTGACCAGGGACGGCCTGCTGCACCTGATCATGCCCTCCATCGCGCTTTCCTCCATCATGCTGCCCCTGTTTATCCGGCTGATCCGGGCCGAGATGATGGAGGTTCTGGAATCCGAGTATGTCAAGTTCGCCTGGGCCAAAGGGCTGATGCCCCGCCGGGTGTGGTACGTGCATGCGTTCAAGAACACCCTGCTGCCGGTCATCACCGTGGGCGGCGTACAGCTGGGCATCATGGTGGCCTTTACCATTTTGACCGAAACGGTCTTTCAATGGCAGGGCATGGGGGCCATGTTCATCGAATCGGTCTCCCGCGCGGACACGGCGTTGATGGTCTCCTACATCGTCGTGGTGGGGTTTATCTTTGTGGTGGTCAATACCTTCGTGGACCTGATCTACGGTCTGGTGAACCCCACGGTACGGGTGGCGGGGAGACGGTAAATGGGCGCTGCCTGGCGACGATTGAAACATTCCGACCTGCTCTACCACTTCATGCGCGACCCGGTGGCCTATATCAGCTTTGCCATCCTCATGCTCCTGGTAATCAGTGCATTCGCCGCACCGCTGATCGCCCCCCACAACCCTTATGATCCGCGCACCATCGACATTATGGATGCCGAAACACCGCCGGCCTGGAAAGCGCAAGGCAGCCGCAACTTTCTGCTGGGCACTGACGACATGGGACGCGACATGCTCTCCACCATGCTCTACGGCATGCGTATCTCCATCATCATCGGCATCGGCGCCGTCTGCCTGCAGGCGCTGCTGGGCATCGTGATCGGGCTGGTTTCGGGCTACATCAAACGGCTGGACAGCATCCTGATGCGGGTGGCCGACGTGCAGTTGTCCTTTTCCACTTACATGATCGCCATCTTCATCGGGGCCATTTTCCAGACGGTGTTCGGCGTAGCCAACTATGAACGCATCGCCGCCGGGCTGTTGATCCTGATCATCGGCCTGGCCGAATGGCCGCAGTATGCCCGCACCGTACGGGCATCGGTACTGGCCGAACGAAAGAAGGAGTATGTCGAGGCGGCGCGCGTCATCGGCCTGTCCCGCATTCGCATCATGTGGCGTCACATCCTGCCCAACACCCTGTCGCCGGTGCTGGTCATCTCCACGGTTCAGGTGGCCAACGCCATCATGAGCGAGGCCGCGCTCTCGTTTCTCGGACTGGGCATGCCGCTGACCAAACCGTCGCTGGGATCGCTGATCACGGCCGGATTCGAGTATATCTTCTCCGGGTCGTGGTGGATTACGATTTTTCCCGGCATCCTGCTGGTGCTGCTGATCCTGGTGATCAACCTGCTGGGAGACTGGATGCGGGACTACCTGAATCCGAAACTATACAAGGGATCTTGATTGGAACAACTGCTCTCCATAGAAAACCTCAGCGTCGATTTCGCCATGCGCACCGGAACCCTGCGGGCGGTCAACGACGTCAACCTCGCCATCGACCAAGGCGAACGCCTGGGCCTGGTGGGCGAATCGGGGGCCGGCAAATCGGTGTTGGGATTTTCCGTGATCAACCTGATTTCGAAACCGGGCTATATCGCTTCGGGACGGATCCTCTTTCGCGGCGAAGAGATCTCCAAATACGATGCCAACCGGATGCGCAAGATCCGGGGCAACCGGATCAGCATGATTTTTCAGGATCCCATGATGACCCTCAACCCGGTGCTGACCATCGGCGCGCAGATGCGGGAAACCCTGCGGGCCCATACCGATTTGAGCGGCCCGCAGATCAACGATATCTGCATTGAAAAGCTTAAGAAAGTCTACATCGCCTCCCCGGCCAGACGCCTGGAGCAGTACCCCCACGAATTTTCCGGCGGCATGCGCCAGCGCATCGTCATCGCCATCTCGCTGCTGACCAGCCCCAACCTGATCATCGCCGACGAACCGACCACGGCCCTGGACGTGACCATCCAGGCCGAAATCATGGATCTGCTGCTGGAGCTTTGCCAAACCGAACAGATGGGGCTGCTGCTCATCACCCATGACCTGGCCGTGGTTTCCCAGGTCACCCAGCGCATCGCCGTGATGTATGCCGGAACCATCGTGGAGTTGGGGCCGTCCGGTCGGATTATCCATCATCCCAAACACCCCTATACCATCGGCCTGCTTGGGGCGCTGCCGCAGCGATCCGCCAAGAGCGCCCGCCTGAACCAGATACCGGGTGTCATGCCGGGCCTGGCCAAGATCCCGCCCGGATGCCCCTTTAACGACCGCTGCCATTTGGCGGCGGACATTTGCCGCCAATCACGACCCGCCCTGGAAACCAAAACGGGCGGAAGTCGGGCGGCCTGTCATATGGTGGCGTAAACATGGGTGTCGAGATACACAAAGATGAAAGAAAACCGGCGCAGACCGAGCCGCTGCTGCGCATTCAAAACCTGGTCAAGCATTTCGACATCAGCGGCGGCTGGCTGGATCAATTCTCTTTCCGCGGCGGTCGCTTCCATCGTAAAAAAACCATCGTTCGGGCCGTAAACGGCGTTAGCTTCGATATCTTCCAGGGCGAAACCGTCAGCGTGGTGGGCGAGTCCGGCTGCGGCAAATCCACCCTGGCGCGTACGGTGATGGGACTATATGCGCCCAATTCCGGCCAAATCCACTACCTCGGCAGCCGCATCGACCACCTTTCTGAAGCCGCGCTCAAACCGTTTCGCACCCGCATGCAGATGGTGTTCCAAGACCCCTATGCATCGCTCAACCCGCGCATGAGCGTGGGGAAGATCCTCAGGGAGCCCATCCGCTTTCACCAACCCGGCATCGGGCCATCAGAACTGGACCAAAAAGTGAGCACTGTCATGGCCCAGGTAGGCATCGACCCGGATTGGCAGGACCGCTATCCCCACGAATTTTCCGGCGGACAGCGGCAGCGTATTTCCCTGGCGCGGGCCTTGGCCGTGGACCCGGAATTCATTGTGGCCGATGAGCCCATTGCCGCCCTGGATGTCTCTATCCAGGCCCAGATCCTCAACCTGATGATGGATCTGCAAGCCGATCAGGGCTTGACCTATCTGTTCATCAGTCACGACCTTTCGGTGGTAAAGCATATCTCCAACCGTGTGGCCGTAATGTACCTGGGCTCGCTGTGCGAACTGGCCGACACCGCGACGCTCTACCAGCGCCCCCTGCACCCCTATACGCGGGCTCTGCTGTCGGCGATTCCGCGTCTTGGCGGGCGATTCAAACATAAAAAATTGTCCGGCGACGTTCCGACCCCCATTCAACTGCCGCCCGGATGTGTTTTTCACACCCGCTGCAACTACGCCCGGAAGCGCTGCCGCGAAGAGATACCCCAGGTCCTTGCTTTGCCTGAAAAGGCGCTGGTGGCGTGTCATGGGGTCGAAGAGGGGTGGGTGGTGTGACCGTTAGGATCATCCCGTATCTTCCTGCAGGATGCCGCTGAAGATTTCGGAGGTGCCCACAACACCGATCAGCCGTCCCACCTTGTCGATCACCGGCATGGGCAGCCCAAACACATAGTTGATCTCAACGGCCGCCCGCATGGGGGTTTCGGTATCCGCGGTCACCAGGACATTTTCGGGAAGGGTCCGGATGTCCAGATCGTCCCGGAACGGCACCAGGGGAATGTCCGTACCCTGCCGGGTCACCTTTTTCAGCCGTCCCCCGGTGTCGAAGGTGCAGAGAAGTTGTTTGTCCGAATCGAGAATCTTGCCCCCGCTACCTGCGGCGGTGCTCGGCAGTTCGGAAACCGGCCGCATCAGGGACGCGCAACTGAGCACTTTCAACGGATTCATAGAAGCCACGAACCGGCGCACATAGTCGTTTGCCGGGTCCGAAACGATTTTTTCCGGTGTCCCGACCTGGACGATCCGCCCCGCCTCCATAATGGCCACCAGGGAACCGAGTTTCAATGCCTCGTCCAGATCGTGGGACACGAAGAGAATCGTTTTTTTCAGATCGCTCTGAAGCTGAAGCAGTTCGTCCTGAAGATGCTCCCGGATCAGGGGATCCAGGGCGGAAAAGGGTTCGTCCATAAGAAGGATGTCCGCATCCGTGGCCAGGGCCCTGGCCAGGCCTACCCGCTGCTGCATCCCGCCGGAGAGTTCTCCGGGAAATTTATCGGCCCACTCTTCCAGCCGGACCAGTTTCAGCTTTTCTTGGATGATCATTTCCCTGTCGGCTTTGGACGTTCCGCTCAGCTCCAGCCCGAATCCCACATTGTCCTTCACGGTGCGCCACGGCATGAGGGCGAAGCTCTGAAACACCATGGAAATCCGCCGGGTCCGCAGATCGTGGAGAACAGCCCGGTCGCAGGCGGTGACATCCGTTACGTCACCGTCATGCCGGATCAGCACCTGCCCCCGGCTGACGGTGTTGAGTCCGTTGACGCACCGCAGCAAAGAGGATTTTCCGGATCCGGAAAGGCCCATGAGGACACAGATTTCTCCTTCCTGAACGGACAAGGTGGCATCGTGAACGGCGACAATATTCCGGGTTTGAGAAAAAATGTCGTCTCTGTTTGATCCCTTATCGAGCATTTCCATGGCAAGGGAAGGATTCGGGCCGAAAATGACATCCACATGACTGAATCGAAGAACACTCATATTTTTCTCTGCTTTGCTCCTTACTTTCTTTCGCCGGACGGTGATATGTCCGGCTGTTTCAGCATCCGGTCCATGATGATAGCGACGATGACGATGGCCAGACCGGCTTCGAATCCCTGGGCGATGTTCACCGAATTGAGGGCCCGCACCACTGGTTTGCCCAGCCCGTCCGCGCCCACAAGGGCGGCGATGACCACCATGGAGAGCGACAGCATGATGCACTGGGTCAGCCCGGCCATGATGGTGGGCATGGCGTGGGGCAGTTCCACTTTAATTAAAAGCTGCATTCGCGATGCCCCGAAGGCCTGACCGGCGTCGATGAGCTGCCGGGGCACGCCGCTGATGCCGAGGTAGGTGAGTCGGATGGGGGCCGGAATGGCGAAAATCACTGTGGAAATCAGTCCCGGCACCATGCCCAGACCGAACAGCATGAGGGTGGGAATCAGATAGACGAAGGTGGGAATGGTCTGCATCAGGTCGAGTATCGGCCGGATGAGGGTGAACAGCCAGCGTCGGTGGGCCGCGACAATACCGACGGGAACGCCGAACACCACGGATATGAGCGTGGCAAAAAAGACCAGGGTGACGGTTTCGACGGTCTGCTGCCAATACCCCAGATTGAGAATCAGCAAAAGAGCGACAAGGATGCCCGCCACCGTCTTCCAACTGCGATGGAGAAGGTAGGCGACAGCGCCGATGGCAGCGATCAGAATCAGGGGCGGAATGCTCCCGAACAGATCGAGGGCGGTCTGTATCATCCATTCCAATCCGCCGGAAAAAAGCCGGAACTGTTCGTCAAAATTATCGGTGAGAAATTCCACCAGATGCCGAACCCATCTGCCGACGGGAATTTTATTCAATAAAAAATCGGGGGTTAAATCCATTGTCCTGCTCTCTATGTGTTGGTGTCGACCGGCTTCGGCTGAATCCGACCGGCATACATGATTCGGTAAAACGGCAGTTGGTCCTCATAAAACCGTTTGAGATGATCGCTGTTATCCACAGTGGTTTCGAATGTTTCCATATTCTTCTGTATGCCGGTGCTGCGGGCGGCGTCTTTGTGCCAGTCTTTCCAGATTTCCCATTCGTTTTTCTGTCCGGAATCCCACGTCATCGATTCAGGAATAAAGGCAATACCCAAGGCCTCGCAATAGGCCCTGACCGTGCCATCGGGATTGTTCTCCAGGTCATCGGCGTCGACCACGATGGGCGCGCGGCCGAGAGCTGTTGTTTTTTCATAAATGCCGTATAATTGTTTCAGACCGATCTCTTCGACGGTGACATCGGGATTCATGGCAAAATACGATGCGATGGCTTTGGCCGGGTCACGGATCAGGAAGGTGTTGGTGAGCCGCTTCAGAAACGTGTCGTCTGAAACAATCCTGTCGAATCCGTGGGCGCACATATCTTTGAAGAAGACGGACTGCCCGGCTGCGGTGTTTTCAATATGCGACTTGATGCCGGAATAATCTGTGGGATGATCGGGATCGACATACTGCTGGGAAATGGTAGCCTCGTCACCGTCGACATAATAAAGATACGAAAACGGTTCATGAAGAATTTTCAGGTCGCCGCGCTCCATCATGACACGTTCAAAAGCGGTGGAGACGGATCTGGGATGGGTCCATAGGGCTATGATCGGGTGCATATAAGATTCTTTCTTTTACATTGGGTCGTAAGATTCTAGCCAAAAAAATTTATCCGGTTCTCTATAAAGCTCAAGTTGCGGTCATTTTGTCGTGCTCGTGCTCGTACGCGTAATCGTAATCGATGCTTTTTTTGAGCTCATAACGGACCGAACCGGATATGTTACAGGCCCAGCGCGGCTTTCACCGCCGGCAGACCGGGTTTACCGTCAACCGTATTGACGCCGTCAAGCCATTTATTCAATACCGCCGGATGAGCTTTCAGCCATTTAACAGCCGCTGTCTTGGGGTCCTGTCCGTCGTCCAGAATCATGCCCATGACTTCATTTTCCATGGTGAGGGTGAATACCAGATTGTCGAGCAGTTTCGCCGTATTCGGGCAGGTCGTCGTATAACCTTGGCGGACCGTCGTGTAAACGGTTGCGCCGCCGAAATCGGGACCGAAATAGTCATCCCCGCCGGCAAGGTAGGCCATGTCGAATTTTGCGTTCATTGGATGCGGCTCCCACCCTAGAAAGACAATCCACTCCTTTTTTCGAACGGCCCGGCGGACCTGGCTCAGCATTCCCTGCTCGCTCGATTCCACTATTTTCCATCCTTTGAGGCCGAAAGCATCTTTGTCGATCATCGATTGAATCAGGCGGTTGCCGTCATTGCCCGGTTCGATGCCGTAGATCTTTCCGTCGAATTTTTCTTTATATTTTGAAATATCGCCAAAGGTCATTACACCGGCATCAAAAACATATTTCGGCACTGCCAGAGTGTATTTGGCCCCGGTCAGATTGGCCCGAAGGGTTTCTACCGATCCATCCGCCCTATAAGGCTTGATGTCTCCTGCCATGGTGGGCATCCAGAGACCCAGGAAAATATCGATGTCTTTATTTTTCAGACTGGTGAAGGTGACCGGCACAGACAGCACATGGGTTTTGAGGGTATATCCCAATCCCTCCAGCACGACGCTGGTGAGGGCGGTAGTGGCCGTGATATCCGTCCAGCCGACATCCGAAAAGCGAATCTGCTTGCAGGGATCTTCCGCTGTGAGGCCTTGGCCGACGAACAAGAAAAGGATTGCAATGATAAGTAAACATCTGACTGAATACATCTGTTCTTCTCCTATCTGTTATGTTTTATTACCTTATAAAAAGAACTTTCACCGTGCTGTCGGGCAGAAATATAGGCTTCCGGGGATTGAAATCGGTGATCCGAAAAACTGCAAATACGTCAACCGAAGAGACAAACGATATGAAACCACTTTTTACCGACCGTTCATACCAACAGGTCGATGGTGTGTCAACCTGAGGGAAATCTGGAAAAAGGCCAAACCCAGGGCCGACGACGCGATTGAACAGTGGTGGTTTGGTGCACGGACCTGGTGGAACGGCGGATGTCAAGGCATTTCGGAAGGCGGGATATCCCAAAAGGGTGCCATTAAGGATGGTAATTGTTTTTTCTCACAGGATGCCGACAAGTTCCATACAAACCGCCATGCCGGCATGATATTGGTTTTTCCAGACTTGACCTGGATCTGCGCTTCTCATCCACCATTTAATCACGGTTTTTCAGGTAGTTCTTCATGATATGTCGAACGGTTTGAACGTGAATTTGTTTCTTTTCTAAATATCGGAACACCGCTTTCAGCAATTCCGGATCATAATCCGATTCATGGGTAACCAAACCAATGATCTCGTCACACTCGGCCGAGTCTATTTCATTCAAGCGCTCTTGGATATCCGATTTTTGCATGGCAACGCCATGCCGCAAATGATAACGGCCCTTGCCCTTGAATTCAAACCGAAGGGGACTTATCCGTCCGTCATGAATGCCATCGATGTCGTAGATGATCTCATTCGGAAAATCAATTTCGTCAATCAAGCCCGGCGGCACAGGCTTGCAAAAAGGAAAGGGCTTTGTGGCAATATCGGCTCCGCAGCAGGCGGTAAGGACAGGCTCCGGGTCTGCCAGCTGATTCATGACTTGCATCATGTCTGCAACGCTTCCCAGATAAAAAGGTGAATCGGTATATACAGAATCATTCCGGTTTGTATAACCACACCAATCCCCATGTGTCACCAGGTGGTAATGTAATCCAACTTCATGCCCTTGGCTTTGCCATTCTTTGATGATATCGAATCTATTTTGATCCATTAAAATATACATTGCCCATTGAGGATTAAACAGCAGGGTGATTTTTGCATCATATTGATTCGAAATAGAAATCATTTGAATAAGGCGAGGCCAGTATTGCTCCTGGTGCAAGAATTCGGGCTTGTCTATACCGACTTCCATATGCATCGCATAAAAGACACCGAAAGGCCCTTTCTTGGATTTTTCCGATGCGTCAGCCGATAGGGCCGTGTGGCATAAAAACAGAAGAATGCACGCAATACTGGTGAAAGCTTTTTTACTGCACATCGTTCGACTCCTTTTAGAAGAGGTTTTCCGTAATTGCTTTCATCTTTTTATACGTGCAGTTTGGCAAAAGGTTACATTTTCTCTTTTACCACTTAAAAAGTTTTTGGTTGCCGACAAGTTCGTCGAATCTGCTCTGAAGTATCTTGTCCTTGTTGTGCTTTCTTAGTTGGTGCATTTTATTTAGCTTATTGAGTCTTCTTTCCAACTCGATTATATCGTTGTGTTCTTTTTTCAGCTTGACCTCCAATATTTCAGCCAATAAAGATCTTAACTGCAGTTTCAACTTTGCAGCGGTTTCATCTCCATGGTTGTATATTTCGGCTGCTTGAATTTTTCTGCCCAGGATCATGCTGCGATACTCTTTCTGTTTATAGATGATCCAATCATTTAGTTCTTCGGGATTATGGAGCTTCAAGGTGAGGACATCGGCATATTGTTTGAATTCATTTTTAAGAAACTGAACCAGCGTTTTTTCTTCATCCTTAGTCGTTGTATTTTCAATATCGGTAATGAGTTCGGAAAAGTTGGTCTCAAAAAACCGAATTAGCTCCGCTTTTACGTTGTCCTGCTTAAAGCCTTCTAGAATTTTGCCGTAAATATGCTTTATAGATTTTTCATGGGGCGCCTGCGCACTCACATGCGTATAGCTTACACCGATAAATACAACAATGACCAGATTTACTCCCAGAAAATTTTTTTTGATCGTGGTATTCAACCTTTGCGTGAATCCTATGGCCATGACTTTACACTCCTGTTGATCATTTCGTTGATTTTTTCACTCTTTTTTATGATCTCGTTTTCCGAGCCGGCATACAAATAGGTTGCGGGTGTTGGAGCCCCATAAAACATGGTGATGCTCTTTTTAAGCTCTACAATTTGGAGTTCGTAATTCCAATCCAAATATGTCTCATCTGATTTGGAAATCTCGGCAAAGCGCGTTTGAGTTTGGAAAAAAAGATTTTTACACAATACGGCACATCCCAATATAATTAGAATCGAGGCAGCGATTTTTAATATCGGATATATAAATTTTCTTTTTTTCTTTTTCTGCACTACCTTGATAAGTCTGTCTTGAACTGAGCCAGGGAGATCTTTTCCTATTAATTCGTGTATTTGTAATGCATCCTTGAAACGGCTGGCAAAAACCATTTCCGAGGCCGAAGGGTCGCAGCTAATTTTTAACAGGTAATGAATATGTCTTGTTTGAATGAACTCAGCTTTCAAGTTAGAGTGCTGTCTCAACATTTCCCACAGTTCAAGATTATCCTCAGTTGAAGCTATTCCTTCAATATTCAAGGAGACAAGTTTTTCAAACCGTTTTTTAATTGCGTTTGTATCCAACTTGCTCAAACTCTTTGATCCGTTTGCTAATGCACTGATAAAGAGCCTTTCTGCCTCGATGCAACATTGTTCTAATATTGCTTTCACTCTTTCCGATAGTCCGGCCAATTTCACGACAACTCAGATTTTCATAATAGAAGCTTTTTATAACCCGAAGAATACGCTCATTTAGTGTTTCCAGGCACTTATTTAGTGCTTCAAATATCGGTGAAATTTCTTCCGCTTTGTAAGCTGCGGGTAAAGGTTCATAATATTGTTCCAGATCACAAAATAGAATTTCATTGTTTCTTTTTCTGCGGTTACGAATCTTGCGCCAATTATCAATGGCCATATTTCTTGTAATTCTCATCAGATATGGTTTTATACCCCTATCCGGGTCTATACGTTCAATGGAATCGAAAAGCTTAACAAAAACGTCCTGAGTCAAATCATCGGCAATTGATGGATCCGGAGCAAGAGAGTACAAATAGTGACGAACCAATTGCTGATACTTCATTACCAGATGAGCAATGGCTTCCTGATTCCCCTGTTTCGCCCGGTCTAATATTGCGATTTCGTCCAGCATAGGTCACATGTCATTTTCTTGCCATTCTAATATTCTAATACGTATTACAGTAAAAAAGGTGACACAAAGATGACATTGGCGAGATTTGAAAACGCCGATCCCGACAATAACGCATCAACGCACTTTTAAAAAGAGAAGATGGAAACTTGTTTTAGCACCACGGAGGATGTCAAAGGAATGATAAGGTACTGACGCACACCACCTGCAGCGCAGGTGGTGTGCGTCAGTACGTTTCGTTGCCGTTGCATGCTTGCAACAGATAACCAACCCGGATGTGATGTGCGCAGGCAATGCCCCCATCCAGCGGCGTTGTCCCGTAAATATAGCGGCCGACGCACACACGGCTGCTGCTTCAACAAATTTGGATATGATCCTGAAATGGGAAATCGAAGCTAAAGCGCAGCCTAATCCAAAGCTATATCCAGCCCCAGTGATAGAAGCTTATCCCTGGTCGGCGCACCGGTTTCGACATCCCACCCCCTGGCCGCATAGTATTCATCGAGCATCTGGTTCAACTCCTGCCTGCTGATGAAATGCCCCTTGGA
>JASFER010000038.1:0-31548 GCA_050124755.1 Desulfobacteraceae bacterium
TAAGGGAACTGGAATTGGGCTATGCCCATTTTGGCGTGGCTTCCGCCGATCAGGTGATTCGAGCCTTGTCCAAAGGCGCACCGGTGGTTGTGGTGGCCCAATTGTTTCAGGTCAATCCCCTGCAATGGATTTATCGCCCTGATCGCCTATCCATCCGGCAATTATCGGACCTCAGGGGCCGGACATTGGGCGTAACTTTCGGCAAGAATGATGAAATTATCATGCGCACATTGCTCTCCCTCGCGAACATCAGAGATGACGAGGTCCGACTTTTTAGTGTCCGATTGGATTATACCCCTTTTTTTAAAGGACTCGTTGATCTCTGGCCGGTATATATTAACACCCAAGGAGTGGAGCTTGGTGCGCGATTTAAAGCCGCCGGTGAACAAATCAACTTTTTTAATCCCAACGATTACGGCGTTCAATTTGTGGCCAATTCAGTGGTGACTTCAGAAGGGATGATCAAACGCCATCCCGACACTGTCAAACGATTTCTACAGGCTCTGCTCAAAGGGTGGGGTGATGCACTGGATCCGGCCAACAGGGAACGCTCCGTATCCGTGGTCCAACTTTATGACCGGGATTCCACAGTCATGGTCCTTGAACGACAGTTGCAGGTCACGAGAAAACTCGTTCAGCCCGGGGACCGCGGAATGATCGGTGCCTTTGATCGTGCGGCCTGGCAGCAGACCGAGGATATCATGCTGAAATACCGACAAATTCAAAGACCTGTGTTTGTGGTTGAACGCCTTCATGATGCCGTGGGTCCAAAATAAGCCGGATTTCCTCAGACGTGGTTTCAATACCTTCAAAAGGTTTTGAAACCACTTCTACCTATCCAAGGTACCCATACGTGAAAGATCTCCCCTGTGTGCAAATAAGGTTCATTTTGGATATTTGAATAGCGTCTAAACGGGTTTGGTTTATGCTGCGTCCATGGCTATGGTGTGCCGCGGTATGGGGGCAGATGAGAAATCGCTTTTGACGCTGTAACTAATAATATGTTTTATATCAGACAGTTATTTATCTATTGCCAGCAGGGTTTCTCATTCGCGCGCCCCTGGTGATTTGGCGCGACAGGGTGTTAAGAAAATCTGGTTCTTGCGCACTATTATGGTATTCTTCTTGCTTCTTCATAAGACATCTCGGTTTTTCTACTCCTGCGATGGAACCGACGACCGATCTGGATTTCAAAAGCGTTATTACTTCCACATACAGTTATTCAGAAACAGTGCTGCCTCGATGCGCTTTGTCAATTTTATTTTGGGGGATTGTGTAAAATACAAACATTAAATGGAAGGAGAAAAAAATGGTAACTTTTCGTTCAATTGTCATCTTCATGGTTTTAGCCGCTTTCTTATCTATGGGGGCGGCTTGTTCCAGCAAAGAACCGGCCAACCAATTAACCGGTGTGGACAAAGAAAGCCAGCCGGCGGCTGAACGCGCGGAAGAACAGCCTGCAGCGGCCTCACAAGAGCGTCAGCCGGGTATGGAATCGCAAGAAACGGCCGCCGAAAAGGCGCCTCCCGCCGCCATACCCAAGACACTGGCCCTAACCGGTACGGTTGAGCAAGCTGGTGACAATATCATGCTGGTCACGGATTTGGGCGACTACATCCTGGCCGGTCAGGATTTGTCCGCCATGGTGGGCAAAACCGTTAATGTGACCGGCGCTGTGGAAGAGACCGGAGGCCAGTACACCATTAACGTGACCTCATTTTCCGAGCAGCTAGAATAGCAATAGGCGCCGATTATCAGCAAGGCCCTCATCCATAAACCTTGATGGGTTGTTTTAGAACCGGGTGCTATGCACCCGGTTCAGTAACTTAAAACTTTACCCTTTAAACTTTAAACCGGCATCGTTCACAGACCGCTTCGGAAAATAAACTCGACGCAGGTCTGCCTTAATTTTGGTTATTGGTCCGTTAGTTTTCAGGTCTCGTGATAGATCTGCTTGATGTGCGCATCCAATTCTCGGGAACGCATCCAGAAAATGCCGATGTTGCGCTTTTTATCGAATTCCAATAGGCGATCCGTGGTTTTGTCTTTCACCCACACGTACTGATCTTGGCTGTTTTTACTTTTTTGGCCCTCTCCATACCGGTCGAAAACCACCTTTTGAAGACGTCGATATGCCGGTTCTCCTTCCACCCAAATCATGATGGAGTAGAGACGGTCTTGCCAGAAGCCGAAGACCAGGCCGTCCAGGAGCACATTGCCCAATGTCATGGATCCCTCCGGTCGCCAATATTGATCAATGCCACCATAGACAGGTTCTGTTTTTATTTTTGCTAATCCGGGCAGATCATCTGGCCGCATATGCCAGGATATGCCGTTAAAACCGATTCCCTGGACAATTCTTTTGGAAGCAGCTCTCTTTTGGACCGGATTTGCGGCCGCTTGTGAAGGCGGTGGCGGTTGTTTCGCAGGGCCGCTAACCTTGTGAGGTGATGGCGTTTTCACAGAAGGGGCACCTGTCGATGGGGGCTGAATCGGGTTCCTCTGAGTAGGCTGGAAGCCGGATTTTACCGTGCCGTTGGTTCGAATAACGGCAGCCACATCGGACTTATTGACACTGACCACCAGGCCGTGCATGTTGAAGCGAATTTTATCCTTTTCCTCCCACACTTTGGGAGAGGAAAAGCGTTCTCCCGAGGTCAGCACCACCTCATCGGCATCAACATACGAAATGAGTACGGATCCAATCAGTATAAGGCTAAAGATTATTCTGGAACCACTTCTATTCATTTTTGAAGCCTGCTAAGGGTTTGCCGATTTGGACCCTCACCACATTGCCCTCCAGGCGGGCTTGAACTTTGCCCGGCTGCGCAGCCACGGGCAGCTTTATAAAGCGGTGGACCATGGGCCGCTTGGCCTGATTTTCCGGATAGGCCGTGTCTGAGTCCGCAACAGCTTTTTCCGCTCGTATAATCAGCAAATCGCCCGAAACTTCCAGATAGAGACTTTCTTCATTTATATCAGGCAACATCACTTCTATAAATATCGATTCAGACGTTTCGTGAACCTTCACATCCGGTGAATTGGTAAACGATGGAGCCTTCTCAACAGGTGGGTATGGCCCTTCGTCATCGATGGATGCTTCCGACTCAATGGTCACAGGCCGCCAACCCATCAGGCTTTCACGTTGGTAAATATAATGGGATTTGCTGAAAGCGGCCTTAAACAGGCGATCCACGGAGATGGCTCTGTTCTCGGGTGTATGGTGCAGATGACGTGCCTTAGCTGTCATGATCTTACCTCTGTTAACGAATTGCGGGGGATACCTAAAAGCTGATGGTTGCCGCTGCAGGTAGGTTTAAGATCGACCCGAAAAGATTAAACTTGAGCAATAAGTGCAGTTTCAATAGAATACCGCCGTTTTCGGTAGCATCTCACACTGTGCTCACCGGTTACGAAAACCTAAAGTTGAGGAATAAGCCGAGACCTCCTCATGACACATGGTACCCGGGATAAAAAACGGATGCACAGCACCAGGTTTGAGCAAAACCAATTACCATCTGATCCGGGAACTTATGTGCTGTTGCTGTGGCTTAAGAAATCCAAACCAATAGTGATCGGAAAATTGGGTACCATTGATTTTACGCCGGGTTATTATGCTTACGTGGGCAGTGCGATGGGACCTGGAGGCCTGGCGGCAAGGATACGCCGTCATTTAAAAATCAACAAAAAGGCTCATTGGCACATCGATTATTTGCGTCCAGCGGTCCGTATCGATGGTCTGTTTATCGCGACAGGCCGACGCATCAAAGAACATGCGTGGGCTGAGCGCCTTGCCGGTGCACCGATTTCGGGCAGAGCGATCAATGGTTTCGGTTGCACGGATTGCCGTTGCGTATCGCATTTGTATCAGTTGCCGAGCCCGGCCGAAACGTCCGTGATCGCCCAACAATTGAATGCCCGATGGATCAATCCTAATGCTGCATAAAAAAGATGGCAAAAAAGTTAAAAAGCCTTATGAGTATTGAACAAATAGCGTATTGGAGAACCACTTGGAGCTATAATTGGAGCTATAAAGAGATGATGAACTGAAGGATCGGACCTATTTATGCCATCTTTTTTACCCTACGGGAAAGCCGGAGGACTCTCCCGCCTTTGGCGGGACGTTGTCAAGGGTTCGCAGTAGATTGACTACGGCTTCACCCTCGACGCCTTGACTCTGGAGCCCTCCGGCTTATGCAACGTTAGAGTTCAGTTGGGGGGATAAACCAATCGACAACCAAGCCCATTTGGACGCGGTTCAATAGTCTGTTATCCCTGTATAGTTATGAGGGGTTACGGCTTTCAACTCCGCTTTGACCTTGTCCGGGACATTCAGCCCGGCAATAAACTCGGCAATGGCCTGGGAATTGATGATGCCGTGGGTGCGCGTCAGTGTTTTCAAGGCTTCAAAAGGTTGGGGGTAGCCCTCACGGCGCAGAATGGTTTGCAGGGCTTCCGCCACCACTGCCCAGTTGTCTTCCAAATCTTTATTGACGGCCGTTTCATTGAGCAGCAGCTTTTCCATTCCCCTGAGGATGGATCTGTATGCGATCAGGTTGTGGGCCAGGGGTACGCCCAGATTGCGGGTTACGGTGGAGTCGGTGAGGTCGCGCTGCAATCTGGAGATGGGCAGCTTCTCGGCTAGATGGCTGAAGATGGCATTGGCCACGCCTAGATTGCCTTCGGCGTTTTCAAAGTCGATGGGATTCACCTTATGGGGCATGGCTGAGGATCCGACTTCATCGGTTTTGATTTTCTGTTTGAAATACTCCATGGAGATATAGGTCCATACATCCCTGCACAAATCGATGAGGATGGTGTTGGTCCTTCTCAGTCCATCGCAAAAAGCGGCCAGATGGTCATAAGGCTCGATTTGTGTCGTGACTTGGGTACGATTGAGTCCCAACGTTTCATTGACCAGATGGTTGCCGAATGCTGTCCAGTCGATATCCGGATAGGCCACATGATGGGCGTTGAAATTTCCGGTGGCCCCACCGAACTTGGCTGCAAAAGCAATGGCGGTTAGAAGATCCAATTGTCGGTTGAGCCTTTGCACAAATACATAGAGCTCCTTGCCCAATCGTGTGGGGGACGCCGGTTGGCCATGGGTCCGTGCCAGCATGGGGACCGCTTTCCAGGTATGGGCTTTTTCGGTGAGTTCCGCCACAACCAGTTCCAACATGGGCTTTACCTCTGTTTGCCAGGCCTCTTTTAATGCCAACGGCATGGCGGTGTTGTTGATATCCTGTGACGTAAGCCCGAAGTGGATAAACTCCTTATGTTCGTTCAATCCCAGCTGGTCAAATTTATCTTTGATAAAGTATTCCACCGCCTTGACATCGTGATTGGTGGTTTTTTCGATCTCCTTAACCTTGCGGGCGTCCTCGACGGTGAAATTCTGGTAGATGGCCCGCAGATCGCTGAATTTATGGTTGTCGAAATCCTTGAGTTGGGGAAGCGGCAACCGGCACAAAGCGATAAAGTACTCGATTTCAATACGCGCACGGTATTTGATCAAGGCGCTTTCGCTGAAATAGCCGGCCAATGGTGCTGTTGTACGGCGATAGCGTCCGTCAACAGGAGATATGGCTTCAAGAGAGGTAAAGGTCATTTCAATCCCTTTCACTGTGTATTGGTTCCGTAATTTTATTCAGGAAAACGCCGAAGTATAAGCTTTCGGCGGTAAATGTGTCAAGAAGTGAAGGTGAGTGGATCGAATATTGAACAAGGAACCGCAGCATATCGAAGTAAGCTATTCCGTCAACTATATCGAATCTCGGAGCGTAGCGACTCAACAATTCGACATTCATTATTCCTTGTTCGATATTCTGCGGTTCGCTTGTCCTCCACACCATTCTCTCAAGCGAAGCGCCAGACGCGTATGGCGCTGACGCGGGGTGCTGTTTTTGACCGCCATGGCGATGGCTTGTTTGGCGCCCGCCAATACCGCCAGTTGTTTGGCGCGGGTGATGCCGGTGTAGATTAAGTTACGCTTCTTGCGCATTAAGGGTTTGCTGCAGCCGGCGGTTCAGATTTTCTGCACCGACGATGCCGCGGTGCATGGGCGTCAGCAATTGAAGAAAGGGTGTAAAGCGATTTAAGCACCTTAAATCTTTGATTGACAACCCTTCCTCCCATGTTCAATATAGGATTGCTTAAACGAACGTATGGGGCCACATCCCAATCCCGCCAAATGGTAGTCAGGGTTTCGATCATGGGATACGTATTTGATTTCCAAGATGCTCAGAACTATGCCCAATCGATTCAGCAAAAGCGGAACCATTGTATGGTTGCGCTGGAGAGCCAACTCATGCTCAACCTGCTCAAACCTTCTGCTGAAGAATCGATCCTGGACATCGGTTGCGGCACCGGGACCAGTATCATGCCCCTGCTCAAGAACGGGCTCAATGTAACCGGCATTGACCCATCACCCTATATGCTCGATATTGCATCAGATCATTTGGGACAAAAAGTGGATCTTTATCGTGGGTTTGCCGAAGATCTTCCCTTTGACGACAATTCTTTCAACTATGCTTCGTTTTTTACCACGTTGGAATTTGTGGATGATCCGGCAAAAGCCATAGAAGAAGCCTGCCGGGTGGCCAAGGACAAAGTATTTATCGGTTTCTTGAACAGTTATGCGCTCAAGGGCATTCAAAGACGTCTTCAGGGCATGTTTGCCTCGACGATCTTCAACAAGGCACGCTTTTTTTCGGTATGGGAATTAAAGGCGCTGGTGCGCAACATGGCCGGTCCGGTGCCCATAGAGTGGCGCACGGTGCTTCAATTGACCAGTGCATCCGGAAAATTGACCCAGGCTTTTGAGCAGTCGGATTTTGTTCAACGATTTCCTTTTGGCGCTTTTGCCGGCCTGGTGACCACCTTGGTGCCCAGGTTTCGCACAAGACCCATGACCATGCGCTATCGGCCCAAAAACACAAAATCCGCGCTTCAATGCTAACGGGCCGCTTTTGCGGCCCGGTTTATGGTTCATGGTTCATAGTTTATGGTTCATGGTTCATGGTTTATGGTTCATGGTTCTTGGTTCATGGTTTATGGTTCTTGGTTCTTGGTTTGTGGCAAATTGTTCAGATCAGAGAGCTATAAGACTGGGGCCCAAATTATTAAAAGACAATTCTGGACTTTTAGGCGCTTTGGCATAATACTCAATAAAAGGTCTTAAGCTTCTTTAACTATGAACCAAGAACCATGAACCATGAACTGACGATCTTATCAATGGAAGCCTATCTCTACGATAAACTTGAAGACCAAAAGGTGCGCTGCAACCTTTGCGGCCACACATGCGCGATCAAGCCGGGACGCCGCGGCATATGCGGTGTGCGCGAGAATCGGGATGGTGTGCTTGAGACCCTGGTTTTCGGTCGGCTCATTGCCCAACATGTGGATCCCATCGAAAAAAAACCGCTGTACCATCTGCTGCCCGGCAGCCGGTCCTACTCCATCGCCACGGTGGGGTGCAATTTTAGATGCCGTTTCTGTCAAAATGCCGATATTGCCCAGATGCCCCATGATCGCCAAGGAGCAGTAGTGGGCGCCTCATACACCCCCGAAGCCGTGGTGGCCGATGCGCTTGCCCGGGATTGTCAAAGCATTGCCTACACCTACACCGAACCCACTATCTTTTTTGAGTTTGCCTTTGAAACCGCCAAAATAGCCCACTCCAAAGGGCTGAAAAATGTATTTGTCACCAACGGCTACATGAGCCCTGCAGCATTGGAGATGGTGTCACCCTATCTGGACGCTGCCAATGTGGATCTAAAGGCGTTTTCAGACGATTTTTACAAATCCCAGTGCAGCGCAACGTTGGAACCGGTCAAAGAGACCTTGAGACGCATGAAGAATTTGAATATTCTGGTCGAAGTAACCACCTTGATGATTCCGGGCTTAAACGATGATCCCCGGGAGCTGACCGATCTGGCGGCTTTTATCGCCGAAGATCTGGGTGCGGAAACCCCCTGGCACATCAGCCGGTTTCATCCGACCTATCGGCTCACCGATCGGCCGCCCACGCCCGTGAGCACTTTGCGTTCCGCGTTTGAGATCGGCAAGCAGGCCGGTTTGCGCTACATCTATCTGGGCAATGTAGCCGGCGAGGGCGGTGAAAGTACCTTTTGCCATAGTTGCCGAACGCTCCTGGTTGAGCGCACCGGATTTTATGTGAGGCGCAACCGCATTAAGGACGATCGTTGCCCCCAATGTGAGACACCGGTCTATGGCGTCGGGATGTCGAACCCATGACAGCGGTTTAAAAACCGCTGTCATGGAATGTCGAATATCGAACAAGGAACCGCAGAATGTCGAAGCAAGGTATTCTGTCATTGATATAAGACGACGGAGCGCAGCGACGCCACAATTCGACATTCGTTACTCCTTGATCGATATTCTGCGGTTCACAACACCTCACCCCCTTCTTGAACGCCGCACCCTGTGCTGTGCACCCCAATGGTGTCGGGAAGATTGCGGTAAAATTCCGCTTTTTCAATATGTCCCCGTTTCCGGCAACCATCGGCGAAGATGGTGCACTTTTGGATGAGGATCTTCACGGCGGCGGCGTGTTGACCCGCAGACAAACACCCCTGTTTCAAGATCTTCACCAGCGCTTGAATACGGTATTGGTCCAGTTGCGGCATGCGTGAAAGCTGGTCGGCATGTCCGCCCCTTTTGACGATCAAGGGCGCTTCAATTAGATATACCGGGTACTTCCAGGCGATCCTGAGCCAAAGGTCGTAATCCTCACACGCCGGGAGGGCTTCGTCAAACCCACCCACCTCATTAAACAGCGTTTTTCGGATCATCACAGCCGAGGGGCTCACCAGGCATAGGGGCAGGGTTTTTTCGAAGATCATGCCCGAATACTTTTGATGTCGTTTTTTGGGGTTGACGCGTTTTCCATTGCGAATCCATATCTCTTGGGTTTGGCAAATCCGTGCGTCAGGATGCGCTTTGAAAAATGTGACTTGTTTCTCCAGTTTTTCGGGCAACCAATAGTCATCTGAATCGAGCAGTGCGATATATTCCCCTGAGGCGGAGCGTATCCCTTTATTGCGGGCGGCGCTCACCCCTTGGTTTCTCTGGCGAATGACTTTGATTTGGTCACCGTATCCAGACAGCAAGTCCGGGGTCGCATCCGTGGAGCCGTCATCCACCACGATGAGTTCATAATGCTGAAAGGTTTGAGATAATACCGAATCGATGGCCCGGCCGAGATAGGCATACCTGTTGTGCGTCGGCAGTATCACCGACACAACCCGATACGGGTTTGATTTTACATCGGGTTCTTGGTCCGCTTCGGTTGACAATTGGGCTCCTATCGGCAATAATTCGAAAATATTGTTAGGGCTGTCGTTAATCTTTTTATTAATCGAACGTTTTTGGTGACATCCACATCGAGTGTGATCGTGTTGCGCCAGCCGGCAGCGCATCAAGGGCTACACGAATACGATGCGGATGTAAGCGGTTTATTTTGGATCAAGCCGTGCCTTTTGGTTTGATGCAACGGTATAGACATCAGCGTTTGTAAATGACCCGTTCCCTTTTCATTGGCAACCGTGGGCTGCAAGTGGTATTTCTCCCCCCCTCGATGGAATCGGTCAGCAACTCAGATGCTCGGCAGCATCATGGCCCAAGTACGGATGCCGGCTGATTTTATACGGTGCAATGCATGGCTGTGTCAATTAGATCCCCGGCAATTCCCGGTAAAGCGAACGCGGGGGCATGGATAAACCCCATAAGCGCTTAATTAAAATAACGAGACAATCTCTATGCAGGGTTCCGAATTTTAAATCAGTTTGTTTTTAGAGGCGTGTTTAGGTTCCTTTAACACAATCAGAGATGAGGAGGAGTTTATGAAAAAGGTTTTAACATGTTTACTGGCCTTGATGGTTGTACTGGCGTTTGTAGCCTGCACCAGTGAAGAGAAGGCCCAAACGGAAACGAAGGCTGAAACCGCCCAGGCTCCGGCCAAAACCCAGTATGTCACCATCGGGACCGGCGGCATTACCGGTGTATATTATCCCACGGGCGGCGCCATTGCCAAAATCGTCAACAAAAAGCGCGATATCTATAATATTCGTTGCACTGTAGAGTCCACCGGCGGTTCGGTATTCAACATCAATGCCATTATGGCCGGGGATCTGGAATTCGGTGTGGCCCAGTCCGATCGACAGTATCAGGCCGTTAACGGCATTGCCGACTGGAAGGAGAAAGGCCCCCAGGCGGATCTGAGAGCCGTATTCTCCATTCATGCCGAAACGGTTGATCTGATCGCGGCCGTGGACTCCGGTATCGAGACCATTCAGGATCTCAAAGGCAAGCGCGTCAACGTCGGCAACGTCGGTTCCGGATATCGCAAGAATGCCATTGATGCCCTGGAGGCCAATGGCATCGATTTTGAAAAAGATTTTCATGCCGAAAGCCTAAAAGCCGCCGAAGCCCCCGGTCTGATCCAGGACGGGCGCATCGATGCCGCCTTCTACACCGTGGGACATCCCAGCGGTTACTACAAGGAAGCCACCGCCGGAGCCCGCAAGGTCAAGTTCATTCCGATTCCCAACGCAGATAAACTGGTCGAAAAGTATCCCTACTATGCCGCCGCCAAGACCCTGATGTCCAACTACCCGGGGGCCGGCAATACGGAAGAGGCCGTTGACACCTTCGGTGTAAAGGCCACCTTTGTCACTTCGGCCAAAGTGCCTGATGATGTTGTTTACGCGATCACCAAAGAGGTGTTTGAAAACTTCGAGGATTTCAAGAAACTCCATCCGGCCTATGCCGGTCTGACTAAAGAGGACATGTTGGCCGGCCTCTCTGCGCCGATTCATCCCGGTGCGATGAAGTACTACAAGGAAGCCGGACTGAAATAGCCCTTACAGAAGAACCGGTTGCAGGTACCCGGGCCCCGTTGCCCGGGACCTGTCGCCGTATCGGGTGGCCAGGGAGAACATTTGCCCGTGTCCAGCCGTGGCCGGCCTGTGTGCGTCTCCCTGCGTATAGCGGCACCCTTTTCCGATATGTTTTCAAAGGCGGATCTGGCAGTCTTGGGCCCTTCTCCCCATGTTATAAGGATTAGGAGATCAACATGAGCATGACAGAATTTGATGATCGGGATGACGGTTTAGAACTGGCCAAGCGAATGGCCGAAGAGGAAGAGGGCATTGGCAGACGGCCCAAAGGGCTTTCCAAGTGGGTGATTCCCACGATTTGCGTCGCCTGGAGTTTGTTCCAGCTTTCCATTGCCAGTTGGCTGATGCTCGACTCCACCTTCATCCGGGCCATCCACCTGGGGTTTGGTCTGTTGGTGGTCTATCTTAACTACCCCCTGCTCAAAAAGCCGCGGTTCGGCCTTAAATATCTGTCAGCCAAGAACCGGATTCCCTTTATTGACTATGTCGTGGCTCTGGTCGCCTGTTTTTCCGCGCTTTATATTGCCATCGATTATGAGGGGATGACATTGCGCTACGGGGATCCCATTGCCCGCGATATCGTCATCGGCCTGGTCCTGGTAGCCCTGCTGCTGGAAGCCTCCCGGCGGGTGATCGGACCGGCCCTTCCGTTGATCGCCGGTGGATTTATCGTTTACGCGTTTGCCGGGCCCTATATGCCGGACCTGATCGCCTTCAAGGGCGTATCGATGAACCGTTTCGTAGGTCAGATGACCATGTCCACCGAGGGAATCTACGGCATCCCTCTGGATGTGTCGGCCACCATTGTTTTTCTCTTTGTTCTTTTCGGCGCCATGCTCGACAAGGCCGGTGCGGGCCAGTACTTTATCCGGCTGGCCCTGAGCCTGTTGGGCGGGTTCAAGGGCGGGCCGGCCAAGGCCGCCATCATGGGCAGCGGACTCACCGGTCTGGTGTCGGGATCGAGCATTGCCAACATTGTGACCACCGGAACGTTCACCATCCCGCTGATGAAAAAGGTCGGCTATCCCGCTAAAAAGGCCGCCGCAGTGGAGGTGGCCGCCAGCACCGACGGTCAATTGGCGCCTCCTATTATGGGCGCCGCCGCTTTCATCATTGCCGAGTATGTCAACGTCCCCTATGTGGAGGTCATCAAAGCTGCAGCCGTTCCAGCCTTTGCCTCATACGCAGCGCTGTTTTACATTACCCATATCGAGGCCTCCAAACTGGGATTAAGGGGGATGTCGCGGTCGGAACTGCCCCATTTTTTCAAGACCTTCATCGGCGGCCTGCAATACATCATCCCGATTCTGGTTCTGCTCTACGAGTTGATCGTGGTTCGGCATTCCCCCGAATTGGCGGCTTTTAATGCCATCTGGATCATGGCCGTGGTCATGTTGCTGCAGCGGCCTATCCAGGCGTATTTGCGTAAAGAGCCCATCGGGCCGGCCATTAAGCAGGGCATCACTGAAATCTTTTCGGCCCTGGCTTCCGGAGCCCGCAACATGGTCTCGGTGGCCCTGGCCACTGCGGCGGCCGGCATCATCGTCGGCGTGGTCGCCCTCGGGCTGGGCCAGCTCATTACCGCAATTATCGACACGCTTTCGGGTGGCAACATCTACTTGATGCTGGTCATTACGGCCGTTGCCAGCCTTATCATCGGTATGGGGTTGCCGACGACGGCCACCTACATTGTCATGGCCTCCCTGACAGCACCGGCCATCGTGGAGATCGGCGGGCTCAACGACTTTATTGTTCCCTTGATGGCCGCCCATCTGTTCTGCTTCTATTTCGGGATCCTGGCGGACGATACGCCGCCGGTGGGGCTGGCCGCCTACGCAGCGGCGGCCATTGCCAAGTCACCGCCCATTCCCACAGGGTTGCAGGGCTTTATGTACGACATTCGCACGGCCATATTGCCCTTTATGTTTATCTTCAATGCGGACCTGATCCTGCACAACGTCAACAGCTGGACTCAAGGGCTGTTGATCTTTGTCATGGCCTGCTTCGGCAACTTTGCGTTTGCCTCGGCCACCCAGGGCTGGTTTGTGGCCCGCAACCGGGTATACGAGATCCCCATATTGCTAATCATCACCGTAATTCTGATGCGCCCGGATTTTACCGCCAGTGTCATTGGATTGCCCCACGATCAGCGCTATTGGTGCTATCTGATCGGGATGGCCGTCTTTGGCGCGCTCTACTTGATGCAGCGACCCAGAAAACCCAGGGAACCTGCAACCGCAGGCGCCTGAACGAGAACTTGAAAATCAGCTTCAACCCTTCATATGGGCCGAAGCAAAACAGGAGAATAAAGGGAAGTCTCATGGCTGATTTCAACAAACTGCTGGTTGCCGTTGCTTTTTCACCCTATACCGAGGGTATTTTTCGCTATGCCGCCCGCCTTGCAAACCGTTTGAACGCGGAAATGGTTGTGGCCAGTATCATCAACGAGCGGGATGTCGCTGCCGTCCGGAGCATTGCCGATATGGGTTACGACGTGGACGGCGAGCATTACGTGGGAGATATAAAAAAAGAGCGGCGCGAGACCATTGAAGGGTTGGTCAAGGATTGCGGATTTGCCACCGAACGGATTACAACCGTCATCAAGGTCGGTAATCCGGTTAACGAATTATTAAAGATCATTGCCCATGAAGAAATTGATCTGGTGGTCATGGGTGTCAAGGGCCGCACAAACCTGGAACACGCATTGGTGGGGTCGGTGGCCGAGAAACTCTTCCGCCGCAGCCCGGCGACCATCGTTTCTTACAGGGATGATCAATTGGCCGAGCGGTTACGCAGGCGGGTACCGAAATAGGCCGGCCGGCTATTGGATTTTAATCGGGGCATCATCCTTGGATTCAACCTTTCAAGCGGCAAGGAGACCATCATGTCGAGGCGTTCTTCATTCATTTTAAGCCTGCTTCTCTTGTCGAGCTTATTGGCATGGCCTTATGCCATGGCGGCGGAACGGTTCGTCGACAACGGGGATGGGACGGTAACGGATCATAAGCTCAAGCTGATGTGGTCCAAAACAGACAACCAGGGCGACATTGACTGGCATCAGGCCCTCAAATGGGTGAAGTACACCTTTCCCCTTACCCTGCAAAAAAGCTACGACAACTGGCGCCTGCCCACGCTCTCCGAGTTGGAAAGCCTGGTGGACAAGCAATCAGGCTACGAAACGGACTGTGGCCTGAAAGCGTATATCAATCCGCTGATTCGTCTGTCTTGCGGCTGGGTTTGGACTTCCGAAACCGATGCCATTGCACCCACGGCACGCATATTCAATTTTGACAATATCTACCACTACACGGTGCGTAAAGCCCATCGCAGGGGGTATCGCGCACTGGCCGTCAGGAATTTGGAATAGTCAGATCATGGATGCGATCTTTTTGAGTTGCCTTTCAAGCCGTTTGGCCGAAACTGGATGGGCGGTCTTGATTTCCTGGGCAAATACTGAAATTTTAAATTCTTCCAACATCCAGAAAAAGCTTTCAAAAGCCTGACGCTTTTCCTGGCTGGATTGCGCTGATAACGTTTGCACCAGGTGATTGAATGGCTTGGCAAATGCAGCCACCTCATTGGCTTTTATACGATCCTTTTCGAGATTCACCAGACCTCGTTCGGCACGTAAGGATAGTGCTTGAATGTAACGCACCAATCTTGTCATGCGATCGTTGTCATAAAGCTGAATGAAGTTTTTAGGGGCCAGAGTGTTCAGATTGTCTCGCAATTCCTTTAAAAAGCCCAGCACCGGCTGTTTTCCCATATGGCATCTTTCGTATTTATGGAGCTGAATGCGAAGCGCCGTATAGGCGGTCAAAACATCCGCCACCCGTTTGAGCTTTGTCCGGCCTCGACCGGCCAGGCCCTCTCTTTCAAGCTTTTGGATGTGAGCTTGAAAACCTTCCGCCGACCGAATGCTTTTTGACAAAAGATCATCGATGACCTTTGACGAGAGTTGGTCTTCCAGCGCCTTGCGTCCGCCGAAGTACCGGCCGGCCGCATCACAGGTGGAGGGAAGTTGCAGGTTTTTTCTCAAGTGCTTGATGTCCGTGCGAAAGCGTTTCATCAGCAGGGCTTTGACGCCTTCGGCATGGATCCTTTTCGCGTGGTTTGAATCCGTAAAAACGGTTAGGAAAAGTTCTCCGGCCCGTTGTTCAAGGGCCGGGTTTACGGTCCAACTGCGTCCGCTGGGGGCGGTAAGGGTCACGATGTCGGGCAGGTCACCGAAATCCCAGTCATCGAGGGGGCCCCGCTCCCATTTCTGTTTCTGAATGTCAAATTCCGAAGAGATGTGATAGCCGATATCCCCCATGGATAGAGTAACCGCATCCCGGCTGGTTTTGATAACCTCGCCGTTTTTATCCGTCAATGCGATGCGCATACGTAAATGGTCGGCAAGCAGGCTTTCATCCCACGCGGTTGGGGGGATTTGCACGCCAAAATACTGCCGGATCAACTGAGACAATGTGTTGAGCAGGTTCTTGTCCCTTTGGATCTGCATTTTTGCCGCAAGGATATCTACGGTTTCCGATACCGGCACTAATTTTTTGCGAAACGCTTTGGGAAGCCCTTTGATCAGGGCCGTGATTTTTTCTTTCAAAAGACCGGGCACCAGCCATTGGACGGCTTGCGCATCGATACGATCGGCCATGGACGCCGGTATCTTAGCGGTGACCCCGTCGTTCTGCCGGCCGGGTTCATACTTGTATTCAATAGGGACGTGATGGTGCCCCATTGTCATGTGATCGGGGAATTGGGCCAGTTCTTCCTCGCTGGGCTCAGATATCATCAGATCCTTTTCCGTCAGACGCAGGAAATCATCTCGCCCTCTTTTTTTAATCAACTGTTTTAAGGTACGCAGGTCATAGATGCGGTCCAGGCGTTTCTGGTAGAATTGAACCAGGGTTTCGTCATCCATGCGAATATCCTTACGCCGCAGCCGGTCCTCCATTTCCTCGACGCTGGCCATCATCTTTAAGTTGTGTTCCATAAACGGCAGGGGGGTGCGAATATCTCCGTCGATAAGGGCGCGTCTGATGAAGATCTCCGAAGCTTCCCCGGGGTTGGCCGGGCCGTACGGCCGGGGTCTGCGCTCGATGATGAGTCCGTAAAGGCTTACTTGCTCGGTGGCCACCACCTGTCCGCGGTTGCGTTCCCAATGCGGATCAAAATAGGTGTATTTGCATTGGCCCTTGCCGATAGGCTCGATCCAGGCCGGGTCGATTTTGGCCACGCAACGGGCGAACAACCGCGATGTTTCAACCATCTCTGCCGACACGATCCATTGGCCGGGATTTTTAAACAGACCGGATCCGGGGAAGATCATCACTCGGCGATTCCGGGAAGCTTGAAAAACGCGGTTCTCTTTTTTCATGGCGATATTGGAAAGAAAACCGCACAGGATGGATTGATGCACGGCGGTATACCAGCTGTCACTCACTTGGACCGGGTCCGGTGGAAGCCGGGAAGGGACTTTCGGCCGAATGCCGTGATCGGCCAGGACGCGCAGGATTTGGCGGTAGATATCCTGCCATTCGCGCATGCGGCGAAACGAGAGAAAATGGTCATAGCAGAATTTTTTAACCTGCCCCCAGCTTCTGCGCCGTTGAACCGTTTTTTGATAAGTATGCCAAATATTGAGCAGGGTGATAAAATCAGAGCTGGTGCTGATAAACCGGGCCTGGGCTTGATCGGCCTCTGCCTGGCGGATGGCCGGCCGCTCCCGCGGATCCTGGATGCTCAGGGCGGCTGCAATGATGGCCATATCGTCCAGGCAACTGCGATTGCGGGCCTCGAGCAGCATGCATGCAAGCCGGGGATCCAGGGGCAGTTGGGCCATCAGTCGCCCTTTACCGGTCAAGGTGTGTTTTCCTTTGCGGGGCTTGGGGACCAGGACAGGTTGAATCGCACCCAGTTCCAACAAAAGCTGGTAACCGTCCAGAATGCTTCGGGGTGCTGGAGGGTCTATGAAAGGGAACGCCTCCACATCTCCCAGCTTGAGGGCGATCATGCGCAAGATGACTTCAGCCAGGTTGGCCCGCAGAATTTCCGGGGCGGTAAAGCGCGGCCGTTGGTTGTAATCGGCTTCGGAAAAGAGTCGAACGCAAACGCCGTTGGCCATCCGGCCGCAGCGCCCCTGGCGCTGGTCGGCGCTGCTTTGAGAGACCGGACTCACCGGCAGCGTGGTGGTACGGGATCGCGGCGTATACCGAGAGATACGCGCCAGGCCGGTATCGATGACAAAATTGATGCCGGGAATGGTGATGGAGGTTTCCGCTACATTGGTGGCCACAATGATTTTACGCCCGTTGCCGGTGCGGAAAACACGCTGCTGCTGGGCCGACGATAATCGGCCGAACAAGGGGATGACCTGGGTGGCGGCAAGCCGGCGGCCTTCGAGAATTTCACAAGTGTCACGAATATCCTGCTCTGTGGGCATAAAGACCAGGATGTCGCCCCGCTTGCGCTCGGTTATCAGGTGGTCAACAGCCTCAACGGCCCGCTCGATGTGGGCGGCCTCTTCATCAGCCGTTTCCATATAGCGCGTATCAACCGGGTACATGCGGCCGGATACTTCAATGACGGGAGCCCCCTCAAAGGCTTGTGAGAATTTTTCCGTATCGATGGTGGCTGAGGTAATGATGACCTTTAAGTTTCGGCGCTTTTGAAGCAAGGTCTTTAATATGCCTAATATGAAATCGATATTGAGACTGCGCTCGTGGGCTTCATCAACGATAAGGGTATCGTATTGATTAAGGTGGGCATCTTTATGCGTTTCGGCCAGAAGCATACCGTCGGTCATGATTTTGACACGCGTTTGAGCGCTCACCGAATCCTGAAAACGAATCCTGTGGCCGACAGTTTGTCCCGGCGCTTCATTGAGTTCTTCAGCAATACGGCGGGCAACCGTTATGGCTGCGATGCGCCGCGGTTGGGTGACGCCGATCCAGCCATCGATCCCACGGCCCGCCAGCATACAAAACTTGGGCAGTTGAGTGCTCTTGCCTGATCCGGTTTCGCCGGCCACAATGAGAACCGGGTGTTTTTGAATGGCCGCAACAATTTCCTCGCTTTTAGCACTGATGGGCAGTTCGGGGTCAAACCTTAATGCCGGGCGGTTTTGAATTCGACCGCGGCGAATAGAACCGGACCTCCGAAGGCGCTCTCCGAGCGCCTTGCACCGTTCCTGAAGCCTGGAATCGTCGGGATGCTTGCGTGCCGCTTGCTGAATTCGTCTGATTTCCCGCCGGCCGTAAACACGGTCTGACAACAGCACTTTATTGAGCTGTTTGGATAATGTGTCCAGTTGTTGCGGTATTGATGTCACTAATTAACCTAAACTTTAAACTTTACACTTAAAACTTTAAACTTGTATGTTATAAACTTGCCTCTTCTAAGAACAGATTAGAAGGTTCAGCATCAATGCGCAAAACATAGTACGTTATCACACCTTGTTCTGTTTTTGAATAGAACGGATTAGACGGAGGAAATGATGAATTTTCTGATTATCGGCGGCGATGCAGCCGGAATGAGCGCCGCCAGTCGGGCCAAACGCATCGATCCATCAATATCGGTAACCGTATTGGAGCAGACACGGGATGTTTCTTATAGTGCGTGTAACCTGCCCTATAATATTGCAGATCCCGATCGCAGCATGGATGATCTGGTGGTGCGCTCGGCCGAGGTTTTTCGAAATAAACAGGGGATCAATCTGCTTACGGGACATCGGGCCACTCGAATTGATACCAAAACTCGAACGGTGGCCGGTCTTGCCGATGAAGCCGAGGCGTTTTCGATGCCATACGACCGATTGCTGATAGCCACCGGTGCCGCGCCGATTATCCCGGATCTGCCGGGATTTGATCTCCCCGGCGTTATGGCATTGAAAAGCCTGGAAGACGGGAGAGCGCTTAAGGCATATCTACAGAAAAATGATGTCCGCAAGGTTGTGATCATCGGTATGGGGTATATCGCCCTGGAGATGAGTGAAGCCCTTTGCAATAGGGGGATCTCTGTGGAGATGGTCAAGCCGCGTACCGATCTGCTGCCTTGGATGGAGCGGACATTGGCTGAACCCATTCAAAAAGAGTTGGAAGCCCACGCAGTGGGATTACATCCCGGAAAGGCGGTACAGCGCATTGAGCGCTCCGGAGACCGGCTCAAGGTTGTGGGTGAAGACCTTTCCCTGACGGGGGATATGGTGCTGGTTGCCGTGGGCGTTCGTCCCAACAGTGACCTGGCGGCTGCGGCCGGGATTGATCTGGGGCCTTTGACCGCCATAGCCGTTGACCGGCAGTTGCGCACTTCGGATAAGGCGATTTACGCAGCGGGCGATTGCGCTGATGCGTACCATGTGGTCAGTGGCCGGAGGGCCTGGATACCACTGGCGTTGAGGGCCAATCGTGCCGGATGGGGAGTGGCGGATCATCTCTGCGGCAAAAAGGTGGAATTGCCCGGTGTTGTCGGCACGGCGGTTTTTAAGGTGTTCGACATGCAGGTCGCTCGAACGGGATTAAACACATCAGAGGCATCAGCTGCCGGCTTTGACCCCCAAAGCGTCACCATTGAGTCGCTTTCGCGCGCACACCTCTATCCGGGAGGGGCTAAAGTCTGGGTCCATATGGTGGCTGACAAGTCGAGTGGCCGACTATTGGGCGCTCAGATGGTCGGCAAGGAGAGTGTGGCCCATCGGATCAATGCAGCGGCTGTGGCGCTGCATGCCCATATGACGGTGAGCCAATTTTCCCAATGCGATTTAGCCTATGCACCCCCTTTCGGTGGGATATGGGATCCGTTGCTCATTGCCGCCAACCAATTGGGCAAAAAACTTTAAAAAGTGGTCAGAGGAGGGCGCGATGAAAAGTTATCGCAAAGAATTGTGGTTTGACGTACCGAAACGGCGTGCTTTTGTCAATATAACGCCCCAGGTAGAAGAATGCTTGAGGGAAAGCGGTATCACGGATGGCCTCGTACTCGTTAACGCCATGCATATTACCGCCAGTGTGTTTATCAACGACGATGAATCCGGGCTGCATTACGATTACGAGCAGTGGTTGGAACGCATTGCGCCCCACGAGCCGGTATCCCAGTACCGGCATAATGTGGGTGAAGACAATGCCGATGCCCACATGAAACGACAGGTGATGGGAAGAGAAGTCGTGGTCGCCATCACCGATGGCCAACTGGATTTCGGGACATGGGAGAGAATATTTTACGGCGAGTTCGACGGCCGCCGGCGCAAGCGGGTGTTGGTGAAAATTATCGGAGAATAATGATAAAAGAAAAGGCATCATGCTTTTGAGAAGCATGATGCCTTCGGCGGGGCATATAAGGTGTGTTAGGCTTTGCGGACATTTTTGGCTTCAGGGCCGCGAGTGCTCTCTTCGATATCGAAAATTACTTGCTCGCCTTCAGTCAGGCTTTTATATCCATCCATATTAATAGAAGAAAAATGGACGAAGATATCGCGGCCGGTTTCCTCGTTGATGAAGCCGTAACCTTTTTTGTTGTTGAACCATTTTACTGTACCATTTGCCAAAACATTATCCTCCTGTCCTAAAAAATGCGTTCTAGTAACACCGCAACACTAGCCTCCAGTGACTGCCCTGAAAGCGGGCGGCCTAAAGATAAAAGATTACTGAGTGAATATCAGTGCTTATCAGAGAGTCATCCACAAAAACATTAAGCAAAAGAAAAATGAAAAATCAAGCAAAAATTAAATACTGCTTAAGTAGTTTAAAAAGGCGGATGTTAAAATAATACGATTATTGGATCATTCGCTTGATGGAGGCCCTGCGTTTGAGTTTGGCCAGATAGGCGTTGGTCGCCTTTTTCTCTTTGTCGCGGCGCAGTGTGCGCTCTATCTTTGTTCGCGCTTCCCGGTAAGGCATTTGAGAAGGTGGTATTCTATCCACCATTTGAATTAAATGATAGCCGATGCGGGTTTCGATGATGTCGCTAATCTCTCCGATTTGCAGGGAGTAGGCGGCATCGGCAAAGGTATCTACCATTTGGTTGCGCTGCAGATACCCCAGATCGCCTCCAACGGCGCTGCTCTTGTCTTCGGAATACTCAATGGCCAGGGCCGCAAAGTTGCCGCCTTCATTAAGTTTCTTTTGAATAGCCTGTATACGAAGGAGTGCATCTCCTCGATTTGAAGTGTCGTCCTGCATGTCAACTGCGATCAAAATCTGTCTGATGCGCACCTGTTCCTTGCGCTGAAAAAAATCGGGGTTTTCACGATAAAACGCCTGCATTTCAGCTTCGCTTACCTTAATTTGCCGTAGAACCTCTCTGCGCAACAACCGACGGACAACAAGCCCCTTTTGGATGCGGGCCCTGAGTTGCTTTTCATTCATATGGGCGTTTTTTAAATAGGCCTTAAAACCGGACGCGGATTTTAAATCGGCCTTCAAATCAGCGATCGCTCTATCCACCCAACGGTTCCGAATTTCGATTTTCTTCTGTTGTGCGCTTTGATAAAAGAGCTCGCGTTCAATCAGGTTTTCTACCAGCTGACGGCTTAATTTGGCCTTTTGATGCTTCGATAATATGCGGTTCCGGCGCCGCATCTCAGCATCCAGCAAATCTGCCTCCATCTGCAAATCCTGCCGTCTAATCGGCGTTTCATTGACCAACACGATAATATCTTCATTGGTTTGAGCGGATGCCGTCCATGCCGGGTATAACAGCAAGGATGACAGGATAAGGATCATTAGCTGAAATGGTTTTCTATCATGCATGGCTAACTCTTGTCGGGCTAGTTCGGTGGCTTATCACCTTTTTCCTGTTTTCTTTTTTATGCAACGTTAGGGTTAAAGGAGCAGGTTGTCCATATCTCTAAGACTCGCTTTTTTCGATGGCCGTCAATTCTCCTACAAAGCTTCCAACAGCCACCCTACTGGCGATTTTGACCGGTATGCGTCGTTCATCTGCTGTCACCCAGAGCTTGATTTTGGCGTTTTTATCTTTTTCAAATACGCCGCCGACATGTTTCAGATCCGGTTCAATTAGATAAGTTTCATAGGTGCCGCTAAGAATGGTGATGGTCTCCTTTTTAACAATATGCGCCATGCCGTATACACATTTTTTACCGTCACTGACAGGGCATTCGATAACATCGTTCTCCTTATACTTCATCATCCGGGTAAAATAAAAGACGCTCAGAGGGTCGAAAGTGCCGGGGATGATATCAATCTTTTTGTTGGTTTTTCCGTTGCTATAGCTTGCCTTCTCTTTTTTCCAATCAAATTCCACCTTCACATCGCGGCGTGTATGGCCCTCGTGCTGTTTATGATGGTAGCGCAGCGCATGCGTCATGTCGGCACTGGCGTACGCATCAATGCGGTCGCGCACTTTATAGAAAATGTCCACAAATGCGTTTGATTTTGCTGTCAACCGGAAATGGTAAACCACTGTGCCGTTAATGGTTTTCATGGGCAACACTTCCATGATGGCTTTTCCCGCAGGGACAACCGTCCAGCGAAGCTGAAAACGCAGCCGTTCTCCGGGTGCAAAAGGCATGGGGGAACCTGCAAATGCTTGGGAGATGTATTGAGGTCCAATTCCCAAAAAAATGACGGCGCCGAACAAGATAAAAATCTCCACGCCCAAAAGCAATGGTCTTGCAGAATCTTTCCACCGTTTCATGGAATATGTCCTATCAATTTGCATCATACCGAATCCATAGGCAGTTTGCTTGACCCGAAATCTACATTTAAGCCCGCCTGAATATTTTTGTCAACTTAGAAGCGGTTTTAATACCTTCAATAGGGCCTAAAATCAAGACGGACGGCAGATTTCAACCGGAGGAATAGTGGACTGTCTCAAGGATTTGAATCTGTCGCCCAACACGGAGTTTGGGTTCAGGGAGGTTTTGAAACCGCATCTAAAAACGGACGATATGATCCGTAATGGGTGGATGGTGCAACATCCTTCACCCCCACCCCGGCAAGTGAGCAGTGAAACCGTCACCCCCACCCCGGCCCCCCCGTCGAGGGGGAGGGAGTTAAAGGTTTTGAACCGTTATCTATGACATCAGATAAAATCCAAGCGCTGGATCATCGCCTTCGGTTGGAGAGAAAGAGGTGCCCACAAGGTTTTTATAGACGTTACGGATAATGACTTCTTTTTTGATGAAGGTATGACGTTTATCATCAAGGTGGAATTCAACCAGCAGCCTTTCTCCACCCTTAAAATGGCGTTCAACATTAAGTTTGAGTTTGAGGCCGTTGCTGGAAACATCCACAACCCGCATGATGCCTTTATCGGTACTGCCATGTCCCAAATCGTAATAATATACACCGGGTAGATCAGTTTCTTTCCGATACTGGCGGCGTTTTTCCAACGATACCTTAAAAAGATGACCGCATATGCATTTGCAGTTCACGGTTACCTTTTTATCAAGGTTGGCGTACTTGGAGACATTGGCGATGGAGGTATTCCCGCATTCGGGGCAAACGAATGTAGCGGTATTTTTGCTGGTGATGAAGACTTTTTGGGGCATTCAACGTCCTCCTAACTGCTGACGGTGGCCTGGAGCTCACAAGGATGCGGTGGTGTCAATGATGGGTCCTCCGGCTTAGCCCTGCTGATAATGCGTGTAATTTTAGGTTGATACTTTTGCTTAAGGGCCATGTGACCGGCACGATAGCGGACGATCAACATAGCGGCTACAAAACTCGCGATGCCGCACAATACGGATACCATAGAAGCACCAACGTTCATATTGTTCCCGATCACATGCCCGGCGAATGAACCAATAAGCATACAGATAATTGGAAATACATAGAGCAAAAAGGTCGCTTTAAGCAGAGCACTTGTATCCATTGAAATTTGTATGAGGTCGCCCACTTTGGCATTGACCGAATTGATCGCTTCTACCTCTCGCTCTTTTCCCCTATCGCCGGGATTGCATTGATGCCGCGCAGAACAGGCTTCACAAGCGCTGGACTGAACGGTTTTAACCAGCGCGATGTTTCGGTCGTTAAGTCCTACTTGAACGACGATGCCCTGTTCGGTGGCCACGGGTACACTCCTTTTCCGGCTATTTTAGCGATCATTTGGTTATTCGGCAAGCATGAAGCCTGCGCAGTGCCAGCGAAATCCCTATCGGAGCGGTTTAATAAAAACTTTAACTATTTATGGCCGCTTGTCCAGCTTCTTGAGCTTCCGCTTCCCGCAGATAACAAATCAAGCCGCACTGCAGGCAACGATCCGCTTCGCTTTGCGCCTTGGCGGCATCATACCCCTGTTCCAACTCAGCACCCTTCGAAGCTTCGCTTTCACCGGCCAAAGGCATTATGTTGCGATGCCGAACGCTTACCAATGATACCTGGTGGACGTTTTGCAAGGGTGTATTCGGGGTAACGACAATATCCGGCAAATCCAAAGGAATACCGTACATGGTTTTGTGGATGCTGGCCGCGGCGCGTCTGCCGGCGGCAATGGCTTTAATCGCCGCGCTGTAGTCGGTCAGCACGTCACCGTCGGCCATCAATCCGATCTCCTGGTGATAAGCCGGCTGTTTGTAAGGGGGCAGGGCTTCCCACGCCATACCGGAGGCTGTTTCCCGGGTCGTTTCCTCCTCAGGATCAACCGGTGCCGCTATTAAGATCAATTCCGGCATGCGACCGGCTGCGAATACGATATGCTCGGCATCAACTTTCCGGGTTTTTCCGGTATTCAAGTCGGTTAATTCCACTGCTTCGAGGATTTGATCCTGACCGTAGAGTCTGCTGATACCACTGTCCGTTATAATCTCGGCACCTTCAAGGTCTGCCGGGGCGGCTTCACGTATGAGCACCGAGACCTTCTGTGCACCCAGGTCCTTGCAGCGTTGAATCATGGCCGATGCCATATGGGGATTGCCGATGATGACCACATGACCGTTCAAATGCACTTGGGGATAGCCTGGGCTGCCGGATTTCATGATATCAATGAGCAGATGGCATCCGGGTACCAGACTGGTTTCCCCCTTTCCGCCGGTTCGGGCCAGCCGGCTGTCCCAACCGCCCACGGCCACGAAAACAGCATGGTGGCCCTGGGCCAAAAGATCGATGATGGCCAGGTCTTTGCCCAAAACTTGTCCGGTTTCCGTGCGGACGCCCATTTCCGTGATGCCTTCGATATCCCAATCCAGAATATCCATGGGTAAACGATAGCGGGCGATGGCGCTTCTAAGCAATCCCCCCAGTTTGTCGGCGGCTTCGTAAACGGTGGCGGCATGCCCGAGACGTGCAGTGAAAAAGGCTGCGGACAGACCTTCAACACCACCGCCGATGATGGCCACTTGGCGACCCGTATCGGGCGCTTTATAGGGCTGGACATGACGGCCGCTCTCTTTTTCCAGGTCGGCGGCATAGCGTTTCAGAAAGTTGATGGCCACCGGCTCATCCACATATTGCCGGCGGCATTCATTTTCGCAAGGCCGCGGGCAAATGCGGCCGATGACGGTGGGAAAAGGGTTGCGTTCCTTGATGATTTGAACCGCTTTGGGATGATCACCTCGGGCTATGGCGCCGATGTAGGCGCTGATATTGATACCGGCCGGACAAGCACGCTGACAGGGTGTGGTGCAATCTTCAGTGGTATACTCTTTAAGGATGCGACGGGTCACCGAGGATAGGGAAATGATATGCTTGGGGCATGCCCGTTCACAGGTGCCGCATCCGGTGCAGCGTCCTTCGTGAACCACGGGCAATCCATTGGGTCCCATGGTGATGGCGTCAAAGGGGCAGACTTTTGCGCAGGTGCCCAGGCCTAAGCAGCCGATGGTGCACACCTTCATGCCGCCGCTGAGCATGGCCGCCGCACGGCAATCGTTCATGCCGTCGTAATTGAACTTGGTGTCCGCATCCGCCAAACCGTAGGTGCAGCCCGGAAGGGCGATGTCCGGCTCTTTAGCTTCCACGCTCACCCCCAAAATGGCGGCAATGGCTTCTGCCGTCTCAGGTCCGGCGGCCACACACGAATTGGGCGCCGCCTTGCCGGCCACAATGGCCTCAGCATTGGAGGTGCACCCCGGCTGGCCGCAGCCGCCGCAATTCGCTCCGGGCAACGCTTCGTCCACTGCCAGAACGAGCGGATCCACATAAACGTAAAAAATCTTGGAAGCGATGGCCAGGCCGATACCGACGACGAGCCCCAATCCACCCATCAACATGATTGCAAAGAGCATACTTTTTCTCCCATGCCGAAAATATCTATATTTTCACCGCAATAGGTTGCGGGTTCTACACAATAGCGTCAAATTTGCATCTATCGAAACAGGTCAGGCATTTGATACACTTATCCGTATCGATTCGCGCCGGTTCTTTCTTTTTCCATGTAATGGCCTCCACCGGGCAGGCCTTGGAGCACAAACCGCACATTTTGCAATCCTCCGCCACCACCCTGAACTCCAAAAGACTGACACATCGTTTCGCAGGACATTTTTTCTCGTAGATGTGGGCTTCGAACTCATCCCTGAAATAGCGCAATGTGGACAACACCGGGTTTGGACCGGTTTGACCCAACCCGCACAAGGCGGTTTCCTTGATCACAGCGGAAAGTTCTTCCATGGTTTCGATGTCGCTTTTTTCGCCGCGGCCTTCACAGATCTTTTCCAGCAGTTGGAGCAGCCGGCGCGTCCCCTCCCGGCAGGGAGTGCATTTCCCGCAAGATTCCTCCTGGATAAATTCCATGAAAAAACGCGCCATGTCCACCATGCAGGTTCGGTCGTCCATGACGATGACGCCACCGGATCCCATGATGGCGCCGACTTTGGCGATTTCCTCATAATCCACCGGCGTGTCCAGATGCTGCTCAGGCACGCAGCCGCCCGAGGGACCGCCCAATTGAACCGCCTTGAATTTGCGTTTCTTGGGAATGCCGCCGCCGATATTGAAAATCAGCTCGCGCAGGCTGTAGCCCATGGGGACTTCCACCAGGCCGATGTTGTTGACATCTCCGGACATGGCAAAAACTTTGGTGCCCTTGCTGGTTTGCGTACCCATGCCGGCGTACCAGGCACCGCCTTTGGTCATGATCTGGGGCACATTGGAGAAGGTTTCCACATTGTTCAAAATGGTGGGTTTTTCCCACAATCCTTTGTGGGCCGGAAAGGGCGGCCTGGGGCGCGGCATGCCGCGCTTGCCTTCGATGGATCGCATCAGAGCGGTCTCTTCGCCGCATACAAATGCGCCGGCCCCCTGATAAATTTCAATGTCGAAGCTGAAACCGGATCCGAGAATGTCCTCCCCCAACAGTCTGCGATCTTTGGCATCGTCTATGGCCTTTTGCAGGCGTTTAATGGCCAGAGGATATTCGGTGCGAGCATAGACGTAGCCTTTGGTGGCATTGATCGCTTTGGCGGCGATGACCATGCCCTCCACCACCGCATGGGGGTCGGCTTCCAGGATACTGCGATCCATGAACGCTCCGGGATCGCCTTCATCAGCGTTGCACAGGACATATTTGACATCGCTGACGCTCTGGCTGGCAAAAAACCATTTCATGCCGGTGGGAAATCCGGCGCCGCCTCTTCCGCGCAGACCGGAAGTCTTCATCTCTTCGATGATCTCTTCCGGACGCATTTCCAACAGCGCCTTGGCAGCTCCTAAGTAGCCGTCACGGCAGATATAATCATCAATGGACTCCGGATTGATCAAACCCTTGTTGCGCAGGGCCACGGTCTGTTGGTAAGAAAAGAAAGGGATGTCGTGCAGGTGTGGAATCACCTGTTTGGTGGCCGGATCCTTGTAAAGGTTTTTTTTGACCGGCGTACCTTTGACCAAATGCTCTTCAACGATTTTTGGAATGTCGGCCAGTTGGATCTTCTGGTAGAAGATTCCCCCGGGTTGAACCACCATGATCGGCCCCATGGCGCAAAACCCGTTGCAGCCGGTCTCGACGATCTCGAACTTCTCCTGCAAATCCCTTTCGTTCAGCTCCTTTTGCAGCGCATCCATAACCTTGATGCTGCCTGTGGCATGGCACCCCGTACCACCGCATGTGAGCAGGTATGTCTTGTCCTGAAAGGCCGATCGCGCAGTCAGTTGTTCTTTGACTCTTTTTAAATCATCCACTGAAAATTTCGGCATTGTTTCACTCCTAAAGGATTACCAGGAACCGTCCAATCCTCTGATTCCATTCATATAGAGTCTGCCACAGGCGACAAATAGGGAATACTTGGTCAGCATCAGGGGAATTTCGTACTGACGCGCCAGTTTGATCATCTCTTCGGGCGGTGCTTTGCCGCGCACAAGCACCACCGCCCCCACCTGGGCGATTTTAGCGGTTTGCATGACATACTCGGTGGTGACGCCGGTCAGCAGGGCACAACCTTTGGCTGCTGCGGCCAGTACGTCTTCCATCAAATCGGCGGCACCACCGCCGATGATGACATCTTCAAGCCGATGTTCACCGACGATGATATCGGCCTTCAGGATTTCTTGGATTTCAGCAATTTTCATGGTCAACGTCCCGTAAAAGGGTAAGCCGGTGGTTTGTTACTCATACTTTTTAAGAATATCAATGACTTTGTCGGAACTGACATCACCATGGGTGTCCTGGCCGACCACCATCACCGGGGCCAGACCGCAAGCGCCTAAACAGCGGACACCTTCCAGTGAGAATCGCCGATCTTCCGATGTGCCCCCTTCTTCGATATTGTATTCATTTTCGACGCGGCTCATGACTTCCTTGATGCCTTTTACATAGCACGCTGTGCCCAGACACAATTTGATGGTATGACGACCTTTGGGGGTCATGGAGAAGAGGGCATAAAAGGACGCCACCCCATAAACATCGCTGGCGGGTAAATTCAACCCCTCGCTGATGTAGTCGAGCAGTTCCACCGGAAGATATCCCACCACATCTTGGCATTGCCTCAAAGCCGCGATGATGGATCCGGCGACGGGGCGATTGGTTTGAATGATTTTGTCGATCTGAGTCCACATCTCATCAGTAATGTCTGGATGCTCTGGACGCATTGCAGGATTCATGGGGAGTCTCCTTATCTTATTTCATAGCACGATCTAATGCTCTTTTGACCATACTTTCAGGTGCACGCGAGACACATGCCTGTGTTCACAAATTCAGCGGATCAGCATCCCATAAAGCGGAATAAAAGTCAATCATAACGACCCTATGAAAAGCAATCAATGAAATCGTTGACGCCGCTATGGGGACTGGATTATAGATCGATATTGCCGTCCGTCGATTCAGATCGTCTTCAAAACAAAACGATTGGTTTCTAAACATGCAGCCGAAATATGATTTTGACGATGCAGCCGAAGCGGCACGCCGCATAAAATCCGAACTTAGAATAACCCCCCAGGTAGCCGTCTTTGCTGGCACCGGTTTGAACGACCTGCTTTCGTCCATACGAATCGATGCCGCCATTGATTATGCGGAGATTCCCCATTTTCCGGTTTCCACGGTGCCGACGCACCAAGGCCGATTGATGGCAGGCGAAGTCGCCGGACAAGGTGTTGTTCTCCTGCAAGGACGGTTTCATCTTTATGAAGGCTATTCCCCACAGCAGGTGACCTTTCCCATTCGTGTCGTCCAGGCCCTGGGGATTAAAACATTAATCCTGACTAATGCGGCCGGCGGCCTCAATCCGCTTTTCGCGCCCGGCCATTTGATGATCATCGAAGACCATATTAATTTGACCGGCTGCAATCCCCTCGCCGGCCCGAACGATGAACGATGGGGACCGCGGTTTCCTGAGATGACCCATGCTTACAGCGGCCGACTCCAGGAATTGGCCCAGACTGCAGCCGGCGGCATGGAAGTCGGCGTGCAAAAAGGCGTATATGCAGGGCTGAAGGGACCTTCCCTGGAGACACCGGCGGAGATGCGGTTTCTGAATACCATCGGTGCGGAAGCCGTGGGATTTTCCACTGTAATGGAGACCATCGCTGCCGCACACGCCGGCATGCAGGTGCTGGGGCTTTCTGTCATTACCAACATGTGCCTGCCTGATGCTTTGACACCGACCAGTGTGGAAGAAATCATCGCCGTGGCCAAGGCGGCTTCACCGCATCTGGAAACCATCATTATGGGCGTGATTGAGCATTCGGTCGAAGATGGTCTTTAGGGAATGAAACGATGAGCCAAGCAGACATGTTGATCCTTAACGGCATGGTTTTGACGGTGGACGATACCGGCACCTTTATCGAAAACGGTGCTTTGGCCATTAAGGGCTGCAAGATTGCCGCTTTGGGTATGGCAAAGGATTTTCAAGGATGGCAGGCCAAGGAAACCTATGATGCTCAGGGCAAACTTATCATGCCGGGTTTGGTCAATGCCCACACCCATCTGCCCATGTCTTTGTTTCGCGGATTGGCAGACGATCTTCCTTTAGAGCAATGGCTTCAGGAGCATATTTTCCCGGCAGAGGCAAAATTTATCAATTCTGAGAGTGTTTTCGCAGGAACTCAACTCTCTGTGGCCGAAATGCTTTTAAGTGGTACAACCACCTGTTGCGACGGTTATTTTTTAGCCGAGAACGTGGCGAACGCCGTGTCCCGGACCGGTCTGCGGGCCGTGTTGGGACAGGGGGTTATCGATTATCCTGCGCCGGGGGTGGCCGACCCAAAAGACAATATTCAGGTGGCCAAAAGATTTGTTCAGCATTGGCGGGAACGCTCCCCTTTGATATTCCCCTCCATTTTTTGCCATGCGTCATATACGTGTTCACCCGAAACGTTACAGGCAGCCAAAGCGGCGGCTGACAATCTGGGCGTCATGTTTCAAATCCACGTGGCTGAGACCCGGATGGAAGCTCAGCAGTGCCAGCAGACCCATGGGTGCAGCCCTGTGAAGTATCTGGCCCGGCTCGGTTTGTTGGATCGGCATTCACTGCTCATTCATGCCGTTTGGGTGGACGAGGCGGATATTGAAACCATTGCACATCACAACGCACGGGTGGTGCATTGCCCGGAAAGCAATATGAAACTGGCCTCAGGCATCTCTCCGGTGACCCGAATGCTTTCCGATGACATCGTGGTCGGCCTCGGAACCGACGGCTGTGCCAGTAACAACGATCTGGATCTGTTTAGTGAAATGGATCTGACGGCAAAGCTGCAAAAAGTCCATCAGTTGGATCCAACCGCGATGGATGCCGATACGGTGGTGCGCATGGCAACCATTGAGGGGGCTCGCACGTTGGGTCTGGAGCAGGAAATCGGCTCCCTTGAGGTGGGCAAACAGGCCGATCTGATCATGATCGATTTCGCCCAGCCCCACCTGACCCCCATGTATCACCCCCAATCCCATTTGGTTTATGCTGTTAAAGGATCCGATGTTGAAGACGTTATGATCGGAGGGCAATGGGTGGTGCGCCGCCGTCAATTGCTGACCCTGGATGCCGCGTCGGTTGTGGCGGAAGTCAGAGCGTTGGGGTTCTCCATTGCAGGCATGCAAGCACCAGCAGACTCATTATGTTGATCATATCCGATGAATTGTCCATTCCTGTAGGGGAAATTGAAATGCGAGCCATTCGCGCCGAGGGCGCAGGGGGTCAGAATGTGAATAAAGTCGCCACTGCCATTCATCTGCGCTTTGACATTAAAGCTTCATCCTTACCTGCCAATATTAAAGCAACCTTGTTGCGGCTTAAGGATCATCGGATTAC
>JASFER010000039.1:0-31166 GCA_050124755.1 Desulfobacteraceae bacterium
TCCTGGAAGGGTGTACCCGCAACCTTTATACACCGCTATCCGCTTTTCCTTGCCAGTCTCCCACCGGGGTTCAATCATTTTAAATGCGCTTGCCTTTGCTCCTGGCTGATTACATATTGAAATAATGGATATTTTTTGTATAATAAACAAATTCACATTTAACTTGGATAGATTACTATGGGTGGGCCTGACATCGGCAAACGATTTTTATCAGGCAAACGTTTGGAAATCTTCAAATAGACTGTTTTACAGAATATTAAATTCCCACTATCAAAGATCAGTTTAACTTTAACCCTAGAAAGGCAGATCATGGCCAAAACCATCGAAGGCGTCGAGATTTCAGGATATGGGCATCAGGCGCTGGCCCAGGATTTGGAGATGTACTGTGACCTCAGTGCGGCGGCCAAAGAGCACCTCCAAACTGCCGGTCGAGCCGGGGCGAAGGTGGAAGTGCGGCGAGCGGGGAAAATCTGCCATGCGGAACTGACGGTAGTCAAGGTGGCGCGGGATGCTTGTTGCGAATCGAATACCGGCTTAACGTCTCCGGTTTTCCTCGTGGAATCGGTCCTCTTCGAGCTCCAAAACGCCATTAATTCGAAGAAGTATCAGAAGCTCAAGCGTGAGGCTAAAAACGGTCAAATTTCGGTGCTCCAGTATGGGCTGGGTGTTTCAAAATTGGAGTTCGAATCAACGGCAAAGCTGGTTTCCATCCTGACCCAAATAAAGGCGGGGGGACGTCCTATTTCCCCTTGGGGGCAGGAGCAGTTCAGGGGGTATGCGCGAGGGCCGGTCAGCTTTGCCAATGGACCGCACGATCGCAAGGCTGTGGGCGAGCAACGGTTGCCAAGCCGCCTGTTTTATGCCTATTCCTACCTCCAGGATCAGGTAAAAGAAGTCAAGAACATGAAATTAGCGGCTCTCAAAAAGCTAGCCACGATAAGGAAAGGAACACGCTCCATCAGACCCCTGGAGTGGGGGCAACTGGTGGCCAAGTGGGGTACGCGCTACGCTGCCAAGAAACCGGCCGGCTTCCTGGTGGCTTACGTCGATGCCCTGTTGTGGTTGGGCAACGAGCTGGATTGGTCGGTGAACTGGGAAGGCGGTACGCAAATGGAATGGAAGCAGTGCACCACTGAATTCGTGCGCCTCATACCGGGCCTGCAGCATGATCGACAAGCGACCGAGACCATCAAACAGAGCATCGAACGAGCCCGGTTTACATGATGCAATGCGTTGGTTGAGTCTTTTCCGCCTGTAGATATCGTCGAATTTTTGGACAGGGGTGTCCCATCGTCAAGGGGCACTCCTTTTATATGGATTCAGGCAAAACCGCAGAGGAAACGGTGAACGCATAGAAAAGCCTTTTTATCCAAATGGTCCCCACATCCCGTCTTTATGGCAGGACCCAACCGGTCAGCCCGCAATATCTAGTTTTTTTAAGTATTCCATATATAATTTTCTAGTCTTTTTATTTGTGTCTTTTTTGGTACAAATTGACTGATTTTTTCAATGAAGGTATCACTGCTTTACCCCCTGGCCAAATTCCATTGCCCGTTTAGGGTGGCAGGAAGGAGTATGAAGGGCGCCACTTGATTTAAACAAACGTTTGTTTTATGCATTCGTTTGATTAGCTAAAACAGGAGGGTCACGTGACCTAAGGATCTTCAGCAGATTGCACACCGATCTGGATGAAACCCTGCGCAACCTCATTATGCAGAATATTTTGAAGAGCTTATCGGGTATGTGAGCCGCGGTATGAAGATGCCTTGCCAGGAGGAAAATGCCCGGGTACGGGGGAGCAAGCATGCGAATTAACTTTAGGTCCACCCTCAACCTGCTCGGTTTTCTGTTGAGCTGCCTGATCTGCGCCTGCATGCGCTTCGGACCGGACTATGTGCCGCCCGAACCGCCTGTTGACATGCCATCGGCCTATCAACACGCCCCGCCCGGCGAACACCAACTGCCCGCACCCCCTGATGATTGGTGGCACACTTTCCAAGACCCTGAGCTGAATCAGCTGGTGGCGGCGGTAATGGCCAACAATCTGGATATCCGCAAAGCTGTGGCGGCTGTGCTGGAGGTTCGCGCGCAGTTTCGCGAAACCCGGGCCGACCGCTGGCCCACCCTGAGTATTGAAGCCCGGGCTTCACGAACCCGGCAAACCACCACCAGCGCGTTTACCGGGACCGCCACCACCGCTACAACGCAAAGCTATACTCTTTTTCTGCCGGCCACCTTTGAACTGGATTTGTGGGGCCGGCTGGCGCGGGCCGAAGATGCCCTGCGCGCCCAACTGCTGGCTGCCGAGGAGAACCGCCTGACCGTGGCCCAGACAGTTGTGGCGGAAACCGTAAGCCTTTACCTGAACAAGATTGCATTGGAGCGGGAGATCCACGTGACCCGGCGCAGCGTCGAGGCCTACCAGGACAGCCTGGATCTGGTGACGCGGCGTTACAACAAAGGCCTGACCTCCATTCTGGATGTCCGCCAGGCCCGCCGCATCCTGGCCCAGACCGAGGCCGGCCTGCCGCTGCTGGCGCAGGAATTGGGCCTGACCCAGCAAAATCTGGAACTGCTGGCCGGCCGCTATCCTTTCAGCCGTCCGGGAAAAAGACCACCTGAAGAGTATTATTTGCAATATGCCCAGGTACCGGCCGGGCTCCCGTCAGACCTGCTGAGTCGACGACCCGATATCCGCACCGCCGAAGCGCGGCTGAAAGCCTTGCACGCACAAGTGGGGGTCGCCTACGCCTCCCGCTTTCCGCGCATCACCCTGACCGGCCAATGGGGCTATCGCAGCGACGACCTGTCGGATTTGTTCGATTCGGAAAGCGAATGGTGGAACATGGCGGCCGGACTGGTACAGCCCCTGTTTGACTTCGGCAAACGAAAAGCAGCCCAAAGGGCGGCCGAAGCCCGGTTCATCCAGGGACAGATAGACTATGCCCGCACCGTTTTGAGCGCATTTGCCGATGTGGAAAGCGCCCTGTTGACGCGGCAGCAACAGCTGCAACGCCGGGAGCGGGTCTTAATTTTTCTTTCAGAAGCCCGGGCAACCCAAAAAACCGCCCAGCAGCGCTATGAAAGAGGACTGGTGGATTACCTTGCCGTCCTGGAAGCCCAGCAGGTGCGCTTCACGGCGGAACTGGCGTTGATCCAGGTTGAAAAGGCCATTTATCAGAACCGCGTGGCGCTGCATCGTGCCCTTGGCGGGGGGTGGGGATGAAACGCTTATTTAACGAAGCAACGATTGAATAAAAGAGGACTTATGGCTCCTACCAAACGGAAATGGATACAGGCGGCGTTGACCATTTTGGTTCTGGTCATCGGCTCCATCGGCATGTACGCCCTGAAGGAGAGCCGGTCCGAGGTGCAGCACAAAAAGCCACCGCCGCCCCTGCCCTTGGTACGTGTTGTTGATGTGGCGTTCGCCTCCCGCACGGTCGGCGTCAGCGGTCATGGCACGGTATTGCCGCTGCGCGAGATCTCGCTGGTTCCACAGGTGGCCGGCAAGGTGGTGGAGATGTCGCCGGCCCTGGTGGATGGCGGTGCTTTTAAGAAGGGGGCGGTGCTGCTGCGCATCGATCCCCAGGATTATGAGATCGCGGTAACCCTGGCCCAGGCCCGTCTCAAGGACGCTGAAAGCAAATTCGTCCAGACCCGGGAGGAATCGGCCGCGGCAAGGGAAGAGTGGACGGAGCTGCACGGCAGCAATGCACCGCCGCCATTGGTCGCCAAGGAGCCCCAACTGGCCGCGGCCAGTGCCCAGTTGGACGCCTCACGGGCCGAGTTGATCAAAGCCGAGCTGCAACTGGACCGCACCCGCATCAGAGCACCGTTTGACGGCCGTGTGGCTGAAAAAGAGGTGGACCTTGGCCAGTATGTCACCACCGGACAAAAACTGGCTGTGTTGTATGCCACCCAGGCGGCTGAAATCGTCGTGCCGCTGCCCACCGAGGACCTGGCCTGGTTTCATGTGCCGGGTTTCACCGATGGCAACGGCCGTGGAGCCGATGCTGTGGTGGAAGTCCAGGTCGCAGGCGAGATAAGGCAGTGGTCCGGCCACGTTGTGCGTTCCGAAGGCAAGCTGGACCAGCGCACGCGCATGGTCAACGTGGTGGTGAGAATTGAAAATCCCTATGCCACGCGTCCTCCCCTTGCCGTAGGTCTGTTTGCCAAGGTGACGATCCAGGGCCGCACACTGGATCAGGCCGCCCTCATCCCGAGGGCTGCATTGCGCGACAATGACCAGGTCTGGGTGGTGGATCAGAAGGGCCGTCTCACCTTCCGAACGGTGGAGGTGGCCCGATTGGGTTTTGACGGCGCCATCGTTCGACACGGCCTCAAACCCGGCGAACAGATCGTCGTCTCAACCCTCAAGGGTGTGAGCGATGGGATGCGGGTGAGACCGGTTGCGTCGATGCGATAATTTATTTCGGGCCTATAACCCATAATAAGGCATTTAGATCCGGTGAGTATTTATCCAGTGATCAATCCAGGGTTTTAGGTTTTAAGTTTTAGGTTTTAGGCCAAGGATGGGGATCTGTTCTATAATTTTGGTTATAGGTCCGATTAATTTTATATCCCCTTCCGCAAGGGGAGGGAAGCAATATGGAATTTGCGGGTTCATCAAGGATACGCCATGAAAAACGCCATCGCCTGGTTTGCAGAAAATCATGTCGCCGCCAACCTGCTGATGCTCTTTCTGTTGGTGGCGGGGATTGTCACAGCCCTCTCCATCAAGATGGAGATCTTTCCCGAAACGACCCTTGACCGGATCAATATTTCCACGAGCTATTCCGGCGCCTCTCCCTCGGAAGTGGAAGAGGCTGTGGTGCGGCGCATAGAAGAGAAAATCGCTGGCCTTTCAGGCATCAAGCGCATCGACAGCACGGCCCGCGAGGGTGGGGGAACCGTATCCGTGGAGGTGATGAAGGATTGGGACGCCCGGCAACTTCTGGATGACATCAAATCCGAGGTGGACCGCATGACCACCCTGCCGGACGAGGCTGAAATGCCGGTGGTCAGTGAAGTGATCCGGCGCAGGCAGGTGATCACCCTTGCGATCTACGGCAATGTGCCCGAGGCCACCATCAAGTACTGGACCGAAAAACTCAGAGACGATCTGACCAATCTTTCCGGCATTACCCAGGCCGATGTATCGGCGATTCGAACCAGCGAGATCCACGTCGAAATCGATGAGGCCACCTTGCAGCGCTACAATCTCACCCTGGCCGCGGTGGCTGAAAAAGTGCGGCGTTTCAGTCTTGATCTGCCCGCCGGCAGCGTGAAAACCCGCAGCGGCGAAGTCCTGGTGCGCACCAAGGGGCGGCGCTACCTTGCGGAGCATTACCGGGATATCCCTGTGATCACTTTTGCGGACGGCAGCGAAGTCCTGCTGGGGCAGATGGCCGTCATTCGCGACACCTTCCAAGATGTCGATCTGTTCGCCCGGTTTGAAGGCAAACCCGCCGGAATCATCAATATCTATCGAGTGGCTGATCAAAATGCTTTGAGCGTGTGTGACACGGTTAAAGCATTCGTTGCCCAATTCCGGGCCAACCTGCCTGACGGCGTGCAGGTTGCCCTGTTCGCGGACCGCTCCACCATCCTAAAGTCCCGTCTCACCCTGCTTGTGAAAAACATGGCCTACGGCCTCTGCCTGGTGGTGCTTTTGCTGGGGATATTCCTCAACCTGCGCCTGGCCTTCTGGGTAACCCTGGGCATCCCCGTCGCTTTTGCCGCCGGTATGATTCTGCTGCCCACCTACGATGTCTCCCTCAACATGACGTCTTTGTTCGCCTTTATCATGGTGCTGGGCATTGTGGTGGATGACGCCATCATTGTGGGCGAGAACGTGTTCCGACACAGCGAACAAGGGGCGCCGCCGCTCAAAGCGGCCGTGGAGGGGACCCTGGAGGTGGGGCGTCCAGTGGTGTTTTCGGTCCTGACCACCATTGCGGCCTTCTGGCCCTTGCTGCAAGCCGGCGGCACTATGGGCAAGATGATGCACAGCATTCCGGTGGTGGTCATGCTGGTGCTGGCCGCCTCCCTGGTGGAATCGTTGTTTATCCTGCCGGCCCATCTGACGCGCAGCAGGGCCACCGGCCGGGCCGCCGATCCAGCGACAGCCAAACCCAATGTAGTGGCTCGCGGATTGAAACGCTTCGTGGACGGGCCCTACCGCCGCTGGCTGGCGCAGATCCTGCGCTGGCGCTACCTGACCATGGCCTCGGGTGTGGCGTTGCTCCTGGTGACCCTGGGCATCTGGATGGGCGGCCACATCAAGTTTACCTTTCTCCAAAAGGTGGAAAGCAACAATATGAATGTGACGCTGACCATGCCGACAGGCACGCCCATATCGCGCACCCAGCAGGTTGTTGATCATATCGAGCAGGCCGCCCGGGATGTTGTCGCCGTGCAAGAGCGCAAACGGCCGGACGGAAGCCCACCGCTGATGGAGTACGTTTCCGCGACCATGGGCGCCCATTTCGGCGGAGGCGGCGGTAACAGCGTCGGCAGTCACCTGGCTCAGGTCCGGGTGCAACTCATTGATGGTGAGAAACGCGAGATCAGCACCATGGCACTGACCCGATTGTGGCGCAAGGCCGTGGGCCGCATCCCCGACGCCGAGGCCATCAGCTACCGCAGCGTGCTGCATGATTTCGGCAATGCCATTGAGGTGGATCTGTCCATCGATGATGATGGCCAGCTTCTGGCGGCGTCCGAGGAGCTCAAGCAGGAATTGCAGCGCTACCCTGGTGTCTCGGACATTGAAGACAGCTTTTTACCCGGCAAGGCCGAAATGCAGCTCAACCTCAAACCGGCGGCCGCCAACCTGGGTCTGACCCTCAACGACCTGGCGCACCAGGTGCGACATGCCCTTTACGGCGCAGAAGCCCTGCGCTTCCAGCGCGACCAGGATGAAGTCAAGGTGATGGTGCGCTATCCGGAAAGCCAGCGCACCTCCCTGGGCAATGTGGAGCAGATGCGCATCCGCACCCCCGAGGGAACGGAAGTGCCCTTTTCCGCTGTGGCCCAAGTGACCATGCGCCAGGGATATGCATCCATCAAACGCGTCCAGCGGCAACGGGTCGTCACGGTTTCGGCCGATGTGGACGAAAAGGCGGCCAATGCCGATGAGATTCGTCAAAACCTGGAGAAGAACGTCCTGCCCCGGCTCAAATCCAAATATTCCAATCTGCGCTACACCATTGAAGGCGAGGGCCGCAGCCGCAATGAGTCGCTGCAGGATATTCTCAGCAGTTTCGGCATCGCCTTGTTTTGCATCTACACCCTTTTGGCCATACCGTTCAGATCCTTTGCCCAGCCCCTGGTGGTCATGGCCGCCATCCCCTTCGGCATTGTGGGGGCCGTATGGGGCCATCTTCTCATGGGATACAACCTTTCGGCATACAGCCTGTTCGGCATTGTGGGCCTGACCGGCGTGGTGGTCAACGACAGCCTGGTGCTGGTGCATAAAATCAATGCCCTGCGCAGCGCAGGCATGGATGCGCTGCGTGCCGTACAGGAGGCCGGGGCGGTGCGCTTCCGGGCCATTGTTCTTACCTCCCTGACCACCTTTGCCGGCTTGACGCCCATGCTGCTCGAGCGCAGCATCCAGGCCCGCTTTCTGATCCCCATGGCCGTCAGCCTGAGCTTCGGCGTGCTGTTCGCCACTGTGATCACCCTGGTCCTGATCCCATGCGGCTACCTGATCATGGACGATCTGCAAACCCGCGCAGGTGTGCGTCGTTTCGCTCTCAAAGAGCAATCCGCCTGAAAATATGCTGTTATTTGGCGCCTTCTTCAAGAGTCCCGCTTATGATTATCGGTCAAATAGGATGGTTCGCTTTTGTTCCGGGTCCTTGGAACGCACCGCCTCGAACAGGCTCCGTCGAATGGTGGGAAAACGCGCTAACATATCAAGACAATTGACAAAAATGGTTTGTTTTGCAACAATGAACGGCACTTGAGGTCATCTAAATTTTGGTAATGGCGCCTGCTTGTTTGGATTGTCAAATCTTGATGAACTCGTAAAAAGTCGCACATCACGTCACTCCGGCGAAGGCCGGAGTCCAGAAAATGCTGAAATAACTGGATTCCGGCCTTCGCCGGAATGACGGAAAAGTGGATTTCAGACTTTTTACGAATTCATCAAACCTTGTAAGGCCGTTTTTTTAAACGAAGATCTTTCGATGCTGTAAAAGGGGCCCGGGAAACTTAAAAATGACTTTCAATTATGGATTCGGCAATTCTGATTTTTCTTCGCTTTGATCATTTGAAAAGGTGATGTGTATGAGATGCACGGTGCGGGTACTGGTTATGTTGCTGGTGTTGTTGTGTGACGGGTTGTATGTTCAGGGGGCGGGGTTCGACAGCGCCAAAGCCGGAACCTCTGTAGAACTCAAACTTTTGCGCATCACACCGGATGGGGTGGATGTGCCCACCGGCCGTCAAGTGGTGTTTCAGTTCGACCGACCTGTTGTACCGGTGGGGCGCATGGAGCGCAATCCCGATGAGATCCCTATTTCCATTGCACCCGAGTTGAACTGTGAATGGCGGTGGATAAACACCAGCGCATTGGCCTGCCAGTTAAAACAAGCGGATGCGCTTGAGCCGGCAACGCGCTATCGTGTGCTGGTCGAACCGGGTTTGAAAAGTGGTGACGGCGCCGTGATGACGGCGCCCTTTGAGCACAGCTTTATGACGCAACGGCCCAAGGTCAGGCGTGCCCGGTTTCAGCAATGGCTGGCGCCGGGCTGGCCCAAGATCCAGGTGACATTCGATCAACCGGTGAGCCGCTCTTCGGTGGTGAAGCACTTGGCTTTCACATTGGTCCGGACCGCCCAGAGGGTGGCGTTGACGGCGGAGCCCGACAGCAACGACCGGCAACAGCCATACTACTTGCCCGTGCCGGGAACAAAGTTTGTACTGCGCGATCCGCAATTAACGTCGCGCAAGGTGGATGATCGCCCCACTGATATCGATGGTGAAGAGGCCCGGCGCATTTGGGTGGTCGCACCGCAAAAGGAAATGCCCCTGGATGCGGAAGTGCATCTGAAGGTTGAACCCGGGTTGGTTTCAGCCTTGGGGCCGGAACCCGGCGTCGAAACACGGGTTGTGGTCCGATTTTACACCTTTCCGGAGTTTCGCTTCCTGGGCGTCAGATGTACCCATTCGATTACCTATGATCGCATGCTGGTTCGGCCGGATTTCAAATCCACGGAGCATTGGCCGGAAGGAGGTGTGGATCAATGCCTGCCCATGTATGGCGCATCGTTGGTATTTTCGGCGCCGGTCCTTAATGAAGCGGTCAAAGAGCACATCACGATCACACCGGATCTGGCCGGCGGTCGCAAAGACTACGACCCGTGGGCCAACCGGCACAGCTACAGCCGCCTGCGATCGCCCCATCGGGCCGGTGCCACCTATGCGGTGCGTTTGCCGGAGCGGTTGCAGGCCTATCAGCGCTACGAGCTGACGAGTGTAGGGGCTGAATTGAAAGATGAGTTCGGACGCAGGTTAAAAAAGCCGGTTGACATGGCGTTTATGACCTCCCACCGCGACCCCAAGCTTGTCTTAATCCATCGCAAGGCCGTGCTGGAAAAACAGGTCGACAGCGATATGCCCGTACATGTGACCAACCTCGACAGGTTGAAAATTCCCCATCGCGCCTTGACGGCCAAAGGGGCCAAAGACAATCCCGACTATTCAAAGCCGGTCGCCGACGCCGAGGATGTGGCTTTTGCCATGCCGCTGGGCATTCGGGACATATTAAAGGGCGCATCCGGCGCCGTCAGCGGCCATCTCGACAGCGATCCGCGGGTTCGCCACTACCATGAAGACTACTATCGTTTTTTTGCGCAGGTCACGCCGTTTCAGGTCCATGTCAAACTGGGCCATTTCAACTCTCTGGTGTGGGTCACCGATTTGGCTACAGGTGAGCCTGTAGCCGACGCCAACGTCTCCATTTACGTGGACAACTATTCCCTGAAGGCGGACGCTTCGCCAAAAGCCCGTGCTCACACCGATGCGCGCGGGCTTTGTCTGCTTCCCGGCATTGAAGCGCTGGATCCAGGTTTGGACCTGTTGCACTATCTTTACAATGACTTGACCGATCGTTTGTTTGTGCGCGTCGATAAAGGCGAAGATATGGCGCTGGTCCCGCTGGACCACGACTTTATGACCCGTGCCGGCGGCGTGGGCGCGCACAACCGGGTAAAAGACGGTCATATGCGCGCCTGGGGCACCACCGCCCAGGGTGTCTATAGGGTCGGCGATACCATTCAATACAAATTTTATGTGCGCAACCAGAGCAACCGCCATTGGATCATGCCGGATCGCAAAGGTTATTCTCTGGAGGTTATCGATCCAAAGGGTCAAAAAGTTCACGAGATCAAGGACCTGGAGCTTTCGGCCTTCGGCGCCTATGACGGTGAAGTTGTTCTGCCCAAACAGGCGGCCGTCGGATGGTATCGATTTGACCTTAAATTCTCCGGGCTGAAAAACAAACTGCAGGCGCTGCGGGTATTGGTCAGCGATTTTACGCCCGCACCGTTTCGGGTCACCACCGAGTTGAACGGTGACCGCTTTGAACCCGGCGACAGGATTGAAGTCACCGCCTCGGCCAAGCTGCATGCCGGCGGTCCGTATGCCAATGCCGATACGCGGGTTACGGCGCGTTTGCGGCAAACCCGTTTTCACTCCAAAGACCCGCTGGCCAAAGGTTTTCGGTTCAGTTCCGGCTACTCCTCCAATCGGCGCAAATGGAAACTGCACCAGCAAAATGCCGAAGGCAACGATCTGGGGGAGGTCACCATCGGGTTCGAACTGACCGATCAAAAAATCGTTTACGGCCGGTTGCTGGTGGAGAGCGCGGTGCGCGACGATCGCGGCAAATATGTGACCGCTACGGCGACGGCCGACTATATTGGCCGCGACCGCTTTGTCGGCCTGCGCAATACCCGCTGGACCTACAATGAAGATCAACCCGCCGAGATCGAATACCTTGTGGTCGGTATCGACGGCAGACCAGTGCCTGATGTGCCGGTGAAGATCCGCGTTGAACGTCGCGAGACCAAGGCGGCACGGGTAAAGGGGGCGGGCAATGCCTATCTTACCAACTATGTCACCCAATGGGTTGACCTGGGACAATTCGAGGGCCTGTCCGGGGCCGCACCGTCCGTCTATGCTTTCACCCCGGAACAACCCGGAAGTTATAAAATCATCGCCACTGTTTTAGACAGCAAGCGACGACCCCATGAAACCACCATCCACGCCTGGGTGGTCGGCAAGGGACGCGTGGTCTGGCAGGAAGCCAATAACTACAGCTTGCAGCTGATTCCGGAGCAGGACGACTATAAGGTCGGCGATACCGCCCGATTTCTTGTGCAAAATCCCTTTCCCGGCGCTCAAGCGTTGATCACTGTCGAGCGTTACGGCGTGCTCAAGAACTGGGTGCAGACATTGGAAGGCAGCACACCGGTGATAGAGGTGCCGGTGGAAGAAGATTACCTGCCCGGTTTTTATCTGTCGATGCTGGTGACATCACCGCGCGTCGATAAACCACTGGGCGAGGGCAATGTCGACCTGGGCAAACCGACCTTCAGGCTCGGTTATGCGATGGTGCCGGTCAGGGATGTTTACAAGGAGATCGATGTCGTCGTTACAACTGACCGGGAGGTCTACAAACCCCGTGAAACAGTGCGTGCACGAGTGCGGGCCGTTCCGCGGCATGGCGCCCGCGGCGAACCCGTTGAAATTGCCGTGGCCGTGATCGACGAGGCTGTTTTTGATTTGAATACCGGCGGTCGCAGCTACTACGATCCATACAAGGGATTTAACCGGCTCGACGGCCTGGATTTGAACAACTACAGTTTGCTGGCGCGGCTGGTGGGCCGACAGAAATTTGAAAAAAAGGGCGCCTCTCCGGGCGGCGGCGGTGCCGACAACGGCGTCAGCCTGCGCAATCTGTTTAAATTCGTCAGTTACTGGAATCCCTCTCTTTTGCCGGATGGCGGTGGAATCGCCGAGTTTGAGTTTGCCTTGCCGGACAACCTGACCGGTTGGCGAATTTTTGCCATGGCGGTGACGCCCGAGGACCGCATGGGGCTGGGCGATGTCAGCATTAAAGTCAACCGCCCCACCGAGTTGCGCCCCGTAATGCCCAATCAGGTCCTTGAAGGCGATGCATTTCAAGCCGGTTTCAGCGTGATGAACCGCACCAGCGAACCGCGCACGGTTCAGGTGGGCATCCGTGCCGCCGGCGAGGCCCTTGCGGACGACACGGTGCATCAAACAGAGATTCGTGTAGCCCTCCAGCCGTTCAAACGTCAGACCGTTTGGATGCCGATAAAGACCAAAGGGTTCGGCCACATCACCTTTACCGCCACTGCCAAAGATGCGCTGGACGGCGATGCCGTCGAACACCGCCTCACGGTCAACAAGCGTCGTTCATTGGTCACCGCGGCCAACTACGGTACCACGACTCAGGACTCGGTATCCGACCGCGTCGCCTTTCCAAAGAGCATATTTCCGGATGTGGGCGGCATCAGTGTGGTCACCTCTCCATCCGTGATCGGCAATGTCGAAGGTGCCTTTCGCTATATGCGCGATTATCCCTATTGGTGCTGGGAGCAGCAATTGACCAAGGGGATCATGGCTTCCCATTACCAAAACTTGAAAGCCTATATGCCCGACGATTTTAAATGGAAAGAGAGCCGGACACTGCCCCAGGATGTGCTCGACAGCGCCGTCGGTTTCCAGGCGCCTAACGGCGGCATGGTCTACTGGCTGCCCTACGACAGTTATGTGAGCCCTTATCTGAGCGCCTATACCGCGCTGGCGTTTAACTGGTTGCGCAAAAGCGATTACCGCATACCGGACAATGTCGAGAAAAAATTACATGACTATTTGAAGCGTCTTTTGCGCCGCAACATTCTGCCGGGTTTTTACACCAAGGGCATGGCCTCTTCGGTGCGTGCCGTGGCGCTGGCTGCGCTTGCCGAACACGGTCAAGTGACGCTTGGCGACCTGCAGCGCTATTATCCCCACCTTGCCGAAATGGACCTCTTCGGCAAGGCCCACTTTCTGCAGGCCGCCATGTTCGTTGACGGCGGCCGGCCCATGGCCGATGAAACCGCAAAACTGATTCTGTCCCACAGCAGCCAATCCGGAGGCAAGTTTCAGTTTAACGAAGTATGGGATGACAGCTACAGCTATATGCTGGCCACCCCTCTGCGCAGCAACAGTGCGGTGCTGAGCAGTTTGATGCACCTGGCGGTTGATGCGGATGGATTGGCGCTGGTCGGTGATGTTCCGTTCAAACAGGTGCGCGCCATCACCCAATCGCGCGGCAACCGTGATCACTGGGAAAATACACAGGAAAATGTCTTCTGCTTAAATGCGCTCATCGACTACAGTCGCATCTATGAGAAAGAAAAACCCGATATGACGGTGCGCGCCTATCTGGGCAGCCGCAAAATCGGTGAGACGCGATTTGCCGATTTGCGTGATCCGGCCGTGACCTTTGTCGACCCCGTCCGCCAGGCCAGCCCCGGCCTGAAAACCGAAGTAAAGCTGGCAAAACAGGGCCCCGGCCGGCTTTACTATGCCACCCGGATGCAGTATGCGCCCACCGAGGACAACGCCAGCCGCATCAATGCAGGCATGGAGATCCGGCGGGAATACGCTGTTGAACGCGACGGCCGCTGGGTTCTGCTGCAAAGCCCGATGCAGCTAAAGCGCGGCGAACTGGTGCGGGTCGATCTTTTTCTCTCCCTGCCGACCTTGCGACACTTTGTCGTGGTCGATGACCCGGTGCCCGGCGGCCTTGAACCGGTCAACCGGGATCTGGCCACGGCTTCGACGGTTGATGCCGATAAAGGCGCATTCAAGGCGGCCGGAGGTTCCTGGTGGTTTACCTACAGCGATTGGTCCTACTACGGCCGGTACGGATATAGTTTCTATCATAAGGAGCTGCGGCATGATTCGGCCCGCTTCTATGCCGATTACCTGCCGGCCGGCAATTACCAATTATCCTATACCGCCCAGGCCATTGCCGAGGGACGGTTCTCGGTGATGCCGGTACACGCCGAAGAGATGTATGACCCCGATGTTTTTGGAAAGGGTTTGCCGGCGACATTGGTTGTGGGAAACCGGAAGTAATTTCGTCCCTAAAGCGAGCGATGCGAATGCGTTTAAACAGATATGGATGGGGATTTGCCGGTGGGCTGGCGCTGTTGTTGCCGCTTGTCATTGTTGTTGCAACACTTACAGCGCTGGAGCCGTTGCCCGATCTGTCCACATCCGGTTCAATCATCAAACCCCAATTGTTGGATCGTCACGGCCGGCCGATGACCATCACTTACCAAAACCAATGGAACCTGTATGCCAGCGTCCCGTTGCATCAGGTGCCTGAGCTGCTGCAAAGCGCATTTGTCATATCCGAAGACAAACGCTTCTTCGCTCATGATGGTATCGATTGGCGCGCACGCATTTTTGCCTGCTGGCAAAATATCAGGGCCTGGCGCGCGGTGCGCGGCGCCAGCACCATCACCGAGCAGGTCGTCCGGATGCTGCGCCCGCGTCCTCGCACGCTTTGGTCCCGTTGGCTCGAGGGTTTCGAAGCCCGGCGCCTGGAGGCGCGACATAACAAAGCCGCCATTCTGGAGTTTTATCTGAACCAGGTTCCGTATGCCGCCCAACGACGCGGTGTGTTGCAGGCCGCACGATACTATTTTGACCGCGACCTTGACACGCTCAGTGTCAAGGAGATTCTGTCGCTGGCGGTAATGGTGCGTGCGCCGGCGCACCTTAATTTACACAAAGACCCGGCGGCTGTTGACCGGGCGGCAGTGCGGCTGGCCGGTCGTATGCACAAAACAGGCTGGCTATCCGAGTCGCAATTCACCGCAGCCAAAGTCGATACCTTGAGGGCGGCCGTTTCCGATCTGCAGGTGGATGCCCGCCATTTTGCGCGTTTTGTCTATGAACAGGCGGGAACAACTTCAGAAGCCGTGCATACGACCTTGGATATTGATTTGCAGCATACGGCACAGCAGATTCTCGATCAGCAACTGAAATATCTGCGTCCCAGGCATGTCAAAAACGGCGCCCTGCTGGTTGTTGACCATCGCAGCAATGAGGTGCTTGCCTGGGTCGTCGGGCACAACGGTAAAACCGGTGCGGAGGCAAATGCTTACGATGCCGTCAGGGCCGCGCGGCAACCCGGTTCCGCATTGAAGCCTTTTGTCTATGCGCTGGCGTTAAGCCGGAACTGGACGCCTGCCACCCTGATCGATGACAGCCCGCTGAGCGAATCCGTTGGCTTCGGTCTGCACACCTATCGCAATTACAGCCGCGTTCATTACGGGAATGTCTCCCTGCGCGAAGCTTTGGCCAATTCATTGAATGTTCCGGCGATCAAGGCGATTCAGTATGTGGGCGCTGAAGATTTTCTATCCACTTTGCACGCTTTGGGAATTAAAAGCCTTGATAAACATCCAGATGTATACGGTGACGGCCTGGCTCTGGGAAATGGTGAAGTGACATTGTTCGAGTTGGTCCAGGCTTATGCGGTGTTGGCCCGGCAGGGTGTTTATAAGCCCTTGCAGGTCCTGCAAGGGCCGGCCGAATGGCATGAAGAAGAGGGCCGCGTGTTTACCCGGGAGGTCAGTTCATTGATGGGGCATATGCTATCCGATCAGGATGCCCGGCAACTGGAATTCGGCGACGGCAGTATATTAGACCTGCCGGCCCAAACAGCGATTAAAACCGGCACCTCCAGTGATTACAGAGATGCCTGGGCCGTCGGTTATAACTATCGTCATACCATCGGCGTGTGGATGGGCAATTTGGATAATCTTCCCATGCGTGAGGTTACCGGCTCCACCGGTCCGGCGCTGGTGCTGCGCTCCGTGTTTGCAGAACTCACGAGCGCTCAGAGTCCACAGCCGCTTAACTTCAGCCGTCGTCTGGTTCGTCAGGCCGTCTGTATAGACAGCGGCTTGTTGTCAGACGGCCGATGCGCAAGCCGCGATGAATGGTTTGTCCCCGGTACATTGCCGGCCCGACATATTGAAACATTAAATACGGTGCGGATTCGCCGACCCGGCAATGGTATGCAACTGGCCATGGATCCACGAATCCCGGACAACCAGGAGGCGTTTGAGTTTCAACTCAATGGCAAGGATAATATTGAAAGCGTTGTTTGGCTTTTAAACGGCCGGATATTGGCCCGCACATCCGGTCCGAATTATTTATGGCCGTTGCAGCACGGGCAATACGCTCTTCAGGCACGGGTCCGGTCATCAAGACAGTTGCATCCGGTCAACAGCCAAATTGTTAACTTTGTCGTAAAATAGAGCGCTCAAGAGTACGGATCGATGATCGGCCCCCATATTGAGAGAGGGTGTTCATGACATCTATTAAGTCCGGCATAAGGTTTGAACTGCCGACAGAATCTGCTATAATAACTCGTTAATTGTGCGTAAGCCTCAATTAAGATGCGCTAAATTGCAGGCTACGGCTTTGATACATTCTACCAGACACAAAAAACAGATCTTCCGTTTATTGTTATTCAGGCGCAGCGGGATGCTATTATTGGATTGATCTCCCCCTCTTCCGGCAACTTGTTGTCCGCTACGGTTTCTCCATCGTCACCATTTTATGACCCGCCGCCCACGCGCCTGCCTAAAGGTTCCAAACCGGCATTAACATCCAGGGCACTCAAAGGCAGCAAGCATCGAGAGGAGGTGGCTGATGGAACGGACAGCAAGAACGTTTTCCCATGAACAGCTTTCCCGCTGGTTGAACGAAGGGCTTGATATGGCAAAGATTGGGTTTGCCGTTTTTGATGAAAATGGCAACAATCTTTATTCAAACGCGCATTGCGATGGGGTGGGAAACTGCCCGTTGCACAAAAAAGAAGCGCCGTCCGGGGATCTATTCGATGAAACCGGGCACCGGGAAAATATTATTCAGATGGGTAAGCAAGAGTGGACCAAAAACATCCGTCGTGTTTTCCCGGACAGAACCTCAATTTGCACCTGTATGAATCTGAGCGATCTGAACCTGGCGGAGTTTGCCAGTTCGGAAAACGAACGAAAGTACCGCCTGCTGGCGGATAATACCCTGGATGTGATCTGGTTGATGGATATGGAATTAAATTTCAGATACGTCAACCCATCGGTGGAACAAATGCTGGGATTCAGCTCCGATGAATGGATCGGAACCAACTTGTCGGAACACTGCACATCAGTTGAAATGCAAAGAATGAACAAAATTATTCTGCAGGCCATGGAAAGGGGTGAAAAGAAGCCGTGGGTCTTATTTGAAACCGAGCTTTTGAGTAAGAAAAAGACGGCGGTGCCGGTTGAAATCCTCGCCAAATTCGCATTCGACAAGAACGATAATATGGTCGGTATTCAGGGCACCACCAGGGATATCCGGGAACGCAAGGCGTCTGAAGCCAGAGAAGAAGAGTTGGAAGCATTGCTGATTCAATCGCAGAAATCGGAGGCGTTGGGCACTCTGGCCGGCGGGATAGCGCATGACTTTAATAACATATTGCATGCCATGATCGGGTTTTCGGAGATGAGTCTTGAGCGCATTCCTCAAGATTCACCGATATGGAGCAACATCAACCAGATTTTGATGGCCGGCATCCGCGCCAAAGAATTAGTCCGTCAGATATTGACGTTTGTGCGACAGAAGGAGCTCGAAGTTCAGCCGATCAGAGTGAATTGGATTGCCAAAGAGGCTTTAAAGCTTTTAAGGGCGTCGCTACCCAAAACCATTACCATTCAATCGAATATTTCCCAGGATGCCTGCGTGTTGGCAGATCCGGTGCAGATCCATCAGGTGTTGATGAACTTATGCACCAATGCATCCCAAGCCATGGGGGAAGAGCGTGGGATCCTGGGTGTTCAAATCAGTCGGGTGCGCTTTGGTAAACGGGATTGGGAACGGCCGCAGGCCTTGCACCAGGGGGATTATGTGAAGATAGCCATATCCGATACGGGGTCCGGGATGACCGATTCCCAAATCGCCGAGATTTTTAAGCCCTATTTTACGACCAAATCGCCTGGCCAAGGCACAGGCATCGGCCTTTCGGTGGTCAAAAGTATTATCAACAAACTGAATGGGTCCATAGAAGTGAACAGCACGCTGAACAAGGGAACCGTATTTAACGTTTTCCTTCCGGCAATGGAGAATATACCTGAAACACCGGCTGTTTCCGAAAAGATGTTGGTAGGCGGCAATGAACATATTTTGCTTATCGATGATGAACCCTCCAGTGCCGCATTGGGGGAGCAGATATTGCGCAGCATGGGATACGACGTCACCGCTTTTGAAGAGAGCCGGGAAGCGCGTAACTGGTTCGCCCGACACCCCCATGACATTGATCTGGTCATCAGCGATGTTACCATGCCGGAGATCACCGGTGATGCCCTGTCTCGTTATATCCGGGAAATTGAGCCTGAAATGCCGGTGATTCTATGCACCGGTTACAGTGACAAAATCTCCCATGAAACAGCGCAAGCATTAAGCATAAACGCTTTTCTCCGCAAACCGATTGCCCGGGCAGATCTGATTTGGGCTGTGCGATCGGTTTTGGACGGGGAGCGGTTGATTTGATGTCGAAGGATGGTCCTTGAATGGCGCCATCAGCCTTTTTCGAAAAAAATCGATGTCCGGCCTTGCCCATTTAAAACAAATGTTTTATACAAGTGTTTAAATCTCTATCGACATCTCGGGGAAAGGATGTGCGCCCATTGAAAACACCCAGGCAACGGATCATCGAGGCCGCCGAAAAGATCTTCGGCCGCAAGGGATTCAAGGCCGCCACGGTACGGGAAATCTGCAAAAGCGCCGGCGTCAACCTGGCGGCCGTCAACTACTATTTCGGCGACAAAACAGAGCTGTACCGGGTGGTGGTGTCCGGATTGATGGAACGCACCTTCAAACGCTACCCGGCCGACCAGGAAATTGGACCGGACGATCCGCCGGAGAAACGGCTGAAGGTTTTTATCCGGGCCGTGCTATTGAGATTGCTGGCCCCCGGCGGCCTGGCCGGCCTGCAGGACCAGAGCCGGCTGCTGGCCAGGGAGATGGCTGATCCGTCCCCGGTGCTCGACAGCGTGATCCAGGCCAATGTGAAACCCCAGGTGACCATGCTGATGGACATTCTGACCCGGATGCTCGGGCCTGACACACCCCGTGAACGCATCATGCGGTGTGTGTTCAGCATCATCGGTCAGTGTTTCTATTACGGCCTGGCCGCTCCCATTGTCACCCGCCTTTACCCGGCGGATCTGACCGACCCGGCTTTCATCGACGGTCTCTGCGACCATATCGTCGCTTTTTCTCTGGGCGGTCTGGAACAACTGTGCCGACTGCAGGCAGGGGATACACCTGCCCAAAGAGCGCAATAGGGAATGCAAAAATGCCCAAACCCTTCAAGTTCATCATTCCCCTCGTGATCATCGCCGCGGCAGTGACTTACTGGCGGCTGGGACTGCACCGGAACGAAGATCCGGACCGGATCAAACTGTCCGGCAACATCGAGGTGACCCAGGTGGACCTCTCCTTCAAGATTGCCGGCCGGCTGATCCAACGGCAGGTGGATGAAGGCCAATTCGTTTCAGCGGGTCAGAAAGTCGCCCACCTGGATGACGCCGATTTCAAACTGCGCGTGGCCCAGGCCCAGGCCCAGGTGGACCTCGCCCAGGCCGCCCTGGCCGAGCTGGAAGCCGGCAGCCGGCCCGAGGAGATCGCCCAGGCCAAGGCCGCTCTGGCCCAGGCCCGCGCCGCGGCCCGGGCCGCGCGCAGCCGTCTGGAACTGGCCAACCAGGACCTGGAGCGGAACCGCGCCCTGTACCAAGGCAAGGTCATCAGCCGGCGCGCCTATGACGAAACCGTCACCGCCCAGCGGACCCTGCAGGACGCTGTTTTTGAAGCCGAAGCCCGGGTGGCGCAGGCCCGGGCCAACTTGGAGCTGGTGGAAGCCGGCCCGCGCCGCGAAACCATCGAACAGGCCCGCGCCCGGCTGCAGGTGGCCCGTGAGGGGCTGGCCCTGGCGCGCCGGCAGATGGCCGACACCGTCCTGGAAGCGCCCTTCGACAGCGTGGTCTTGAGCAAGGCGGCCGAACCGGGAGCCTATCTCAATCCGGGCGCGCCGGTGGTGACGGTGGGACAGCTGGCCCGGGTCTATCTGCGCGCCTTTGTGGGCGAAACCGATCTGGGCCGCATCAAGCTGGGCCAGCCCGCCGAGGTGCGCACCGATTCCTATCCCGACAAAATCTACCCCGGCCGGGTGAGCTATATTTCCGACAGCGCCGAGTTCACGCCCAAAACCGTCCAGACCGATGAAGAACGGGTCAAACTGATGTACCGGGTTAAAATCGAGCTGGCCAACCCCGACGGCGAACTCAAGCCCGGCATGCCGGCCGACGCCTGGATCCGGACCCGGCACGCCGTGTCCCCATCCAACCCATGAAGGCAACCAGGGCCATAGAGACGCGGGGATTGACCCGCCGCTTCGCCGACCTGACGGCAGTGGACACCCTGGATTTAAGCGTGACCGCGGGCCAGATCTACGGGCTGGTGGGACCGGACGGCGCCGGCAAAACCACCACGCTGCGCATGTTGGCCGCCATCCTTGATCCCAGCGACGGCCAGGCCTGGATCGCGGGCTGCGACATCCGCAAGGAGCCCGACCGCATCCGGGACCGGATCGCTTATATGAGCCAGCGCTTCGGTCTCTACCCCGACCTGACGGTTCAGGAGAACATCCATTTCTATGCCGACCTGTACGGCCTGCCGCGCAAAGACCGGCGGCAGCGCATGGATGAGCTGCTGGGATTTTCCGGCATGCTGCCGTTCAAGAAAAGGCGGGCCGAGCATCTGTCCGGCGGCATGAAGCAAAAACTGCAACTGGTCTGCGCCCTGATCCACACCCCCAAGGTTCTGCTTTTGGACGAACCCACCAATGGCGTGGACCCGCTGAGCCGGCGGGATTTCTGGCGCGTGCTTTACCGGTTGCTCAAGGAGGGCGTCGCCATCCTGGTGACCACCGCCTATCTGGACGAAGCCGAACGCTGCCACCGGGTCGGCCTGCTGCACCAGGGACGCTTGCTGGACGAAGGTCCGCCGGAGCAGGTCAAAAACCGTCTGGACCGGCGCATTCTCAATGTACGCACCCCCCGTCCGCGCGCCATCGCCAAAGCCTTGGACCCGCTTATGGGCAAGGGCAATGTCTTCGGCGACAGTGTGCACTGGGCGGTGGCAAAGGGCGAAGACGTGGTCCAACAGGCTCGCCAGGCCCTGAATGCAAGGGATCTCCCCAGTGATGCCATTGATCTGATCGACCCGACGCTGGAAGATGTCTTCGTGCAGATGATCACCGCCCGGGCCGCCGACACCGCCCAAGCCGAGGACGTTCTTTCCCATGCCTTTCAAAAGGAAAGCCGGCCGGCCGGTAACGGTCCCGTGGTCACGGTGCGCGATATGACCAGGCGCTTCGGTGCCTTTACCGCCGTGAACAATATCTCCTTCGACGTGGGCGCCGGCGAGATCTTCGGCTTCCTGGGACCCAACGGCGCCGGCAAGAGCACCACCATCCGCATGCTCTGCGGACTGCTGGCTCCCACCAGCGGCGGCGGCAGCGTGGCCGGCTTCGATGTGGCCGGCCAGCCGGAAAAAATCAAGCACCACATCGGTTACATGAGCCAGAAGTTTTCCCTCTACGACGACCTGACCGTGGAGGAGAACATCGCATTTTACGGCGGCATTTACGGCCTGGCCAACCAACAGCTGCAACGTCGCATGGACTGGGCCCTTTCCATGGCCGGGCTGTCCCGGCATCGCCGCAGTCTCACCAAAATCCTCAGCGGCGGCTGGAAACAGCGCCTGGCCCTGGCCTGCGCCGTGCTGCACGAACCGCCGGTGGTGTTCCTGGACGAACCCACCAGCGGGGTCGACCCCATCAGCCGGCGCCGTTTCTGGGATCTGATCCATGCCATGGCCGAACACGGCATCACCATCTTCGTCACCACCCACTACATGGAAGAGGCGGAATACTGCGGCCGCCTGGCCCTGATCTACCGGGGCCGCCTGATCGCCCTGGGCACCCCGGCGGCGCTCAAGGCCGGCCTGAAGGACCGTCTTCTGATCGATGTGCGCTGCGAACGGCCCCAGGAGGCCCTGGAAGCATTGCAGGACCTGCCTGAGATCAAGGAGGGGGTTCTTTTCGGGGCCGGCCTGCATCTGGATGTCCACAGCCGCGAAAAGGCCGTGCCGGCCATCCGGGAGAGACTGGGCCGCAGTAAAATTGCTTTTTCCCAAGTCGGCCCCATCGCGCCCAGCATGGAAGATGTTTTTGTTTCCCTGATCGAATCCGAAGACCGCAATGGAGAACCGTCATGAACTTCAGTCCGCGGCGTCTGGCCGCCATCGCCCGCAAGGAGTTTCTGCACGTGCTGCGTGACTGGCGCAGCCTGGCCCTGGCGCTGGCCATTCCCATGCTGCTGATCTGGCTGTTCGGCTATGCCCTGACCATGGACCTGAAAAACGCGCCCATGGCGGTCTGGGATCAGTCCCACACCCCCGCAAGCCGTGACTTTCTGCACCAGCTCGACGGATCGCCCTATTTTGTGATCCGGCAGCGGACGGACAACTACCGCGCGCTGATCGACGCCCTGGACCGGCGCGGCGTCATCGCGGCCCTGGTCATTCCCGCCGATTTTTCGGACCGGCTGCAGGCGGGCCGCAGCACAACCCTGCAGATCCTTTTGGAGGGCTCCGACGCCAACAACGCCAACCTGGCCATGGGCTACATCAACGGTCTGACCCAGTTGTTCAACCGCAAGATCATGGTCCGGCGCCTGCAGCGGACCGGAGCGGGGCCCGCCGTCGCCGCCGTGGAGGCCGATATCAGGGCCTGGTACAACCCGGACCTGCGCAGCCGCAACGTGATCGTGCCCGGCATCATCGCCGTGGTCATGGTGGTCATCGCCGCCATGCTGACCAGCGTCACCATCGCGCGCGAGTGGGAAACCGGCACCATGGAGCAGTTGATCAGCACCCCGGTGCGCGTACCGGAACTGGTCATCGGCAAGGTGGTGCCCTACTTTGTCATCGGCCTGACCGATGTGGCCATCGCCGTGCTCATGGGGCGCTTTATCTTCCATGTGCCCCTGCGCGGCAACCCGGCCCTGCTGTTCGCCATGGCCTCGGTCTTTCTCTGCGGCGCCCTGTTTCTGGGCCTGGTGCTCAGCATCGTGCTCAAAACCCAGGTGCTGGCCAACCAGCTGGCCATCTTCGCCAACTACCTGCCCACCCTGCTGCTCAGCGGCTTTGTCTTCAGCATTCACAACATGCCGCCGCCCATCCAGATGATCACCTACATTGTCCCGGCGCGCTACTTCATCGCCCTGCTGCGCGGCATCTATCTCAAGGGCATCGGGCTGGAAGTCCTGGGACTCAACGCCCTGCTGCTCACGGCTTATGCCGGGATCATGGTGGTGGTGGCCCATCGCAAAATGCGTCTCAAACTGGAGGTCTGACCATGTGGTTGCGCCTGCGCTGCATGCTTTCCAAAGAGTTCAATCAAATGTTGCGGGATGTGCGCATGCGCCTGATCATCTTCGTGATGCCCGTGGTGCAGCTGACCGTGCTGGCCTTTGCCCTGACCACCGATGTGCACGATATCCGCACGGCGGTCCTGGACGAGGACCGCACCCCGGCCAGCCGCCGGATCATCTCCGCCTTCGAAGGCGGCGGCTATTTTCAGATCGTCCGCTCGGTTTCCGCGCCCCAGGCCCTGGCCCGGGGGCTGGACGCCGGCGACATCCAGGCCGCCATCCACATCCCGGCCGGATTTGAAGCCGATCTGCGCGCCGGCCGCGGCGCCAGACTGCAGCTTTTGACCGACGGCACTTACAACAACGACACGTCCATCATCATCAACTACACCCAACAGGTGCTGGCCGAGGTGAACCGGAAGATCCTCGGACAAATGAAACCGGGGTTCAACGCCGTCCCCGTGCAGCTGGCGGTGCGCTCCTGGTTCAACCCCAATCTGGAGAGTAAATACTACTATGTGCCCGGCCTGATCGCGGTGATGCTGCTGATCATCAGCATGCTGCTGACCAGCATCGCCATCGTGCGCGAAAAGGAGATCGGCACCATCGAACAGGTCATGGTGACCCCCATCCGGCGCGTCGAATTCATACTGGGCAAGACCCTGCCCTTTTTGATTGTCGGCCTGATCACCATGACCACCATGTTCGTCGTGGCCATGGCGGTCTTCGGCCTGCGCGTCCAGGGCAGCTGGCTGCTGCTCTACCTGCTGGCCGCCCTCTACCTGATCGGCAATCTGGGCATTGCGCTGCTGGTCAGCGTCAGCGCCCGCACCCAGCAGCAGGCCCTGCTGACCACCTTTTTGATCCTCATGCCCGCCATACTGCTCAGCGGATTCATCTTTCCCATCCGCAACATGCCCGAACCGGTCCAGATCCTCACCTTCATCAACCCCGTGCGCTGGTTCCTCCAGAACCTCCAGGGCATCGCCATCCGCGGCGTGGGGTCGTCGGACCTCTGGCCGGCCATCACGGCCCAGGCCCTGCTGGCCGCCGGTTTTGTCAGCCTGGCCGTGGTGCGTTTCAAAAAGACACTGCAGTAGTTAAAAATAGTGATTGAAGTCACAGACATTTGTTGCTCTTTTAGATATGCATAGACTTAAATCGGTATTCTATATCGTTTATAATTCTTTGAAAGGAGGAACCGATGAAAACCTATTTTATTGCCCGATCTTCCACTTTGAAATGGATGAGCACCTCTGCTCTTGTACTGTTGCTTATAATGGGATGTTCAATAAAGCTCATTAGCAGTTATGATGAAAAGACGGACAATGCCGTTACCCAGCTTCACAAACAGGTTGAAACATTTTTCGTTACAGTTGAAGAACAGGCGGGCCTGCCTGAATGCAAGTATGAAAATCACAAGGATTTTTATAAAGACACAAAGATCAAGATAAGCGCCATTGAGGTCAGGGCCAGAGCTATTCCGCAAAATGATCAGACCATCGATCAAATCGGGCTTCTGAAAGACAGCCTCGACAAGCTGGAGAAGTTGCATCAGATCGGCTGCTTTTCTTCCAATCAGGTTGAAAACCTGAGGAGCAGCTTCAATTCAAGTTTTACTGCCATTCTTAAGTTGGAGTTGGCAAAAAAACGCGGCGCAAAGTAAATAATCATTTCATATAAGGAGAAACGTCATGAGTTTAGATGTTGGTAAACTTTCCTCGGATATGTTTAATGCTTTCAAAGGCGTGCTTTCGGAAAAATGGCCTGAAGTCAAGGGCTACGCAGAAGCGGAATCGAAAAAACTTGCTGAAAATTTTGCCATGATCGAACGCCTGAAGATTGCAGGAGAAATCACTGAAGAACAAGCAAGGCTGCACCATGATATTCAAAGAAACGCCTGCCGTGCAGTGCTGCTGACAATAGAGGGTTTGGGGCTTATCGCAGTTGAGCAATCCATAAATGCCGCAATGGATGTTTTGCGCACCACCGTAAATGGGGCTCTGGATTTTGCTCTGCTTTGAGCATGGCTGTTCAGTTCAGATGATCGGTGATGAGGCTCTTGTAGACTTCGTCGGTTTCGGTTTGTACGACGGATTGCAGCCTGCGATACTGCTTCATCATGTTTTCGGCAAAGGGGGTGAGGCGCGAACCCCTGCCCTCCCGCACGATAAGCGTTTTACCCATGCGCTTTTCGGAAGTGCGAACGCGCATCCACACCGCCCGGTAACTCATATGCAGCTCTTTGGCGGCGGCATGCATGGATCCAGTCCGGCGGATGGCGTCCAGGATGCGATAGCGGCCCAGGCCGAAAATCACTTTGCCCCGGGAGTCCTCGATCCAGATCTTGGAGCGGACGGAAAAATCATCTTTTTCTAGTTTCATGGCAGGTTCGTTGTTATTTTGAGTTCTTCTAACAAATAACCTATAACTACCATAACAAACAAGCATAGGCAAGGCAAGTCCGAGCCTGTCAAAAAACAAAGCGATCCAAAATGCTTCCCATCGCTTTTTGGGGTCGTAAGTCCCAATTGACCCCAACAACAGAAGTTTCTTAAAGTAGTATAATTCAACGGCTGACAAATCCATCGCCCCGGCATTGGGGAATTTTACCTCGTTCTTTTCCCAAAGTCGCCATCGACAACCATGTCCACCGGCCTTTCGCCGGCCGCCAACATCATTCAGACTGCATGCTATCTGGCTGATGCATCAGCCTTTTTCAATCGGTCACCCATATTTTGCTTCCCTTTTTTGCCTTTGCGGCCGATCCGGCACAGCTTGTGCTTGTGGGCTTATTTATATCAAAATTGATATAATAATTGATTGGTGTGATAGCATTCGATATCACCATCAACACTGTTTCCGGCGCGTTCGAAGTTTGTAGTGCATATGTTTAAAGATACATAATAGATAATGCGGAAAGATGGGATCGTCCCGGTTGATGTTTTGTTTTTCCTTTTAATAATATCGGAGTTGATATATATTAGATGCAATCCATACCCGTCCACCAAGCGATTGGCCATGTACTGGCCCATGACGTCACCCGCATCGTGCCGGGCGTGAACAAAGGGCCGGCCTTTAAAAAAGGCCATGTGATCAGAGAGCAGGATATCGAGGCACTGCTGGACATGGGCAAGGCCCATATCTATGTGCTGGAATTGTCTTCCCAACAGGTCCATGAAGATGCCGCTGCAGGTCGTATTGCCGCTGCGGCGGCCGGACCGGGACTCAAGCTGACGGCGCCTTCCGAAGGTCGCATCAATCTGGTGGCCGAATACACGGGACTGCTCAAGGTGAATGTGCCGGCTTTGACCCGGCTGAACGGTATTCGGGATGTTGTCTTTGCCACACTGCACGGCAACCACCGCGTCGAGGCCGGTCAACCGGTGGCCGGTACCAGGGTAATTCCCCTGGTAGTCTCCGAACAACGGGTATCGGAGGCCGAGGCCGTATGCCGCCGCCATCATCCTCTCATCGCCGTCAAACCCTTTGAATCCCTGCGGGTGGGAATGATCACCACCGGCAGTGAAGTCTTTCTGGGCCGTATCAAGGATCGATTCGGACCCGTGGTTCGAAAGAAATTCCAGGCCTTGGGCAGCCGGGTCATTCGCCAGATCTTCGTTGCCGATGACATCGACAAAATGGTTGAGGGCATTGGATCGTTGATAGACGAGGGGGCCCGCATGGTGGTGCTGACCGGGGGCATGTCCGTGGATCCCGATGACCGCACCACGGCCGGAATTCGATCCGCCGGCGCCGAAGTGATGGCTTATGGCGCACCGACATTTCCAGGGGCGATGTTCATGCTGGCTTACATTGGCGATATCCCGGTGCTGGGGTTGCCGGGTTGCGTGATGTATCACCGCACCAGCATTTTCGATCTGGTGGTTCCCAGGCTGCTGACCGGCGAGCGGCTCAGGCGGGAAGAAATCGCCGGACTAGGACATGGCGGCTTCTGTGCCGGTTGTGATCAATGCCGATACCCACTGTGCGGATTCGGCAAAGTATGACGGAAGAAATGACCCCAATGTTGCACCCAATGTTGAAAAAGATGGATATCTCAACTTTACAAAGGAGGAAGCAGAATGATTAAGAAGATGCTCAATGTCAACGGGACCGAAGTCTCGGTAGTAGCCCCGGCTGATGAGTCCTTGGCCAACGTGCTGCGCGGCCAGCTCGGTCTCACCGGAACTAAAGTGGGCTGTGGAGAAGCCCAGTGCGGATGCTGCAATGTGATCGTCGACAACAAGCTGGTGCGCTCATGCGCCGCCAAGATGTCCAGGGTGGCCGAGGGCGCTTCGGTCACCACCATCGAAGGGGTGGGCACAGCCAACCACATGCATCCCCTGCAGCTGGCCTTCATCGTTCATGGCGCCATCCAGTGCGGTTTCTGCACGCCGGGATTCATCGTCTCCGCCAAGGCATTGCTGGATCAAAATCCCCAACCCACCCGGGAAGATGTGCGCGAGTGGTTCAACAAGTACCGTAATGCCTGCCGCTGCACCGGCTATAAGCAGATCGTGGATGCCGTCCTGGACGCCGCCAAGGTGTTACGGGGCGAAATGAAAGCCGAGGCACTGATGTACAAAATGCCCGCCGACGGCGAGGTGTGGGGTACCAGACACCCGCGTCCCACGGCCGTGGCCAAGGCCACCGGCGCAATCCATTACGGTGCGGACCTGGGCCTTAAAATGCCCGAAGGAACCCTTCAGCTGGCTCTGGTGCAAGCCAACGTGTCCCATGCCAACATCAAGGTCATCGATACCGGCGAAGCCGAGAAGATGCCGGGCGTGGTCAAGATCGTGACCCACAAGGATGTCAAGGGCAAGAATCGCATCACCGGTCTGATCACCTTTCCGACCAACAAAGGCGATGGCTGGGACCGGCCGATCCTGTGCGATGAGAAAGTCTACCAGTTCGGTGACGCCATTGCCATCGTATGCGCCCATACATTGGCCCAGGCCCAGGCAGCCGCCGAAAAGGTCAAGGTGGAGCTGGAGCAGCTGCCGGCTTACATGAGCGCACCGGCGGCCATGGCCGACGATGCCATGGAGATCCATCCCGGCACCCCCAATATCTACTATGAGATTCCCATCAAAAAGGGGGAAGAGACCGCTGCGATCATGGAAAACGCCGCTCATACGGTTGAAGGGGAATATTATCTCCAGAGGCAACCCCACCTGACCATGGAGCCGGATGTGGGGTGCGCCTACATGGACGATGACGGATGTCTGACCATTCACTCCAAAAGCATCGGCATCCACCTGCACCATGCCATGATCGCCCCGGGACTGGGCATCGATCCGGAAAAATTGCGTCTGGTACAAAACCCCACCGGCGGCACCTTCGGCTATAAATTCAGCCCCACCATGGAGGCGCTTGTGGGCGTGGCCTGCATGGCCACCGACCGTCCCGTCTTTTTGCGCTACAACTACTTTCAGCACATCACTTACACCGGAAAGCGTTCGCCCTTCTTCCTGAAGGTCAAATACGGCGCCGACCCCAATGGCAAACTCATGGCCATGGAATCCGATTGGAGCGTCGATCATGGTCCCTACTCCGAATTCGGCGACCTGCTGACCATGCGCGGCGCCCAGTTCATCGGGGCCGGCTACGGCATCCCCAATATCCGCGGTATGGGCCGCACCGTGGCCACCAACCACGCCTGGGGTTCGGCCTTCAGGGCCTATGGCTCACCCCAGAGCTTTTTTGCCAGCGAGAGCCTGATGGATGAGCTGGCGGAAAAGATGGGCATGGATCCTCTGGAACTGCGCGCCGTCAATATGTATCGGAAAGGGGACACCACCCCCACCGGGCAGCCGCCGGAGGTTTATCCCTTTGCCGAGATGGTCGATAAACTGCGCCCGCTATACAAGACCGCCAAGGAAAAAGCCCAGGCGGCATCCAACGGTGATATCAAAAAGGGCGTGGGCATTTCCCTGGGGATCTATGGCTGCGGCCTGGACGGCGCGGATGCCTCCGCCGTGCGGGTGGCGCTCAACCCGGACAATAGCGTAACCCTTTACAATTCCTGGGAAGACCACGGGCAGGGCGCCGACATCGGCAGCCTGGGAACGGCCCACAAGGCCCTGCGTCCCCTGGGTTTAGAACCGGAACAGATCCACCTGGTCATGAACGACACCGGATTGACCCCCAACAGCGGTCCTTCGGGCGGCAGCCGCCAGCAGCTGGTCACCGGAAACGCCATCGTCAACGGCTGCCGGATGCTGATCAACGCCATGAAAAAATCCAACGGCGGCTATCGGACCTACGATGAGATGAAAGCCGAAAACATCCCGGTGAGCTACGACGGCAGCTGGACCTCCTCCATGTGCACGGCCTGCGATATGGAGACGGCCCAGGGTTCGCCTTTCTGTACCTATATGTACGGCCTGTTCATGGCCGAAGTGGCTGTGGAGACCAAGACCGGCAAGACCAAGGTGGAAGGGTACACCGTGATCGCCGACGTGGGCAAGATCAACAGCCGGCTGGCGGTGGACGGGCAGATCTACGGCGGTGTGGCCCAGGGCATCGGCCTGGCCCTGTCCGAGGACTTTGAGGATCTGAACAAGCACACTTCCCTCAAGGCGTGCGGTATTCCTTACGCCAAGGACATCCCGGACAAGATCGATATTCATTATGTGGAGTCGGAGCGGCCGGACGGCCCCTTCGGCGCCGCCGGCGTGGGCGAACTGCCGTTAACGTCGACCCACGTGGCCGTTATCAACGCCATCGCCAATGCCACCGGCGCACGGGTACGCACTCTTCCGGCTCTTCCGGAAAAAGTATTGGCCGCAATGCCATAGGGGCAAATCGCAGAAAAGCCCTCTGTATCAGGTTCCATAACCTGAAAACCTCCGACAAAGGCAAGGCGGATCCCCCTGGTCAGGGATTCGCCTTTGCCGCCTTGACGGATCGTTTTCAAACCCGGTGCCGGGCGCCCGGTTGCAACGCGGGACGATGAAAGTACCGCTGCGCTTTTGGAAACCACCATCCGGTTAAGGAGCGAGATGGATCAAGAAACATTGCGGGAACTGGAATCCCGCTGTATCCAGGAAGAGCCGCCCGGGTGCACCGCGGCCTGTCCGTTGCACGTGGACGGACGCGCCTTTGCGCGACACATGGGCCGGGGCCGCTGGGAGGATGCCTGGAAGGTTTTGCAAAAGTCTATGCCGCTGCCGCGCATTTTGGGGCGCATCTGTGACGCTCCCTGCCAGAGCCGCTGCAAGCGCAACGAAGCCGGCGGCGCCGTCCGCCTCGGCGCCCTGGAACGCGCCTGTGTGCAAAGCGAACCGCCTGCGATCCGCGTCGCGAGCCTGCCGGCCAAGGGAAAAAGCATTGCCGTGGCGGGCAGTGCGTTGAGCGGCTTGACCCTGGCCTGGGACCTGGCGCGCAAGGGGTACGCCGTTGCCGTTTTCGATGCCAAAGAGCACCCGGGCGCATCTTTGCGCCAAACGGCCCCCGCCGACTTGCCGGATGAGGCCATCGATGCGGAAATTGCCGCACTCACCGGATTGGGTGTGCGTTTCGAACTGGGTAAGGAGGTGGATTCGAAAGCATTCGAGGATTATTGCCGCC
>JASFER010000040.1:0-31065 GCA_050124755.1 Desulfobacteraceae bacterium
ATTACCCATACACACTGTTAATCATGTAAAATCAGTTTATCGCAAAATTCAAATCATCACTATTTGTTTTACCGTGCTCACCCTTACAGCCGCCCTTTTGGCGGCCATATCCGGAATTCAATTGGTGAATCTGGAAAAACAGCAACCAGCCGAAATCGTTCAAACAGCGCCGTCCGCCGCAGTCGTTGATGATACCCTGAACAAACAGATCGCAGATCTGAAAACCGATCTGGCGAAAGAGAAAGATGCTTCAAAGAAATTGAAATCCAGAATTGCCGAGCTGAACAAGAAAATTGCATCTTTAAAAAAAGCGAAACCCGCACCCAGGCAGCCCGTGCCGACATCAGAATCCTCAACCAAAATTCAAACACCGTCCACGACGGCACCTGCAAAACAACCGGTCGTACCGCCGGCCACCACACCAAAACCTGCTCCAGATGCGGCTCCAGCTATTCAGCCAGCAAAGACCGAGCCCGTTGCACCAAAACCGGCGGCCACACCGGCGCCGGAAAAATCCGCCAAAACGGCTGACACACCGTCAACAGAGGCAACCGAAACACCTTTGCCTGCAACAAAACCAGCCGTTGAAAAACCTCCGGCCGAACAAAAACCGGACACTAGCCCATCAACAACCGAATCAAATATTGAACCTGCTCAATCCACCGAGCCACCAGGACCAGCGCAGGTACCCGGAAAGGCGAATGAACAGAGCGGCGGGCAAGTACCTCCGCCGGCCGTCACGAATCAAAAAGCTGCCGATTCTCAGCAGAGTCCATCTGCAGATAAGGAATAGAAAACCGCAACACCGAAAAAAAATCCTTCTGTAATCATTCTATATTCATATTATGGGTAAACATTACCATTTGATAAAATTCCGGTCATGCAGGGGTCATGTTGCTTTGTTATTGGAGTCCACCAAGCGGAGCTATATCCAGATTATAAACTTGTCACCGTGGTTGGGGAAAATGTTTACCACAGGCACCCATAAAAGCCAATCGCACACATCATAGATCTGAAAACCTATTTTTTTCAGCTACTTAAAAATAAACACGTAAAATACCATAAAAAAGGGCTCACAGCCATTAATCGCTGTAAACCCTTGTAAATTCAATGGTGCCGAAGAGAGGACTCGAACCTCCACGAGGGAACCCTCACTAGACCCTGAACCTAGCGCGTCTACCAGTTCCGCCACTTCGGCACAAGCTGCATGATGCCATAAAAGGTTGATTTCATGCAGAGGATGCATTAGATATACGGATTCGACATAGGTGTCAAGAGCTATTTCAGAACGGGCAGCAGGATTAATGAAAGTCATTAAAAGTATAGAAGATATTGAATTACCATTAAAAAATGCAGTGATCACCATTGGCAATTTTGATGGTGTGCATATTGGCCACCAAGCCCTTTTGCATACGGTCGTAGAAAAGGCCGCCGGCATAAATGGAACATCGGTGGCTTTCACATTTGATCCTCATCCGATGCGCGTTCTGAAAACCAATGAACACCCCCCTTTGATAACCCTTTCTGAGCAGAAATCAGAGCTTATCGCCCGGGCGGGTATCGATGTGTTGCTTCAAATTCCTTTCACCTTGGAATTCGCCGCCATCTCCGCCCGTAAATTTGTGGAAGAACTGCTGGTGCGGCAAATCGGTATGAAAGCCATCGTGGTGGGGAATGACTACACCTTTGGTCGCAATCGAGAGGGTGATATCGCTCAACTCCGGCAATGGGCGCCCGAGCTGAATTACGACGTATTGGTGGTGGACTGGATCCAGCCTGCCAACGGCACCGCCCGGCGCATCAGCAGCACGCGCGTTCGCGAACTGGTGATGAAAGGCCGAATGGGCGAAGCGAAAAAGTTACTGGGCCGTCATTATCAGATCCGAGGTGTGGTGGCCACAGGACGAAACAGAGGTGGCCGGCTATTGGGTTTCCCAACGGCCAACATCAACCTTCAGGATGAACTCTGCCCCAAACATGGTATCTATGCCGTCACAGTGGAGCATGGCGGGAAATTCCATCGTGGTGTCGCCAACATTGGTTATAGCCCGACTTTTAATGACCACATCTTTACGGTGGAAGTTCATATTCTGGATTTTGAAAGCAATATTTACGGTGATCCAATCCGGGTCAATTTCATTGAACGGCTCAGGGACGAGATAAAATTCGAAAGTATTGATGCCTTGGCCAATCAAATCCGCCTGGATATCCAAAAAGCCCGCCATGTATTAAACCGGTTGTTCACATAATATAAATGCAGAAAAAATTTATCATATCGCTGGTCATCGGCGGACTCATCTCCGCCCTGACCCTCTATCTGGCCTTTCGAAACGTGCCCATCGCCGATCTGAGGGCTTATTTGCGCACCATTAACTACTGGTGGATTTTCCCAACCATGGGCATCATAGCGTTGACCTTTGTGCTGCGAGCCATTCGATGGAAAATTATTCTGAAGGATATTTGCGATGTAACTGTCCTGCAAGCGTTCCACCCGACCATGATCGGTTTTATGATGAACTGTGTCCTGCCGGGACGTGTGGGCGAACTGGCAAGACCTGCGCTGTTGAGACAAAAACACAACGTTCCCATGACCACCGGATTGGCAACTGTAGCGGCCGAACGCATCTTTGATCTGTTTGTATTGATTACCCTCTTTGCTCTGATGTTTGGCACCATAACCCGCCGACCTGAATTGGAGGGTGAATATTTCGGATTGCAGCTGAACGCGGCGATTCTGCAAAAAGCTGCATTGGGTGTGATCCGTTTCAGCATCGCCTTGTTGTTGTGCATTGCCCTTCTTTCAATCGGCTCCATCCGCAGGCTCCTCAAGACGATCATCATGCGAACCGGCCGGAGTGTGGACCGTCTTCTCCCCCGATTTCAAAAATTCACCCAGCGGATGATAGGTTTTTGCACTAAAATCATAGATAATATTGCCATTGGTTTATCCCTTGTTCGCAATCCATCACAATTATTAGCCTGTATGGCTGTCACCATTGTCATTTGGGTTCTGACAGCATTTTCCTATCTTATCTTTGCATTTGGCTGTCCGGGGATTAATTTATCTTTAATGGAATTGACCACCGTGATGGTCATCATTTGTCTCGCCATCGCCCTGCCTTCCGTACCTGGATTTTGGGGACTGTGGGAAGCGGGGGGCGTATTCGCATTATCGATCCATGGGGTTGCGGAAAAAGATGCATTAGGATTTACTTTGGTCAATCATGCCGCTCAGATATTTCCTGTGATCGGTATCGGTTTGATTTCGACTTTGATTACCAGCGTCAATATATTACAATTATCTCAATCCGATTCTGCCGAGAATCCCCAACCGACGGCTAAAGGAGTGAGTTGAAGTGCAGGTTCTTGATATTGTCACGTTTCCCGACAAATTTTTAAATCAAAAGACGCGTTCCATAGAAAATATTGATGGAGCACTTCAAACGTTGATCGACAACATGGGCAACACCATGTATCACGCACCCGGAATTGGCTTGGCGGCCATCCAGGTAGGGATCGATAAAAGCCTGCTGGTTTACGATATTAATCCCCCTGAGGACGGGCGCCGTCTTAATGTGCTGATAAACCCCAAAATCATTTCCCAGGAGGGTGAAATCCTTTCGGAAAACGAGGGTTGCCTGAGCGTTCCGGATTTCCGAGCCGATGTCAAGCGTGCGGCCCGTATCCTGGTGGAAGCTGTGGATCGCGACGGCAATCCTCAAAAAATCGAAGCGGAGGGTTTGTTGGCCATTGTTTTACAGCATGAAATCGATCACTTAAACGGTACCCTGTTCATCGATCATGTCAGCGCTCTCAAACGTCAAATGTATAAGCGGCGTGTGGCTAAAAAATTAAAACAACAATAGTATGTTGTGAAGGAAGGACCCGCTATCGTGATTGATCCACCTTCAATCGTCTTTATGGGCACCCCTGATTTTGCCGTTCCGACCCTCAACGCCTTGCATCACTCCCCATTTGATCTTATCTGGGTAATCACCCAGCCGGACCGCCCCAGGGGCCGCGGCCGAAAGCTTTCGCCGCCACCCGTCAAAGAGGCCGCCAGACAAATGGGATACGACGTTTCACAACCCCCGGATGTTCGCGAAGATGCCTTTAAGAACAACTTGATTGAACGCACACCTGACTTTTTGGTGGTGGTGGCTTTCGGTCAAATCCTGCCCCGCTCGGTGTTGTCCATTCCAAAAAGAGGCGCAATTAACGTACACGCGTCGTTATTGCCAAGGTATCGGGGTCCCGCGCCCATACAATGGGCGATAATGCGCGGTGAGAAGACCACCGGCGTCACCACCATGCTCATGGACCACGGTGTGGACACGGGAGATATATTGCTTCAGAAAGAAAGCCCCCTGGATTGCACCGACACGGCAGCCACCGTTCATGATCGATTGGCCATAATGGGAGCCGAGCTCCTGATCCCAACCATTGCAGATTTGTGGAGCGGCAAGTTGCATCCTCGAGCTCAAAGGCACGATCAGGCCACCTATGCCCCCATGCTTCAAAAAAATACCGGCCGTGTCCAGTGGCACCAAAGCGCTAAGGCCATAGACGCCCTCGTCCGCGCAATGAACCCATGGCCCGGCGCTTTTTGCATGTTCAAAAACAAGCGTTTTAAAATCCACAAAGCCATCAGCATTGAAACGTCCGCTGTCACCGCAGCGCCGGGAACGATTGTACCTGGTTTCCCGGATGAATTGCGCATCGCCACCGGCGACGGGCTGTTATCTGTTTTGGAAATTCAGGGAGCTTCCGGAAAACGCATGCCAATTAAACAATTCCTACACGGAAATCCATTGCCGCCCGGTTCGGTTTTTTCATAACCGGCAGGTTTTATGACAGGTTGTATTGCACCTGCCTTTAGACAACAACGGCAGAAGCGCCGGCGCATTCCGACCTTAATCCAGCAAACATCGTGACTTTTTAAACCATGTCCCAGGCACGCACACTAGCCGTTAAACTGCTTAGCCAAATCCAATCCGGCGACCGTACCCTGGACCAATTATTGACCCAGGCAGATGAGGAGTTGCAATGGCTAAACCGTGCCGATCGCGCACTTGTCCACGCCATTATCTACGGGGTATTGCGTTGGCAGGCACGGCTTGACTGGGTCATAGATCAATTTGCAGCCCGCCCGGGAAAAAAAATCGATCCGCTCGTGCGCATCATTTTACACACGGGCATTTTTCAAATCCAACACCTCGATCGCATCCCTGTATCGGCGGCGGTGAATACGTCGGTGGAATTGGCCAAAAAAAACAAACGCAAGTGGGCGGCCGGTTTTGTGAACGGTGTATTGCGTCAGGTCGCCAAACAGGGACAAAACATAACCTGGCCGGATCGTCATCGTAATCCCGCGGCTTACTTATCGGCGTATTACGCATTCCCCGAGTGGATGGTCTCGCGCTGGTTGGACCGCTTTGGGATGACGATGACAGAGAAGCTGTGCAGCCGGATAAACACGATTCCTTCGATTACATTGCGAACAAACACGCTTCGTGTCACAAGACAGGATCTGGTCGATGGTATTCAAAACGAAGTCAAAACCCTCACCAATACAATTCACAGCCCCGTAGGTATATCCTTTTCGTCTTTACGTCGCCCCTTTCCCCAATGGCCGGCTTTTCAGAAGGGGTGGTTTCAAGTCCAGAATGAAGCTGCCCAATGCATTGCCTACCTCCTTTCTCCAAATCCCGGTCACCATGTTTGGGATGCATGCGCTGGACTCGGTACAAAGAGCGCACACCTGGCTCAACTCATGGGAAATAAAGGGCGAATTTTGGCAACCGATTCGATTCAAACCAAACTGGACGCACTTGATGCGGAGATGAAGCGATTGGGCATCACCATTGTCGAAACATGCCAAAGGGACCTGTCTGCGCCGGCAAAGACCATGTCCGTCGGCAAATATGACCGAATATTGGTAGACGCGCCTTGCACCGGGTTGGGGGTGCTGCAAAAGAATCCGGACGGCAAATGGCGAACCAACGCTGATGACATCCAATCCAACGCACGAAGACAAATGATGCTGTTGGATCATGTGGCCCTTTATCTAAAGCCTCAGGGACTTTTAGTGTACGCCGTGTGCAGTTTCGAACCGGAGGAAAACGAAGATGTCATTCATGCTTTTTTGCAAAAACATCCAGAGTTTGCTATAGATCAACCCAGACTTGAACATGTGCAAAAAGGGGCCCGGTTGCTCACCCCGGAGGGTTTTCTAAGAACCTTTCCACATCAACACCAGATGGATGGTTTTTTCGCTGCTGCCATTAAAAAACGCTAACCTGATGAAAAGATGTAGGCTGCTATGCCCGTATATGATTACTCCGCTTTAGATGCAAAAGGAAAAACCGTAACCGGTATCATAGATGCCGATGGAGCCGTTGCCGCGCGTCAAAAAATTCGAGCCTCAGGCCATTACCCGGTCAAATTGAAAGAAGTCAAAGACGGCGCCACCGAACGACGCGAGCGAAGCGCCTTTTCATTTTCCCAATACTTTACACGCATTCGCCCGTCCGAGGTGGCCATTATGACGCGTCAATTGGCCACATTGATCGGAGCGGGATTTCCCCTGGTCTCCGCCTTGGAAGCCCTCATGGCACAATTTCCAAGTCCCGCCTTGAAGAAAATGGTGGCCAAGATCAAGGATGCTGTGGTTGAAGGCACCAGTTTTGCCGACGGTCTAAACGGTTTTCCATCTGTTTTTTCGGATGTTTATGTTAATATGGTCCGTGTCGGCGAAACCTCCGGAACCTTGGAGATTGTTCTCAACCGCCTGGCCGATATCACCGAAAAACAAGAGGAATTGAAGAATCGCGTCGTCACTGCCATGATCTATCCCCTGCTGATCATGTCGGTCGGTTTTCTCATCATGGTTTTTCTTTTTATTTATGTCATTCCCAACATCACATCAATTTTTAAAGATATGAGCCAGGAACTGCCGCTGCCCACCCAGATTCTGATCGGCACCAGCGAGCTTTTTAAATCCTATTGGTGGATCCTTTTTATCCTGGCGACCTGCGTGCTTTTTGCGCTGCGCGCGGTCAGGAAAAGCGAAAAGGGACACCGGTGGATCGATCAACATATTTTGCGTTTACCTTTGGCGGGGGCTTTATCGGGCAAATTGGCAACCGCCCGCTTTGCGCGGACATTAGGGTCCCTGCTGGACAACGGTGTATCCATGCTGCCGGCCATGGACATCGTGAAGAATGTGGTGGGCAATATCCACATTTCAGAAATCATTGAAAATGCTACTGTCGAAGTGGGAAAGGGTCAGGCACTTCACAAGTCATTGGAAGCCGGAAATGTTTTTCCTCCCATTGCCATCCAAATGATCATGGTTGGAGAACAAAGCGGCAATCTTGAAGAGATGCTCAATAAGGTAGCCGACGTATTCGAAAAAGAAGTTGAAACGACTGTGATGAGAATGACGGCATTGTTGGAGCCGATTATGGTATTGATCATGGCGGCCATGGTTCTTTTTATCATATTATCGATTTTTTTGCCCATTCTGGAAATGCGCACTCTGGTTCGCTGACAATTCAGGTGACAAAATGGCCCCCTCAGTGCCGGTATCGGGCGGTTGAAAGTTTACTGGATTGGAAGTATAATTTTGGGCATCACAACAACAACGATGGGGTAGCACCCCACAGGAGGCACAGCACAGCTTATGAACGGTCCAAATATTGAAAACAAAAAGGGTTTTACCCTAATCGAACTTTTAGTCGTTATCCTGATTCTGGGTTTGCTGGCAGGAATCGTCGGGCCGCGATTGTTCGGCCATGCGGATGAAGCCAGACAAACCAAAGCAAAGGTGCAAATTGAAAATCTGAGTTCCGCCCTGAAAATGTATAAAATTGACAACGGGAGATACCCTTCCACCGAGCAAGGGCTTGAAGCGCTGGTTAGCCAGCCGCAAACCGGCGATATCCCCAAAAAGTGGAAGAAAGGCGGGTATTTGGAAAAAAAGCAGATTCCCAAAGATCCTTGGGACAATGACTATATCTACCTTAGCCCGGGTGTTCATGACGATTTTGATATCACCTCTTACGGTGCGGATGGTACCTCCGGTGGTGAAGACGTTGATAAGGACATTAACAGCTGGGAAATAGATTAGTCATAGAAAAACTGAATGATAACATAGTGTTGCGCCATTAACCATGTGACCTCATTTGTCTTAATTATTTCGATCCAAATATCAAACCGTTGGGCCCCATGAAGCATATCAACATGGTAAATAAAAAAAGGTGTGTCAGTGGTTTCACTTTGATAGAACTCATGGTGGTCATGCTGCTCATCAGTATCGTACTGGCAGTGGCCATTCCGAGATTCGAGGGCGGGCCTTTTCAAGATCCCACCAAAAAGCTGTCACGGTGGATGATCAATACAGTCCGCCATTTACGCTCTGCGGCCATTCAGAAACAGACCGTTCAAACGCTGGTCATCGATTTGAATCATCAGCGCATATGGATCAGCCACGCAGGAATGAGCGAGGAGGCGTTATCCGCCGCTGAAGATAAGGCGATGACCATCGATAAGTCCATTCAAATTCGCAGCGTCCAATATCCGGATAGAGAGCAATTGACATACGGAGCGGTTGAAATCCGCTTCTATCCGCAGGGATTCTCAGACCAGGCGCTGATTCAACTGGAAAACGATGATGCCCAGCGGCTAACTTTTCTGATTGAGCCGCTGCTGCCCAAAATAAAGATACTGGAAGAATGGATCAATCTTTGACACATATGTCGTCGCATAATCACAATGGCAGTGGTTTCACCCTTATGGAGGTGCTTGTGGCACTCGCTGTTTTAGCCATTGCTTTAACCAGCATCTATAAACTACAAGGGCGAACCATTCTGATGAGTTCAAAAGCCCGGTTTTTAACCATAGCGCCTCAGCTGGCCCAATCCAAACTGGCCGAAATAGAACGCCGGGAATTTGATGACATTTCTGATGGCGAAGGTGTTTTTGGAGAGGAATACCCCAGCTACAGCTGGACGTTGTCCGTTGAAGAGATCCCTACCGAGCTGATCACGGAAAAAGACTATCATTTGGTGCGCATTGATGTTCGCGTTGCCCGAGACGATGATGAAGACTATCAACTCCATACATATCGCTTCTACACGGATTAGGGTCGGTCCCTGGATGTTGGTCCGATACCAACGGGGCTTTACGCTCATAGAGATCTTGACTGCCGTCTTGATCTTGGCCATTGTTGTCTCCCTGATTCTTAACTCATTTGACGGTATTTTCTCCAGTGCCGAGCACATCAATACCGGCACAGATCTTCATGAGATGGGCAATGCCTGCGTCAAACGCATGACCAACGACCTTAAATCCATTCATGTTACCACCTACCCGCGCTATAAGCCCCCTGACATTGATGACGAACCTGAAATTTACCATGTCAAAGGGCAAGTCCGAAATGTGGGAGGACAATCCTTCGGCTGGCTGCGCTTCACTTCCATGGCGCATTTGCCCTTTAATCAGCAGCCCCATGAAGGGATTGCTGAAATTGTTTACTATGTCCAACAGACACCGGAAAACGACTTCATTCTTCGTCGAGCAGATAAGCTTTATCCCTATCCTGAAGAATTTGAAGAAAATGAAACCGATCCGATCCTGTGCGAACAGGTCCGCAGCTACGAATTGGTCTATTTTGATGCCGAAGGCCGCGAATATGAAGAGTGGGATTCGGAGTCGGACGATATGGCGTACGGGACCCCGAGCGCCATCGGCTTTAAAGTGTCTATCGGTACCGAAGAGACCAACCATGTCTTTTCCACCAGGGTCGCATTGCCTGTATATCGATACAAACCGGTTAAAAGGTAGCCGATATGAAAATGCGTCATCATACATACGGCCCGGACGGCCAGCGGTTCCCCTTCAGGATAAAAAATCAAGGTATGGCGGTGGTAATGGCCTTGGCAGTGGTGCTGATCCTGGCAACAGCCGCTTTGGAACTGCATATCAACGAGCGTACCAACTTGCTCAACGCCGCAGCCATGCGAGACCGCGTCACCTTGGATGAAATGACGACATCCGGCATCCACCTGGCCATGGCCGTGCTGATCAAAGATCGATTGGATTCAGATACGGACTCGCTTCAGGAAGATTGGTCCGATGAAGAGACCATGAAGACCCTGCTGGAACAGATTCCGTTTGACCGGGGAAAATTAGATGTCAAGATCGTCGATGAACTGGGGAAAATCCAAATCAATGCCCTGGTCCAATTCCCTGAAGGCGGTCAATTTAACGACAAACAACGTCGCCTGTGGGAGCGTTTGGCCGACAATCTATTGTCCGTATTTGAATTTTTGGATGATGACACTGTGGACATGGAGGAGACGGATCCGGCAACCATTATCAGTTCAGTGAAAGATTGGATTGATAAGGATGAAGATCTGATTACCGGTTTAAGCGGGGCCGAATCCGATTACTATGAGGGTTTGGATCCGCCTTATGCATGTAAAAATGGTCCATTTGACCATATTTCCGAAGTGCGCCTGGTTAAGGGTATTACACCCGAACTATTTGGTGGAATTGGCGGATCAGCAGGCTTGAACGATTATATCACCGTCTATGGCGCCGAAAAGGAACAGGACCAGAAATTTAAATATACAGGCAAAATTAATATAAATACAGCGGATCTGCAGGTATTAAAGGTGTTGGTGCCCCAGGAAAACGAGGATTTTGCCGATTTATTGATTGACTATCGAGAAGCCGTAGACGGTACCCAATATACCAATGACTTGACCAACATCAAGTGGTATAAAAATGTGCCCGGATTTGCCGGTATTGATCTGGATCCTGACCTCATATCGATATCCAGCAATGTCTTTCGCATCGTTGCCTCAGCTGAGTTGGACGGTGCAAGGGTATCGACCACTGCCGTCGTTCGCAGGGAAAGGGAATCCGAATCATCTCCATGGCAATGTAAAGTCTTGAATTGGAAGACAGAATAGCATATAGTGGCAAAACGAAACGACAGGCTCGCTGTTGGCCGGATACCGAATTAGCCTTTATGTTTCGCACGCAAACTTGAATTCAACATACTGTTGATCATACAGCAGCCCGATAGTACGAAAGCTCGAGCATAAACAAGAGTTGATATGAGCCGTCAAATACTCGCCATCGACATTCGCAGCGATACAAACGTCGCTGCTGTTCTTCTCAATACGGGTTTAAAGGCAAATACCGTTGAGAAGAGTGCCGTAATATCTTTAACTGATCCATCCGATAACGCCAATCCGCTGGTCGAAACCCTTACACTGCTCAAAGAGCAGGTAGCTGTCGGCCCAGCCATGGTGGTTGTGGCCTTGCCGGCAGACGGCATGATATACCACAACCTTCAGGTTCCTTTTAAAGACGACAATAAGATCCGACAGGTGTTGCCGTTTGAACTTGAACCCATGCTGCCCATTGGTATCGATGGACTGAAAATCGGTTTTCATAAGAATCATATCGGCGATCTTTCCGAAATCCTGGCGGTGGCCATTGACCGGGACTTATTCCAAAGCTACATGGACGCCTTTGATGCAGTCAACATTCGCCCTCAACTCGTTGTCCCCGGCGGCTTTCCACTGGCCAGATATCTCTCCCGCCTTGAGGAACTGGTTTCCGATCAAATGCTTGTGTTGGATGTGGATTATGAAAAAATCACCCTTCTGGCCATCATGTCCGGGAAAATCGAATTGGTTCGCCGGCTGGCCACGAAGGTGAATGACGAGCAGTCTACTGAAGCCATGGCCCTCAGAATCCGTCAAACGCTCACGGCTTTGAGTGATCACCGCAACGAAACCTTTGCACCCGCGACCGCCTATGCCTCCGGTCCGGGTCTTCAAGTCCCGGGGGCATTGGAACGCATTGCATCCTCATTAGAGCTCCCGGTGGAGAGCATTGACCTGCTCCAATACAACACGAGATTGGAAATGGATGATAGAGTTGATTGGAACCCTGAAATACTGGTGAGTCCTCTATCTTTGGCTATACTGGAGGCCGAAGGTCGCCCCTGTGCCAACTTTCATCGTATTCACTCTCCACTTCGAAATTTATGGACCACCTATCGTCCCTACATCATGGGACCCGCTTTTTTACTGGCTACAGCGTTGATTATCGGCCTTACGGGTGTGATTATTGACAGCTACCTTCTAAACCAACGGGTTCAAAAGCTCGAAGATCAAATCCAGCAGGTTTACCTTTCCGCCTTTCCTGACAGTCGCGCCAAAGGGAACCCCCTGAGTCTTATGGAAAGCAAAATACAGGAGATCCGCAAAGGCAATGCCACCACCGGAATGAATCCCGAACAGGTCCGCACCATTGATGTGCTGCTCCAGATAAGCCAGCTTATCCCGCAGCAGACGGATGTCTTGCTTAAACGCATGACCATGGGGGGGGGGTCGGTCACCATATCCGGAGAAACAGCCGATTTTAATTCCGTTGAGGATATTAAAAGCAATGTTGAGAAAGGAAAGCTGTTTAAACAAGTTACCATTGCATCAGCCAATATGGACAAATCCGGGAAAAAAGTTCGGTTCAAACTGAAAATAGACTTATGAAAATCTTCAATTTTCCATCCATATCGCTTAAATCGCTATCGCCTCAGCTGAATGTCAATTTGCAGCGACGCGAAAAGTTGGCAATTGCCATCGCCGGCTTGGCGTTATTGCTTTTTTTGATCTTACAGGTGCTGATTTTCCCGCTCATTGATCGACGGGATCACCTGCGCAAGGAAATCATTGTTAAAACTGAAGATGTGCAAAAGATTCAAGATCTCAAAGCCGAATACTTGCTGTTATCCCGCAGCTCTGCCGGTATGGAAAATCGAATCAAAAAAAGGCCGAAGACCTTTAGCCTGTTTTCATTCATCGACCGCCTGGCTGGAAAAAGCAATATTAAAAACAACATCATCTACATGAAACCTTCTACGGCCAATATCAAGAACAGTTCGTACAAGCTTTCCACAGTGGAAATGAAATTGAATGCCCTTACCATGGATCAGCTGACGACTTTTCTCCATGGCGTAGAAGATATTGTAAATGTGGTCTGGGTAAAGCGCATCTCCATTACCCGGGATGATAAGAATGAGGGGCTTTTGAACACGGTACTTCAAGTGGAGACCTTTCAACGGTAGTCATGAAACGGACAACAAAAATATTCCTGTATATTGTTTTCACGATGGTCGCACTGGTGTTCTTCCTTTATCACCGATTTCCTTCGGAAATGGTCTTCTATGCACTGTCGGGTCAGATCGCTCGCCTTGATCCCAAAGTGCAGCTAGATACGAATTCAATACGACCCACCCTGCCACCGGGATTAAAACTTGAACCGTTATCGGTAAACTATGCCCAAATTCCGATCATGCGTATGGATTTTCTAAAAGTAAAACCGGAACTCCTATCTTTATTCTCCCGATCCAAACGTTATAACTACACTGCAAGCATGGGCGGCGGTAAATTGAGAGGGCGTGCCGATACCATTATCGAAAACAACAGAGAGCAATCCAAATTTGCGATTACCGTTGAAAAAGCCCCTCTGGACTACATTGACATTTTCAACCACTGGAAAAATTACCAAACCAATGGCGAACTGGATGCCAACATTCGCTTCGATAGCCTGAAAAGTGGCGGTACGGCGGATGTCAGTATCGAGATATCGCCGGCCCAGATTGAATTCGAACCAGCTCTGATGGGCATCGAGTCTTTGGATTTTACAAAGCTGAATACGCAATTGGTCATCACCCAGCGCATGCTTCAGATCAAAAACTGCGAGGCTTTCGGCAACCAATTAGAAGGCAAAATTACCGGGTCCATCATCTTCCGAGAGCCCATTGAAGAGAGCCGTATATCGATGACCCTGACGCTGAAGCCGCAACCGGCTTTTATCGCCTATCATAAGAGCGACATGATCGGAGGTGTCCTGGCCAGTGCCAATGCCCAAAAAAGAGGTGTGGTTTTTCGAATATCCGGTACGCTTAACAATCCCAGATATGTCATCAGGTAGCCATATATGAACATCCAACGTGCCATAACCATACTAAATCTGGCGTTAATCGCCTTAGGGGCCTATTTTGCCGCCGGCCTCTTTTATCAGATCTGGGGTCTTCAGCTCAAACCGTCAGAACCGGCCCTGATTGCAAAATCACCTGAAACGACCTCCCACCGCCGTGCCCGCAAATCCTATAGCGCCTATCGACCGATACTTCAAAGAGACCTGTTTAAAACCCGAAAGGAAACGGCATCCCCCATCAAAAAAACCGATATCAACTTGGATGAAATGAGCCGGACCGAGCTTAAACTCAAGCTATGGGGCACCGTCAGCGGTGATGCTGAAAAGTCATATGCGGTCATTGAAAATACACAGAACCGACAACAAAACCTCTATCGCGTGGGAGACAGTATTGAGAATGCAACTGTAAAGCTGATTCTGCGTTCCAAGGTGGTTCTTGCCGTCAATGGCAGAGACGAAATTCTTGCTATGGAAGAGCTGAAACAAAGCACCGGAACAAGTCGGATTCCAAGAAGAAGCAGCCAAAGAATCAGCCCGCGGCCAGGCGGAATACGCAAACAACGTGTCAGTCTGAGAAGAAATATGATCAATGAAGCCATGCAAGATGTCTCCAAATTAATGACACAGATAAAAATCACGCCACATGTGGGCGAAAACGGTCAACAAGCGGGCCTCGCCGTCTCGAACATCAAACCCAACTCCATCTTTCGTCGCATGGGCTTGAGAAATGGAGATGTTTTGAAAAGCGTAGACGGCCAAAATATCCAATCAGTGGATGACGCCTTGAGACTATACGAGAACCTTAAATCTACGGATAGCGTCTCGGTAATGATCCAACGCAGAGGCAGAGACCGTACAATTGAATACAGAATACGCTAGTGAACGGATCGTTTTTTTATATTGACGATATCAATAATATCAATTAAAAAAGGGTGTTATGGTACTATGAAAAACAATACCGCCAACACCGCTGAGAATGAAGATTATGAATTGCTTTAAACGCCTATATGTCATCACCGTTGTCGTCATCATGATTGGTTTTTCCCTGATGCACACCGAATCTCTGCATGCCCAGGCCACGGCCGATAAAAGCGCTCAGTTGGTCTCCATCGATTTCAACAATGTGGACATCGTTGTGTTTATCAAATTCATGTCCGATTTAACCAAAAGAAACTTTGTCGTCGATGACAAGGTCAGAGGCAAAGTGACCATTATCTCTCCCGGCAAAATTACCGTCGACGAAGCATACCACGTTTTCCTCTCCGTTTTGGAGGTTCACGGTTACACCACCGTGCCGTCCGGAAAAATCACCAAAATCGTCCCCTCCCCCGATGCCCGCAGCAAAAACATCAGAACCCGCTTGGAAGAGGAGTCCGGGACCGTCGGGGATAACGTGGTGACCCAAATCATACCGTTGCGTTATGCAGACCCCGACGAGATAAAAAAACTCTTCACCCCCCTGGTCTCCAAAAGCAGTGTCATATTAGCCTATACACCGACCAACACGTTGATCGTCACCGACGTTCAATCCAATATCAGGAGGCTGCAGCGTATCCTCAACGCCATCGACATCACCGGTGTGGGACAACAGATTGCGATCATACCGGTGGAATACGCGGATGCCAGTAAACTGGTGACGCTGCTCACTTCCATATTTCAAAAAAAAGCCAGGGCAAAAGGTGCCATCGTAAAAGAGATCACCTTTGTTGCGGATGAGCGCACCAACTCCATCGTATTGCTGGCCAGTGAGGGCGATACGGACAATATCCGTAAACTGATCAAAAGCCTGGACAAAGAAACGCCCAGAGGCCAAGCCAAAATTCATGTCTACTATCTTGAACATGCCAATGCCGAAGAACTGGCCAATGTCCTTAAAGACATTCCCCAAAAAGATGCCGCCGGCAAAACGCCGGGTAAAAAGACGGCCCCCGTGGTTTCCGACAAGGTCCGTATCTCTGCCGACAAGGCTACCAACAGCCTGATCATCATGGCCGACATGGAAGACTACGTCGTTCTGGAAAACATTATCAAGAAAATCGATATTCCCAGGGCCATGGTGTATATCGAAGCGCTGATCATGGAGGTCAACATCACCAAAGATTTTCGACTGGGAACGGAGTGGGTTGCAGGTGGAGAAGCAATCTACGAGGGGCGCGAGGGCGTCTATGGCGGCGGATTCAGTGCCGGCGGTTTTGGCGGCGAAAAAGGCACTATCGGGACCACGCTTGCGGCCGCCGGAGCGGCCTCATTGCCTGCCGGGTTCTCACTGGGTCTGTTTGGAGAGAATATCACCGTTGGCGGAATTACCTTTCCGACCATCCAAGCCATCATCCAGGCCTATAAGAAGGATAAGGACACCAACATCCTGTCCACTCCCCAGATTCTGACCACCGACAACCAAGAGGCTAAAATCTACGTGGGCAGCAATATTCCATTTCAAACCCAGGCCACGGCAAATGACGCGGGATCGACAATTTACAATTCATTTGAGTACCGCGACGTGGGCAAAACGTTAAAAATCACCCCTCACATCAGCAAAGATCGAATGGTGCGGCTGGAACTGAGTTTGGAAGTCAGCTCGGTAGCGGGTACTCAGACCTCCCAACCCACTACGTTGAAACGAACCGTGGAAACCACCGCCATCGTAAAAGACCGGCATACGGTCGTGCTCGGGGGATTGATTGACGACCAAATCGATAATACGAAATATAAGGTTCCCTGTTTGGGGGACATCCCCGGATTGGGATTTCTTTTCAGCCAGAAGGCCAACACCAATGACAAGACCAATCTATATGTCTTTCTGACGCCGCGGGTCATTCAGAATCCGGATGAAGCCACTGAGGTATCGAAAGAAAAACGGGATCACATCGATAAAATCAAAGAAGAAAGCATCAAACTCTACGATGGTGAACCGGCAAAAGAGACATCGCGGGCAACGCCCGACCCCGGCGTGGAGTCCTTTCAATATCGGGAAGACCAGGAGCCTTTATCCGTCCATGAGCCCCAAACGCAACCTGCGGCAACCGATGCATCCGCCTCACCTGATAGCGGTGTCAACCACGACCAATCTACCCCCGCAATTGCGCCCGAACCGGTGAAAACCGATCAAGCTTCGGTTCAACCGACCCAAACAGGCGCCACCGGGGAGGGTGGATATACAGTGCAAGTCGCCTCTGTGCCCAACATACAAGAGGCGGATCAAATACTTAAAAAACTCAATGACCTTGGCTATGCCGCCTATACCGTACAATCAAGTGTGGCCGAGAAAACCTGGTTTCGCGTACGCATCGGCTTTTTTGAACACCGCCAATCGGCCAACCAACTCATCGATCGCCTTAAATCGGATCATTATGATCCCATGCTCATTAAGATATAGATGCATCTATGGAATTAGCGCACATCTTAAAAAACCGCTTCGACGTCACCGATGAAGCTCTATCCGAAGCCCGGCACATTCAAAATGAAAAGGGCGGACGGCTCGGCGATATTCTCATGGAAAAAAAAGTCATTACTGAAACCCAGATGCTTGAGGCATTGGGCATGCAGTATGAGCTTCCTTTCTGGCCCGAACTCCCCATGGAAAATATCGGAAGCGATTTTTCAAAAAGAATCTCCATTCAATTCCTGAAACGCCACCATATCATCCCCATGACCGTGCCAAGCCCAACGGGTCAACCCGATCTTTCATCTGCAGTTGACAGTGAAACAACCAATACAGTTTCCATCATTGCCCTACATGATCCCAGTAATTTCAGTGCCATAGATGATTTGGCCAACATTCTGGGCCTCGAAAATTACAAGTTGGTCCTCTCCACCAAACAAGCCATCTTGGGAGCCATCAATCTCTCTTTTGATCTTGGTCAAGGCTCAGCCCAACAGTTGGTTGAGGATATGGAAGACGAGAGCGCCATCATCAGTGAAATCGAAGACACGGCTGATTTGCTAGAAGACACATCCGACGCACCCATCATCAAATTGGTGAATCATATCCTTTCTCAGTCCATCAAAGCCCGGGCCAGTGATATTCACATTGAACCCTATCAGGATAGCTTTAAGGTTCGCTACCGTGTTGATGGCATTCTCTATGACTTGCTCACTCCGCCAAAGTGGATACAACCGGCATTGACTTCGCGAATAAAGGTAATGGCCAAACTCAATATCGCCGAAAAACGCCTGCCCCAAGACGGTCGTTTCGAGGTTAAGATCGGACAGCAGCTCATCGATGTCCGAACATCAACATTGCCGACATCTTTTGGCGAACGCGTGGTCATGCGCCTTTTGAATAAATCCAGTTCCATATTTCAATTGTCCGAAATCGGACTTTCGCCAAAACAACTAAGGCAAGTTGGGGACTTGGTCAAAGCACCCAACGGTATCATCCTGGTGACAGGACCAACGGGTAGTGGAAAAACCACTACCCTGTATTCCATTCTCTCTACGATCAATAAACCGGATATCAACATCATCACCATTGAAGATCCTGTGGAGTATCAATTAAAAGGCATCAGCCAAATTCAAGTTAATACCAAAATCGATTTAACATTTGCACGCGGATTAAGATCCATCGTGCGGCAAGACCCGGACGTCATTCTGGTCGGTGAAATCCGTGACCGTGAAACCGCCGAGATTGCCATCCAATCCTCATTAACCGGCCATTTGGTGTTCTCAACCCTGCACACCAACGACTCGGCCAGTGCCATCACCCGTCTGGTGGATATCGGTGTGGAACCATTTTTAATCTCATCGTCTGTTTCAGCTGTGATCGCCCAGCGCCTGGTACGCGTGCTCTGTGACCACTGTAAAGAACCTTATAAACCCGACATGACGCTGCAGACATTGGGTGTACGGCCTGATCGCCTGAGAAATTACACCTTCTACCGCGCCAAGGGATGCGATCAGTGTTTTCATACGGGTTATCGGGGACGCATCGGCATATATGAAATCATGATCATGGGGCATAAGCTTAAAACCATGATTCAGCGTACATTCGACGCCTACCAGATAAAACAGGAAGCCTTGAAATTGGGTTTGGTGACACTGCGACGTGATGGTATTGAAAAGGTCTTGCGCGGCATCACCACAATTGAAGAGGTGGTGCGTGTCACCCAGAAGTAAAGACGCATATGAATTGAGAATTCGGATGAAAATACCAACACACATGCTTCACAACACCAGTTGCCTGGTCTGCCGAGGCACTGGCGTGGCTGTTCTGTTACTGGTTCTGGTTATCCCCCGTCTCGCGATGGCAGGGCAACCGAAAGGCCATTCCAACACCCATTCGTCCGCCTGGACATCCCCCGTACGATTTTTCCAAAAGTACATTTCAAAAGCAGATGGGGACCGTTGCCCCATGTATCCTTCATGCTCCCACTATGCATCACAAGCGATTCAGCGCCACGGCGCAATAAAGGGATGGATCATCGCCTGTGACCGCCTGTTAAGGTGCGGCCATGACGAGGTTCACCTCGCTCCCAAAGTACGCGTCAAGGGCAAGGTGCGCTCTTATGACCCCCTTGAAGCCAATACGCGCTGGTGGAGCAAGCCCTAAGATGCTGAGGTCCTCGCCGCACCGTCTCTGGCTCCCGCTGGCTATCGGCTTGATGGTCATCGGTATGCATTGCCCGGCCTTTGCCTTGACGATTGAGGCCGATCGGCAATTGAACTACGCCGAGATGTTATTTGCAAACCAACAATATTTACGAGCCGCAGAGGAATACCAACGTTTCAGCTTCTTCTTTCCGGACCATCCTAAAAAGCGCGAAGCCATCTTTAAGTCAGGCGAATCCTTTCTGTTGGCCGGAGACCCCGCAAAGGCGCTTGCTGTATTTAAAGATCTTTCAGCTTCTGAACCGATGGACTCGCTGGCTGCTGAGTCCTTTTTCAAGATGGCGGATGCCCACCTTATGATGAACGCACCCACGCATGCGCTGGTGCAGCTAAACAATATTATTACATTGAGCGCAGATCCGAAGATAAAGGACAGGGCTTACTACCGGATCGCATGGATCCATATTGAACTGACGGATTGGGATGGGGCAAAGACAGCCTTTGACCGCATAACACCCGCAGGCCGAAGCAGGTATAAATTAACGGGTTTGGATACGGCCCTTGGCGACGCCAAATCCATTGGCACCAAAAGTCCTGCCTTGGCCGGAACACTTTCCATCATTCCAGGAGGTGGACAACTCTACTGTCACCGCTATGAAGACGCCTTTATCGCATTGGCTGTTAATGTCGGTTTAATTTGGGCCGCATGCGATGCCTTCGATAACGATCAATATGGATTAGGCGGATTAATTTCCTTCGTCGGTATCGGTTTTTATGCCGGTAACATTTATGGTGCCGTCAATGATGCACACAAATACAACCGGATGCAAAAGCGACAATTTATCGACCAATTAAAAAACAACCACCAGGTGTCTGAAGCAGGACCTCCACGAACAACCGCCGGCAAGGCCCTGGCTTTTAGTCTGAATATTCCTTTCTGAGACCGAAAACCGTGCTTACCCGATTTGCGAAAATGATCCTTTATATCTCAACCTTCATGGCTGCAGCGGGTCTGGGCACCTATTTTACCATCCACCTGCTCATTCGAAGCGACAACCGGGTGGTGGTGCCTGACTTGGTCGGCAAGGATGTGGTTTATGCGCTCGAGGTGCTATCCGATTTGGGATTAAACACCAAGGTAAAAGGATCCGAATTTAATCCTTCAGTTCCCAAACACCATATCATCGACCAATTCCCTGATCCGGGGACGGAGATCAAGCATGGACGCGACGTGCGACTGGTCATATCCAAAGGTGTCCGCTCAGTCGTGTTCCCAAACGTGGTGGGAATGGAACTGTCAATGGCCGGCATCATCCTCGAAGAAAACGACTTGCGCCAAAGCGACTTGAGCTATACCTATTCAAATCAGTCAAAAGGCAAGGTATTGTCGCAATACCCGCTGCCAGGTACCCAAGGTGTGCGCGGTGATGCGATTGGTCTGTTGATCAGTGCGGGCCCGACACCACGGCGGCTTCGAATGTTGGATCTAAAGAGAATGGGCCTCGATGATGCCATTGAAGCCATTGAAGCGTATCAACTGACCGTGGGAACGATCACACCGGTGGATAACCGTGATTTTCCAGTTGATACGGTGGTGGCACAATCCCCCATGGGTGGTTCGCCTGTGTTATCGGCAGCGGTGGTTGACTTAACCATCAATCGACCAAACCCGAAGGGCGTGGATACCCAGCGACGTGATGCGACGCTATTTCGCTATCGCACCGCTCATGGCTATTTGCGGCAGCAGGTACGTGTCCGCATTACCAGGCCGGATGCTGCTTTTAATCTTTTCAATGATTTTGTCAAACCGGGAGAAGAGATATGGCTCATCATTTTTCGTGATGCGCCCACAGCCCTTTTTTTATATTTGGACAATGAATTAAAAATGACCAAGCACTATGAATAACAGGAGAACTGGGATGAAATTAATTGCACCATCGATTTTATCGGCGGATTTCAGTTGTTTAGGCAAGGAGATAAAAGCCGTGGAGGAGGCCGGCGCTGATTGGATACACGTAGACGTCATGGATGGGCATTTTGTCCCCAACATTACCATGGGACCGCTTGTGGTGGAGGCTGTGCGCCGATCCACGAAACTGCCGGTGGATGTTCACCTGATGATCGAAAATCCGGACAACTATATCCCTGATTTCGCCAATGCCGGGGCGGACTATCTGTCGGTGCAGGTTGAGGCCTGTCCCCACCTGCACCGTACGCTGAACTTCATCCGTGACAATGGTGCTAAAGCGGGAGCCGTGCTGAATCCGGCAACACCGTTATCCTCAATTGCATATGTCCTCGAAGAATTGGACTTTGTATTGATTATGAGCGTTAATCCCGGCTTTGGCGGGCAAACATTCATTCAAAGTGCACTGGAAAAAATCACCCAGCTGAAATCGCTGATTGATGAAAAAGGCCTGGACATTCTGATTCAGGTAGATGGCGGCGTCAATAGCCAAACAATTGCGGAAGTATCTACCGCAGGGGCAGATGTCTTTGTGGCGGGATCAGCTATATTCAATACGGAGAACTATAGAGAGACCATTGAAATGCTCAAATCCAAATCATAGGTTGACACCACACTAAATCTTTCTGACTTGCTTTGCCTCCGGTCCACGTTTTCCAATGACGATTTCAAAAAGCACCTTAGCACCAGGTGAAAGGGTCCGGAAACCATCCATCTCTATGGAGCTGTGGTGAACAAAAATATGCTCACCCTCATCGGTTTCAATAAACCCGTATCCTTCTTCGTCATTGAAGGACCTAACCACACCTACAGCCATGCTTTACCCCTTGATTGCGTCTCTATTTAACCTCTTCCAGTAAGGATTAATCATATCTTCAAAAATGGTCATGGCAGCAGCCGCACCTTGACCCGTTGCGGTTACGATTTGTTTATACCCGCCTTCAACATCACCGGCACTGTAAATTCCAGGTATATTTGTTCGATGTGCATGATCATGATCGATATAGCCTTCGCCATTTAATTCAACGCCGATCTTTTGGGCCAAATCCACAGCCGGTTGATAACCGATAGCAATAAAGACCCCGTCAAAGTCAGCCTCTTCCACTGTTTGAGCCTGATTGTTAAACAGCACGACCTTTTCAACACGTTCATTGCCTTTAATCTCTTTTATCTGCGTATTCCATAAAATTGGGATGTGGTTATTTTCCAGTTGCTGGGACAACACATCTTGCGCTCTGAGCTTGTCGCGGCGGTGCACCAGGGTCACGGAAACGCCCATGTTATGCAAATGCAGGGCTTCAGTGACGGCGGAATTTCCGCCGCCCACCATAATCACCTTACGCCCTTTAAACAAAGGCCCATCGCATGTCGCGCAATAGCTGACCCCGCGGCCTGAAAATTGCTGTTCACCGGGAACGCCCAGGTTTCGATGTTTGGCTCCTGTTGCCAACAAAACACTTTTAGCTAAAAATTTTCGCCGACTTGTTTTTACCTCTATGGGCTCACCAGATTTTATATCCAATACTTGCTCACCCTGGAAGATATTGACGTACTGAAGTGCATGGGAAACCATGATGTCTACCAGGGTTTTACCACCTACCTGAGTAAAACCGGGGTAATTCTCGACCACCGGTGTGAGCGCCACCTGTCCTCCCAATGAATCTTTTTCAACGATGGCCGTTTTAAGTCCGCTGCGTTCGGCATAAATACCGGCTGTCAAACCGGCCGGGCCGCCTCCAACAATCAGCAAATCAACTTCGACCAATTCTGCGGTACTTTCGGGGATAAAAATCGTTTGGGGCTCGAGTTTGAGCAAGGAGGACATAAACACCTCTTCCTGCTGGGCCCCTTGACCGATCAATACGTCATTTGCGAAGGCCTGGGGGACACTATGCGCCCCATATTGGTCTGCCAGATCCGGTCGGCACTGGATATCGACAATTTCAAGAGATACCATATCCGGCCGTTCTATGGCCGCTCTAAGTCCGTTCACCACCTGCTGGGGGCAATAGGGGCACGTGGGACTGACAAACACTTTCAACTGCCGGGGTGTATCGATCTTCTGTACTACGGTAAGCGATTGTTCGCTCATGCCGCTCTTGCCCATACCGATAAGGATCATGGCCTCAAGAAAGGATCGCCCTTCCTCTCCCATGGGAGCGCCCACCCAGCGAATTTTGTAGTTTTCAGGATCAATCAACAATGTCGGAGAACTGTCTACGCCCCATTTGGCGGCCAAATCATGATCCAGGTAGTACTCCTTGATTGAAATTTTGGAAGTCAACTCGCGAAAGGCCCTGACAATCTGTCTGCACGCTTGAACAAAAACGTCGTCTTGTCCACGGCCAATGAAAAGGAAAAGTGGTATTTCTTTAGGCATCCGGTCAAAAGTTTGTCTCAGTTGCCTGAGAAAGGCTTGTTCGGCATCAGCAGTTGATTGATTGTCGTTATCAGGAGCCATAACCATAGTCGTTCTCTCCCTTCAAATTGAGTAACTAAAGATTCATGTTCGATATAATAAGTATGTCCTGGAAGATATCAACCTGCTGATCCCCTGTAAAGTTGCCTGATATTGCTTTTTGAAATAAAATATCGGACAATTAAATGATTGATCAAATCTGAATTAGTGCCGGCGGCTTCAACGGTGCGAGAAATTGCGGTTATCGGTGATGGCCTGCTCAAACATTATAAAAAGAGAACCATGACAATAGGAAAAATGACACTATCTAAAGTGATCACCATCGGGGGCGGCAGCGGCCAATATGCATTGTTGTGCGGACTAAAGCGGATCGAAGATATTGCTATTACAGCAATTGTCTCAATGGTGGATAGCGGTGGAAGCACAGGGCGGCTGCGTGATGAGCTGGGAATTCTTCCACCCGGTGATATCCTGAAGTGTGTTTTGGCACTCTCACCGCATCAGGAAAGTGTTCGGCCTCTTTTGCAGAAACGGTTTATGAACGATCGCCGCTTAAAGGGGCACAATGCCGGCAATATGCTGCTCACCATGCTGTCCCGGTATACCGGCAGTTTCCCGTCCGGCGTTGCTGCCTTGGCGGAAATTCTGGATGTCAAGGGCACCATTTTACCCGTGACCACTGATCGGGCGACGCTGGTAGCCGAACTAACCGACGGTACACGTATTTACGGTGAAGGGGCCATTGACATGCCCAGAGAGCATCAAAGGGAAAAAATAAAGGATGTATACCTGGTACCCCACCACGCAGATCGGATCAGTGTTCACCCGCCAGTGGTCGATGCCATAAAAGGCGCCGATTTCATCATAATTGGGCCGGGAGACCTTTTTACCAGCATTATTCCCAATCTCATCGTTCCCGGCGTAAAAGAAGCCATTCAGAGAAGCTCGGCCAAACTTGTTTATATTGTCAACATCATGACTAAGTTTGGTGAGACCCACACGTTTAAAGGGTCTGATTTTGTTCAGCATTTGGAAGTATTCACTCAAAAGCCCATCGATATTATCGTTGGCAACAACCGCCGTCCCAACAGTGACTTGTGCGATCTATATGCCGGTGAGAAATCCGAATATGTTGAAACCGATCCCCACGACGATTATTGGAACCACCGCCAACTATATACGGCCGATTTGCTTGATTCCAGCGATCACATTATTCGTCACGATTCAAAGAAATTAGCCAATTTATTGCGGAATCTGATTTTGGACAAATGATTTTTTTACAGACCTAAAACTCAAGCAGTGGAGAATCGGCCTGCATTTTATTCGCCTGGCATGTTTTAGGTTTTAAGTTTTAGGTTTTAGGTTTTAGGTTAATGAATTCTATCTATTATAATTACTGAGGCATCCGCCTTTGATGGTGATATACACACGGCCATAGGCCATGATCGCATCATCCGGCTATAGAAAACAGGTCCCAATCCTTGACTTAAAACCTAAAACCTAAAACTTAAAACCCTGGATTGATAACTGGATACATACTCAAGGGATCAGAAAGCCATGTTATGGGTTAAAGGCCCGTTTTTTTATTTTTTTTGAAAGGTACCATTGAGCCAAAGCGAGATCTTCGGCCGTTGTTATTTTCAGATTTTCCCTCATGCCCGGTATGACATGAACACTCATCCCCATGCGTTCCACAAGGGAAGCATCATCGGTGGCTTTCCATCCCCTTAGTTTGGCCTGCCCATACGCTTTTCGAAGAACAGATAAATGAAAAGCCTGGGGTGTCTGGGCCAGGCGCACACTGTCTCGAGAAATGGTTCGCTCGATAATGTCGTTACCGGCGATTTGTTTGAGTGTGTCCACCGGTATGAGGGCGGGTATGCAAGCCCCCCAACGTTGCGCCCCCTCGATACAAGCATCAATTAATTCCACGCTGACCAAAGGGCGGACACCATCGTGTATCAGGACTATGCCTTCATTGGTTGGAATGGACTCGAGTCCATTGAACACTGAATCCTGACGGCTGTTTCCACCTTGCACCATAGCGATTCTGGTGCTGATATCCACCGGTTCAATGATATTTTTTCGGCAAAAGTCTATTTCGCCGGCTGGGACGACCAATAACAATTGCCCAACGGCTTGACAGGCATCAAATGCACGCAGCGTATGAATTAAGATAGGTTCACCGCAAAGCTTCAGGAATTGTTTGCGTTGGGCTGACCCCATACGCAGCCCTTGCCCGGCAGCAACAATGATGGCCGTAATCATTTTAGATACTTTAATTCTTTCGGCAGTGGAACACCTTTGCCCATTGTATCCTCCCCATAATTGACACTGGCAAGGATTTCAATATCTTTTAAGGCCCTTACGTCCCCTTCAAAAATCACCTCCGATATTTTTTCTTTCTGAATCTTTCCACCGGCCCATTGAATATCGAGGACGCTGCTGGCATCAAAGCGATCTTGATTAATCACCAATTCCACCGGCCCGCCATAATATTGTACGACTTTTGCGACCAACAAGCTTGGGCGGCTATGAAATCCAAGTTTTACGGGAATTCCCACCCGGATAGATCCACGTTCGACATTTTCGTTCAGTATGTCACGCGCTACATCTTTTCCGGCGCTCAGGTAATGGCAACAGTAAAACAAGCCGTAATTAATGGTTGACTTAAGGAGCTGTTCCGGTTCGACGACCTCAGCCAAACGCTCCTGGATCTGTTTATACGTATTTTTATAACCGGCTTCATGAAGGTGGCGTTCGTAGAAGTGCAGCAATCGCCCCATCAACTGCAACAGATGGAAAACCACTGAAAAAAAGCTCCGCAACTCTTTAAGCTTGCGATCGCCGAATCGAAAGCCGCCGTGGATGACATAGGTATCGAAGGACGATTGAAGATTGTGAACCACCATTTCAAAGCGTCTGATTTCAACCTCGTTGACCTTTGCCGGTACCAGTTGGTAAATCTGATCCATGTCAAAGGGCTCGTAAAAGCTCAATTGATCAAAACGTGACGCAATACCCAGAAAATCGCTGGCGATTTTTACGATATGCTCCTTTTGAACGGATTTGGCATCATCATCGATATTGTAAGAAAGCATTTCGCTGGTGGTGATGCCTGGGAAATCTTCGGCTTTAAAGGTTTCCGCCGGAATGGGTATATTTAGCCGTCGTGCTTCATCCAATATCACCGGTGCCAATTTGGATAATGCATTATTGAGAAAACCGAGGGTTTCCTGCCCGGCCAGGCGAAACTCATTGCTATCAGGCAGGTCATAAAAAATCAGCCGATTTAAAATATGTTTCTGGCAGTATCCCCCCAAGCTCAGGTGACGCACGGCGGCCGATAATTCGCGATAGAAATACCAGTCCACATTATTCTTAGCTCCATGAAAATCCAAGAAATCTTCAAGGACCTGGGAGGTACTGGATAGTTTTTTATACAGCTTTTTTGTAAATGCATGCAGCGGTATGTGTTGGAAATCCAAATATGCGCAGCATTTTAAGTAATCATGAGAGAAAATCCGGACTTTTTCTGAAAATGATATGTCACAGTAGGCTTCTTGAATCTTTTGATCTGTCATCATTTACTTCTCTATTGCATCAGCAAGGCCTGGTTTTCACTGTCAGGTCACCGCAGATGGGTTTTGCCACCAAGGGAAGGCGCTTCCCTATGGTCGATGCGGCCGGAGCAGGCCATAAGCCGAATCCTGTCCCCTGAGGTGGTTACCCGCCATCAGGATGATGATCATTCATCTAGGGTACCGGTTGCCCGGCACCTCGAGCGACCTACCCGGAGGCTTGTGCGGGCCACACTCAAACACCTCTCTATTTGGTCTTGCACCGGGTGGGGTTTACCTAGCTTCTCCGGTCACCCGAAGAACTGGTGCGCTCTTACCGCACCGTTTCACCCTTACCCCGCCACAGGCGAGGCGGTTTGCTTTCTGTTGCACTTGCCTTCGCGTCACCGCGACTCCACGTTATGGAGCACCCTGCCCTATGGTGTTCGGACTTTCCTCCGAACCTTTATTCGGTCCGGCGATCATCCGGCCTGCTCCGACCACAACGAGTCAATCTAATATTCTTCGTCAATAATCGCTTTGGGGTACATTACTCTCTGGCAATTGGGACACATTCGCAAACTATCCATGCGCATCAACTCATTGAACAATTGAGGCGGTATATTCATTCGGCATACTTGGCAGACACCCTCTACAACAGCAGCTATTGCAATGCCCTGTCCTTGCCGTTTTATCTTATCATAAAAAGTTTGCAACTTGGGTTCCATCTTACCCCAAATATCCATGCGTTCTTTTTTAAGCGATTGCACCTCAATCATTTGCATATCGGCCTTTTCGCGAATTTCAGCCTGCTTTTGCTCAACTTCGGACTGGACATCGGCTAGATCGGCCTTTAATTCAGCTATGGTTTTTTCGGACACTTCTATGTCATCCAAATATGCGAGCATCCGGTCCTCTATATTGGATGCTTTTTCTTTTAAATCGTCAATCTCCTTAAGCGTGGATTGATATTCCTTATTGGTTTTAACGGCTCCGAGTTTCTCCTTACTCTTGACAATCTGAGCCTCTACCATCTGAACTTCATTTTCATTTGACCGATATTGTTTTTTTAAATTGTCGAGTTTCTGCTCCTGATCCGAAACCAGGGTTTGGGTTTCCATCAATTCAGTGTTCATGGCTTCCACCCGCGCATCAATACCGGCCAACTCATTTTCAATTCGGTTGATTTCAATTTCTCTCTTCTGCAAGGCCACAAGTATGATCAGTTGTTCTTTAACGCCGCCCACAATCATCTCCCCATCTTTCTTCAGCTACCCTTACATCAACGTTAAAGGATCTTGTTCTATCAAACATGCTTCAATCTGCACATCCCAACCGCACGCCTGAACAGCTGAGGTCAGTTTTTCCGCAAGGGCCGTCACGACGATATGCTCGGATGCAAAATGTCCAATATCGATGAATGCCCGGCCAGCTTCTTCAACGGTTCTGGCGTCATGGTACCGCAGATCACCGCTGACAAAAACATCCGCACCGGAGCCTAAAAAATCCTTTATAAGACTCCCCCCACTCCCGGTGCATACAGCCACCCGTTGCACCCTCTGCATCACATTTCCCGCCGCTCTGACATAATTCAGCCCCAGTCGCTTTTTTATATCCTCCACCCAATGTTCGAGGATTTGAGGTGATGCTGTTTCACCGATGCGCCCCAGTCCCGTCGGTAAAGGCGCGGCGGGAGTGTCTGACTGTTCTCCGCAATCCCTGGTTTCAACCAATGGTTGAAGATTGAGCAGACCCAACCTTCGTGCCAACTCATCATTAAGACCATCAGCAGCGCTGTCAAGGTTGGTGTGGGCGGCGAATATGGCCGTTTTCGTTCTCAATGCAGTGTCGATTACCTTCCCCACATTTGACTCGAGGTCGATGCTTTTAAGCGATGTGAATATGAGGGGGTGGTGGGTGATGACCATATCAACCTGCTGCCGGCCTGCATCTTCAATAACATCCAACAAAGGGTCCAAGGCGACCCAAATTTTATGAACCTTCCACTGGGCAGAACCGACCTGAAGTCCAACGTTATCCCACTCTTCAGCCAAACAAGGAGGCGCAATATTATCCATCACACTGACAACGTCAGCAACGCGGATTGTTTTAGGTTGATCGGCGTTCACTGTTTCGCTCCTATGGTAAGCGGATATATCATTTTCCGCCGCGCATTGTAACGGTTTCATCCAATCGCCTAAGAAACACAAAAAAGGCGTGGTTTAAAAGGACCAACCACGCCCATGAGCGCCTAAAGACAGTGTTGAAATAATAACAACAAAATATACTGTGCCGTCCATGAGCGATAAGCATTGGATATGGGCCCACCTGGGATCGAACCAGGGACCTACCGGTTATGAGCCGGTGGCTCTACCAACTGAGCTATGGGCCCGTCATCAATGCTGGCTTTAATTATCGGCAGCACAAAAATTTGTCAAGTATTTCTAAGAGATTAGAGGAAGCCAAACCACAGTCGTGCATCTGGTTTAAGTATCGATAAAACTTTTGAGCTTTCGACTGCGGGTTGGGTGCCGAAGCTTTCTCAATGCCTTAGCTTCAATTTGACGAATCCGTTCCCTGGTGACGGTAAAATCCTGGCCAACCTCTTCTAAAGTGTGGTCGGCTTTTTCGCCTATGCCAAACCGCATCCGCAAAACCTTCTCTTCACGTGGTGTCAAGGTCGCTAAAACCTTACGGGTCTGTTCAGCCAAATTAAAGCTTACAGCGGCTTCAGAAGGCAGCATGAATTTCTTATCTTCAATAAAATCACCAAGATGGCTATCTTCTTCCTCTCCGATGGGGGTTTCCAATGAAATGGGTTCTCGAGCAATTTTTAACACTTTTCGAACCTTATCCAGTGGAATCTCCATTTTTTCGGCAATCTCTTCGGGTCTTGGCTCGCGCCCCATTTCCTGAACCAAATATCGGGAGGTTCGGATCAATTTATTAATGGTTTCAATCATGTGCACCGGAATGCGTATGGTTCTAGCCTGGTCCGCAATGGCACGGGTGATGGCCTGCCGAATCCACCAGGTGGCGTAAGTGCTGAACTTATAGCCACGGCGGTATTCAAACTTATCGACGGCCTTCATCAGCCCGATATTGCCTTCCTGAATCAAGTCCAAAAACTGCAACCCACGATTGGTATATTTTTTGGCAATACTTACAACCAATCGCAGGTTGGCTTTAATCAATTCGCTCTTGGCAAGTTTTGCTCGAAAGCGTCCGACGTCCACATTGGTTAAAATGCGTTTGAGTATGCGGCTATTGGCCTTTGTGGCATTTTCTTTTTCCTCGATCTGATCGTGGACATTACGAACCTGCCTGTAAAGCTGTTCAATTTCCTTCTTTGTCAGATCGCATTGGGGGCCGGCCATCTTAACAAAACGGGTTTTAGCACCTAAGTTTTCCCGGAATGTCGCCACAGAGACGCCGAGCGCTTCAGCTGATGCGGTAATGACCCGGTTCATCACATCGAACCACTCAACAAGATTGCGAATATCCTCTTCAATCTGATCGATCACACTGCCTTCTAATCGCCATTCCTTGAG
>JASFER010000041.1:0-30935 GCA_050124755.1 Desulfobacteraceae bacterium
CTCCTTAGTAAAAAAACTTTGCCGGGATTCTGCTATGGATTAATGAAAAACACAACAATAATCGTAGGCCGTGCTATCCGGCGTTTTTTTAAGCACCGCCTTTAAATTGAGTTCGGCGTCAACCACCTTTAAATGGTCCGCCGCCATGTTGCCCGACGGCCGTTGAATCAGTGCCGGCGGTATTCGCGTGATATCCAGTTTGCGCCCATGGGCCACATCTTTCAGTATGTCTCGTGTGGCAATGAATGTTGCCATCCCACTCAAGGCCGAGGCCATTGGAATGAGTGTCCGCACCTGCCGGCTGAGGGGCTCTATGGCCTCCAGCGATTCCAGCGTGTAAGCGTTTTCGATGTGAAATCCGCTGCAGGCCGTGCGGCGCAGTTGATGCAAATGTCCGCCGCATCCAACGGCACGTCCGATGTCCGCGCATAGTGTTCGTACATAGGTGCCGCTGGAACAGGTCACCTTAAAATGAACATTGGGCAATGCCACTTTTGTGACATCGATGGCCGCGATGGTAATGGGGCGTGCCGGTTTCTGCACCGGATTGCCTTGCCGCGCCAGCTTGTACAAAGGTGTTCCCTCATGCTTGAGCGCTGCAAAGACCGGCGGCCGCTGCATCTGCTCTCCTTTAAATGCCTGGACAATCGAAACGATTCGATCTTCGGCCAGGGGGGGCAGATCCAATAAGCGCGTCACTTGGCCGGTAGCGTCCTGGGTATCGGTCTCTATACCCAGTTGCAGGACGGCCTCGTATGTCTTGTTTCCATGTAGAAAAAAACGGGCCAGGCGGGTGGCCTGGTTGATGCAACATACCAACACCCCGGTGGCGAAGGGGTCCAGGGTACCGGCATGCCCGGCTTTTCCTGCCCCAAGCATTCGTTTGACCTTGGACAGTGCTTGGGCCGACGACATGTTCGCCGGTTTATCTAATATCAACACCCCACTTAATTCATTTTGCATAAGCCAGGTGTTGTTTTCGATAATTCAAAGATTTTGTTCTTTAGATCGGACAGTGTGGCTTCAACGCTGAAGCCCGCTGCATTGGCATGTCCGCCGCCGCCGAATTCGGCGGCAATCAGTGCCACGTTTACATCGCCATCGGAACGCAAGCTGACATGATATTGGCGGCGGGCCCGACCGTTGCCGGCCACCTCATGGATGAGGGCGGCCACTTTGACGTCTTCTATCCGCCTGGCATAATTGATAATGCCGTCAATATCCTCTTCCTGGGTTCTGGTCATATCCAGCATGTCCTGGGTCAGGGACATGATGGACATTTTCCCGTTGGCGGAGATCTCCAGTGAATCCAGGGCCAGATTAAGCAGCTTGATGCGACCCAGGGAGTAGTGGCCGTAAACATGCTGCGCGATTTCATAGGGGTTGGCGCCGCATCCAATCATCTCAGCGCAAATGGCAAACGCCTGCCGGTTGGTGTTTGAAAAGCGAAACGATCCTGTGTCCGTTAAGATACCGGTGTAGATGGCGGCCGCCATGGGACAATCGATATGGACATTCATTTTCTTGATGATGCGGTAGACGATTGCAGCCGTTGCACATGCCTCGGAATCGATCAGGTGCAGGTGCCCGAACCGCGTGTTGGTAATATGGTGGTCTATATTGATGATGGAACGCGCTTTGCGTGCCTGCTCTGCCATGGGCCCGATGCGTTCAATTGAGCCACAGTCCAACACCACCACGGTATCATAGGTTTCCATATCGCCCGCTTCTTGACAAATTAATTTCACAGAGGGCAAAAAACGGTAAACAGCTGGAATTGCACTTTGATTGAACATGCACACATCTTTGTGCATGGCTTTAAGCGCCAAGCCGGTTGCCAGTAAGGCGCCGATGGCGTCGCCATCCGGATTGGAATGGGAAACCACTAAAACGGTTTGGCTTTTTTGGAGCTGGTCAATGATCTGTTTCAACATTCGCGTTCACCATTTTAATCAATTGTTCGATACGTGCACCACGGTCAATGGCATCATCATAAAAGAACTTCAGATCCGGCATATATCGAAGCCCGAGCCGCTGGGCCAATTCTCTTTTGACAAATCCTCGTGCCCGTTGAAACCCTTCCATTGCTGCTTTTGAAGCAGCTTCCGTACCCGGTGTGGCAAAATAGATTTTGGCAATGCGCAGGTCCCGGCTTACCTTCACAGCGGTAATCGTGGTTTGGGACAGCCTGGGGTCGCTGATTTCTTTGAGAAGAAGCTCGGCTAAAACTTGTTGAATCAGGCCTCCGACCCGGTCGCTTCTTGAATAGGGTTTCATAATAATAAGAAGTTCATGGTTTATGGTTCAAGGTTCATGGTTCAAGGAAAATGACATTTGTCAACAATGAACCATGAACCTTGAACCATGAACGTTGTTCACATGTGAATAATCTCAAATTCCGAATCAATCAATTCAGCTAATCCCAGGTCCTCCACAAAATTAAGCATTTTATCGATTTTTGCATTAATTACTTTGTGGTCCGACCCTGCCAAGGTAAATCCGATTTCCGCCCGCTGATAGATGTCGTTGGCGCCGACCTCGGCTACCGAAGCGTTGAAATTGTTTCGCATTTGGCTGACCGTCGCTTTGACCACTGACCGTTTAGCCTTAAGGGACCGGCAGTCGTGCAACCGAAATATCAGAATCCCGATGCCCACCACCATGTGGGCTTTAGCCGAATTGCGTTTGGCCATCAATCCATTTCCGGACGGATTTCTTCCATATAATAGGTCTCGATGACGTCTCCCACCTTGATATCGTTATAGTTTTCCAGGCCGATACCACACTCGTATCCGCCTTGAACCTCTTTGACGTCGTCTTTATAGCGTCTCAGGGAAACATTTTTTCCGTCGTATATCACGATACCGTCCCGGAGCAGCCGGCTCTGATTGCCGCGTTCGATTTTACCGTCGGTCACATAACAGCCGGCAATGGTGCCCACCTTGGGCACATGGAACGTCTGGCGTACCTCCGCCCGTCCGAGGATGCGCTCCTCAAAGGTGGATTTCATGAGACCCACAATGGCGTCTTTAATCTCCTGAATCACGTTATAGATGATATTGTGGTACCGGATATCCACATGCTCTTCGGCCGCCATCTCCTGGACTTTGGCGTTTGCACGCACGTTGAAGCCAATAATGATGGCATCCGACACCGCCGCCAGAGAGATGTCCGATTCGGTAATCGTGCCTGTGGCGGCGTGTATGATGTTGATGTTGACCTCCTCGTTGGAGAGCTTGAGCACCGAGTCCCGTATGGCTTCCATGGAGCCGTCCACATCGGTTTTAATAATTAAATTGAGATCTTGCAGCTCACCCTGCTGCATTTTTTCAAACAATTTGTCCAAACTCAAACGGCTGGTTTTGGCCAAATCCTTGGAGCGCTGTTTCTGGGTGCGGTGCTGGCTGACCTGCTTGGCGTCCTTTTCATCTTTAACCGCCACCATTTCATCGCCGGCCATGGGTACGCCGGAAAGACCGATAATTTCCACCGGCATGGAAGGCCCGGCACTTTCCACATGCATGCCGAGATCGTTCAGCATAGCCCGAACTTTACCATGGTGTACACCACAAACCACCGGATCTCCGGTTTTGAGCGTTCCTTCTTTAACCAGCACCGTGGCCACCGGACCGCGGCCCGAATCGAGTTTGGCCTCAACTACATGGCCCACGGCCAATTTTTCGGCATTGGCTTTAAGTTCCAGGACTTCAGCCTGAAGCAGAATCATCTCCAGAAGGTCATCCAGACCGGTTTGGGCTTTGGCGGATACCTGAACAAAGATGTTATCTCCACCCCAGTCTTCTGGAACGATGCCGATATCGGACAATTGGCGCGTCACGCGGTCAGGATCGGCTTCCGCTTTATCCATTTTATTCACCGCCACGATAATGGGGACATCGGCGGCCTTGCTGTGGTTGATGGCTTCAACGGTCTGAGGCATCACCCCATCGTCGGCCGCCACCACCAGAATGACGATGTCGGTGACCTGGGCACCACGGTTTCGCATGGCTGAGAAGGCTTCATGGCCGGGGGTATCCAGAAACGCAATATCGCCTTTATCGGTAGAAACCAGATAAGCGCCGATGTGTTGGGTAATGCCGCCGGCTTCACCCGATGTGACGCTGGATTTGCGAATGACATCCAACAGGGATGTTTTTCCATGGTCAACATGTCCCATAATCGTTACCACCGGCGGGCGCGGTGCCAGTTTATCGGGGTCATCCTCCTGGGCGACTTGCAGAATCTCCGCTTCTTCAAAGGAGGCCTTTTCTATTTCATAATCAAATTCTGCAGCCACCAAGGAGGCCGTTTCATAATCAATGGTCTGGTTCACAGTGGCCATGACGCCCATGCCCATTAATTTGGCAATCATATCTGCGGCTTTGATGCCCATGCGTTTAGCCAGTTCCGCCAATACGATGGTTTCATCGATTTTAACGCGCCGCTTGATGGCCTTGGCAGTGGTAATTTGTGTTTTCTGGCCCAACGGCACAGCTTTACCCTTAGCCCCCTTGCGGCCCTTACGCCCGCGCTGACGGCTTGAGTAGAGATCGGCGCCCTCGACGACTGCTTTTTTGCGAAAGGATGATTTTTTCTTGGCAAAGCGCAGATCTTGCTCGCGGTCGTCTGCACGATATCCTTTCTTTTTTCCCTTTTTCTTGGGGCGCTCATCTACCGGCTTCTCGATGGGTGGTGTCGGCGGTACCTGTCGCAACGGTATGCGCTTAGCCACCGCGTCAGCCCTGCGATCCGGCGCCGGTTTGGGTTTGGGCGTTGGAACGACCGGTTTTTCAGGTAATTTGATGATCTTGGCGGCGGCTTCTTTTTTCTTGGTTTTGGGTGCCGCTTTGGGTTCGGGTTTCTTTTTAGCGACGACGGCCACTTCGGATTCCCGGGTCTCCGGTTCCTCAACGACCTCTTTAGCCGGTTCTTCCGCAACCACTTCAGCAACCTTTTCCTCATGTGCCTCTTCGGCAGCGACGGCTTCGGCCGGTTCTTCCACCGCCTCGAGCGTTACCTGTTCTTCAGCCTTGACTTCTGCTGCCTCTTCAGCGGCAGCGGCTTTATCTGCATCGGACTCAGCTTCCGCAGGCGTCTTGGCCTCTTCGGCTTGAAGTTCATCCACAGGGATGGGTTCAGCGGCTTCCTCTGTTTTGATCTCTTCTGTTACGATCGCTGTATCGGCTTGGCCCTCAGCTTCTAACGCCGCTTCTTCCGGTTCAGGTTCCTGCTCCGGTGGCGGTTGAACTACCTTGCGGCGTCGACGAATAACCGTTGGCTTTACACGCTTTTCGACTAAAGACGGTTCCGTGCCGCCCTGAATGAATTGACGAATACGGGCTTCTACCTCATCATTCAAGGTGCTCATATGGGAATTAAGGCCAAGATCGAGCGAGCTGATTTTTTCCAGCAGCGACTTGTTGGTCATGTTGAGCTCGCGCGCCAGCTCATACACTCTTTTCTTGGGTTGTATCATCCATCCCCCTTAGTTGGAATATGGTTGCTCTTTCAATTCGGTTAGCTATTCGCCGATTCATCCGGTGTTGGCGCTTCCTCGGCCGATGTTTCATCTGTTTCGGAAGCATCAATGCTTTCGCTCTGCAGTGCTTCTGCCGATGGGTCTGCTTCGGTCTCGTTTTCCCTGGCGGCCGCTTCCTCAGCCGCAATTCTTTCCGCTTCGGCCTTGGCCTCGGCTTCGGCTTTAGCTCGGGCCTCAGCTTCGGCTGCTTCGCGTTCAGGTGCCGCATCGACCCACTCCTGGGCACTGGCGACGATCTGCTTGGCCTTCTCTTCGCCAATGCCGCGTACTTCGATCAAGTCTTCGATGGCCGCATTGGCCAACTCTTCGGCGGAATATAATCCTTTTTCAAACAAGGCGTCGGCCATAGAGGCCCCCACACCGCTGATTTGGACCAGCGATTCGTAGCCTTTTTTCATGGCCTCGTCATACTGCGTTTCACTATTCACGTCCAGGTGCCAACCGGTCAGCCGCGATGCCAGACGCACATTCTGCCCTTTTTTGCCAATGGCCACAGAGAGGAATTCGTCGGGTACGATCACCTCCATCAATTTGTCTTCTTCATCAATGATCACCCTTGAGATCTCGGCCGGCGCAAGGGCGTTGCAGACGAATTTGGCGGCGTCTACGTGCCAGGGGATAATGTCGATTTTTTCGCCCCTCAACTCCTGCACCACGTTTTGAACCCGGCTGCCTTTCATCCCCACACAGGCACCCACCGGATCGATATCGGAATCCTGTGATGCAACGGCGATTTTTGCTCGAATTCCCGGCTCGCGGGCAGCACCTTTGATATCCACAATGCCTTCCGAGATTTCCGGTACTTCGGTTTTAAATAGAACCACCAGGAAATCAGGATGGGTGCGGGTGAGGATCACCTGAGGCCCGCGGGTCTCATAGAGCACATCGAGAATCAAAGCGCGAATACGGTCACCGCGGCGGTAACTTTCCCTTGGGACCTGTTCACGCACCGGGACGATGCCTTCGGTGGTTCCCAGGTTGACAATGATATCGCCACGGTCAAAGCGCTGCACGATACCATTGATAATTTCACCTTTGCGGTCGATAAAATTGGCATATACGGCGTCTCTCTCAGCGTCCTTGAGTTTCTGGATAATGACCTGTTTGGCGGACTGGGCGGCAATACGGCCGAATGTGGTGGCGTCCATTTTCGTTCCAAGACTGTCTCCCACTTCACACTCCGGATCTAATTGGCGTCCTTCTGCAAGGGATATTTGCAGGTCAGCGTCCTCGATCCGGTCCACCACTTCTTTAAATTGGAATACTTCGATTTCTCCGCTTTCATCGTTGAAATGGGCTTCAATGTCGACCTTAGCGCCGAATTTTTTGCGGGCCGCTGAACGCAGGGCTTCTTCTAAAGCATCGATGAGAATCTGCCGGTCAATCCCTTTATCGCGGCTGACCTGCTCTACAACGCGTTTAATGTCTGCTATAAACATGCGTTTTCTCCGTTAAAAATGAGTGATATGCGCTTTGGCAATGTCGACAAAGGCGATGTCAACGGTTTGGTTATCCACGTTCAGACGAACCATGGGACCGCTGACACCGTTTAATATGCCGGTAAAGTTTTTTTGCCCGTCTATGGGCCGGGAGGTCCGAATTTTGATCCGTCCCCCTTTAAATCGATTAAAATCGTCTAATTTTCCCAGCGGTCGCGGCATTCCCGGAGAGGAGACCTCCAATCGATACGGCGCGTCGGTTTCAAGGCCGACATCTAAGATGTCGCTTAGCTGACGACTGATATTGGCACAGTCATCCAAGGTAATGCCTCCGGATTTATCCAGATATATCCGTAGGGTACGACCGCCATGCTCCCTTTGGTATTCCACGTGCACCAGTTCGACGCCTTCGCCCTGGCATAATGGTTGGGCCAGGCGCCAGACCTGCGCCAACATGGGATTATCTGTCAAATTCAGGATTTGCAGCTCCCCATTTTCTGTATCGGCCGCCATATGGCTCATCGGCCTCGCTCCTATCGAAAAACAAAAACGGGCTTTTAGCCCGTCCGCTGTATAGAACTCAACTTAAGTGTTAGATACGAGTATCCGTTACTTGGTACCCGTCATCTGAATCATTTCCTTTACCATTAAATATCGGTTCCCGCCAAAGCTATTCAGATGAAACACCGGACTCAACGGTGGAGCGGGCAACGAGATTCGAACTCGCGACACCAAGCTTGGGAAGCTTGTACTCTACCAACTGAGCTATGCCCGCTTACCAATAGGACTATATAAGACAACCGATTTTGCATGTCAACTGCTTTTCATTTCAATAAATCTCGGATTTGTTTCAATTCACTTCGGATTTCATCGATGACGTCCGGTTTTGAACCATATTGGGTTGATCTTGATTTGAACTTCAAATGCCGGCGGGCGCCTTTGATGGTAAATTTTTTTTCATACAATAATTGCTTGATGGTGAGTATGAGCTCCACATCCTTGCGGCGATAAACGCGCTGCCCTGAATCGGATCTGCGGGGTTTGATGGATGGAAACTCGCTCTCCCAGAATCGCAGCACCGATGGCTGTACATTGGCAATGCGGCTCACCTCGCCGATACGAAAAAAGAGCTTGTCAGGTATTTCGGAACTATGCCTTGATGCATTCATAAGCGTTCCAAAAATCCGCCCTTATGCCGGTAAATCTGCCTTGAATTTATCCACCAAACAGTCGGTGATCTCTTTATGGACCCGATTGATCATATCATCTTCCAAGGTCTTTTCATCGGATCGATAGATGATTCTGAAGGAAACGCTTTTACGATCCTCGGGCACCGGTTTTCCCTGGAACACATCAAAGAGCTGCACATCCTCCACCAGGGGCTGATCCAGCTGTCGGACCACCGAAAGGATGGCGTCCGCCTCCATCTGCTGATCCACGATCAGGGTGGCGTCCCTGGATGTAGATGGAAATTTGGGCAGTGGATGAGCGTGTATCTCATCCGGAATGCAATCAATCAACCGATTGAGATCCAACTCAAATACATAGGCCGCTTGCTTCAGGTCATAGGCCTTGAGTACCCGGGGATGGACTTCGCCAATGATGCCCACAGACTGACCATTGATGCGAATATCCGCCGCGGCGCCCACCCGTGTATAGGTGCTTCGCTCATCCGCAAGCCGGGTGAATTGAACATCGAAAACATGCAACCCCTCCAGAAGGCTTTCCATTCCGCCCTTTAGATCATAAAAGTCACAGGCCGTGGGTTTGTCGAACCACCCGGGATTGAAGCGATCGCCTGTCCATAAACCGGCCAGTATGTCGCTCTCTTCGGGCAATGTGTCGTTTTCGGCACCGATGAATATACGGCCGATTTCAAATAGCTTTAACGTCTTGGATTGTTTGGAAATATTTCTCTGCATAGTTTCCAGCAGACCTGGGATCAGGCTACTGCGCATCACGGCTTGATCTTCGCTGAGCGGATTGAGGATTTCAACCACATCGCGGCGAACATCATCATCTTTGAGGCCCAAACGATCACAGGCGTCCTTATGAATGAAGCTGTAATTGACTGCTTCCGAAAACCCCAATCCGGACAACAAGTTGCTGATGCGCCGCCGTTGAACCAGTCGTTTCGGGGCGGTCTCGCTATTAGCCGGGATGGCCGCAAATGTGGTGGGGATGTTGTCATACCCCCATCGGCGCGCCACCTCTTCCATCAAATCCTGGGGCCGACTGACATCGACGCGGAAACTGGGTGATGCCACACGCAAGGTGCCATAATCGATGACAGAGGTCTGGAACTCAATGCTGTTGAGCAGTTTGGCGATGTCGCTTTGACTGAGGCTGGTCCCCAGCGCCCGGTTGGTATCCGATACTTTCAGATCGATGACCGACGGCTGCGGCAGTTCATGCAGGGCGTCGGCAGTCCCGGCAATGAGTTTGCCGTTGCCCATCTGAACCATCATCTGCGCAGCCCGGTCAATGGCATATAGGGTTCCATGGGGGTCGACGCCCCGTTCGAAGCGGTGGGCGGCATCCGTATTGAGTCCCAGGCGTTTGGCGGTTTTGCGGACGCTGACGGGATTGAAGTAAGCGCCTTCAATTAAAACCCGTGTGGTATCCGAAGAGATTTCTGAATTCAAGCCGCCCATGACGCCGCCGATGGCCACCGGCTTTTTACCGTCGCAAATCATCAGGGTCTCGGCACTTAAAACGCGCTCCTTTTCGTCCAAGGTGGCAAATTTTTCTCCTTCGATGGCGGTGCGCACCACGATGCGGTGCTCTTCCAGTTGGTCGAAATCAAACGCGTGCAGGGGCTGGCCGGTTTCCATCATCACAAAGTTGGTAATGTCCACCAAATTGTTGATGGGGCGCAATCCCACAGACAGTAGTCGATCCTGAAGCCAGAACGGGGACGGGCCCACCTCGATATCGATGATCAGTCGGGCCGCGTATCGCGGACAGTGGTCGGGCGCTTCGATCACCACCGAGGTGTGGTCGTTGATGTCGCCTTCACCCTGAGGCAGTTCAATGGCCGGACGCTGGATGGTGTTGCCCTGAATACCGGCGATTTCCCTGGCTACACCCAATAGGCTCAAGCAATCAGGTCGGTTCGGTGTCAAATCGATATCAAATACCATGTCAGACAGGGCCAGCGCCTGGTTCAGCGCGGTGCCCGGCACGAGCGCACTGTCCAGCACCATCAGCCCGGACTGGTCCGCACCCAGCCCCAGTTCCTTTTCACTGCACAGCATGCCTTCTGATTTCACGCCGCGAATGGTGGAGGCCGCTAATACCGTTCCATCAACAAACTCGGTGCCCGGCAAGGCCAGAGGGGCCAGCATATCCACTGCGGCATTGGGCGCTCCGCAAACCACGCGATAGCGCTTGTCGCCGGCTTCGACTTGGCATAATTTGAGCTTGTCCGCATTGGGGTGGGGTTCAACCTTGGTCATGCGGCCGACCAACACGGAATCCAGATATTCGTAACGATCATAAACGGCGTCGACTTCAAGCCCGGCCATGGTCAATTCGTGGGCCAGTTGGTCGGGATCCATTTGAATTTCCACATAGGCGCGGAGCCATGATAAACTAACTTTCATTTAATTACAGCCTTCCGCTATTCCCGAAAAGGCGCCAAGCTTATATTTCGGGTTAGTGTTTAGTGTTTGGTGTTTGGTGTTTGGTGTTTAGTGTTTAGTGTTTTAGTGTGTCGTATCGTTGGGCTTATCCCGTTAATTCGCCTCAATAAGTCAGCTGACCGTTACCAAACACCAAATACAAAACACTAAACACAAATTATTAAAATTGTTTTAAGAACCGGATATCGTTATCGAAATATTTACGAATATCATCGATGCGATATTTGAGCATGGCAATGCGCTCCACACCCATTCCGAAGGCAAAGCCGGTATAGCGTGATGTATCGTAGTCCACGTTTTCAAACACGGCCGGATGAACCATTCCGGAACCCAAAACCTCTATCCAACCACTCTGACCGCAAACGCGGCATCCTTTGCCGCGGCAGATCACACAAAGGATATCCACTTCGGCGCTGGGTTCGGTAAATGGGAAAAAGCTGGGTCGGAACCGCACCTTGGTTTCCGTGTCGAACATCTGGTGCACGAAACTTGTCAGCGTTCCCTTTAGATGCCCAAAGGAAACATTTTCATCCACCAACAACCCTTCGACTTGATGAAACATGGGGGTGTGGGTCAGATCGGAGTCACAGCGATACACCTTGCCCGGTGCGATGATGCGCACCGGCGGTGCTTGTTTTTCCATAACCCGCGGCTGGGTCGGCGACGTATGGGTACGCAGCACGATATCGTCGGATACATAGAAAGTGTCCTGCATATCCCGAGCCGGATGGTTTTTGGGAATGTTGAGCGCTTCGAAATTGTAGTAATCGCTCTCCACCTCCGGCCCTTCCACCACTGTAAATCCCATACGCACGAATATATCGCAAATCTGGTTCATGATCTGGGTGATGGGGTGCAGCGATCCGACGCCGGCGACCCGCCCGGGCAGGGATACATCGATACCCCGGGGCGTCTTTTCGGCCGCTTCCTGCAAACGCGCCAGGGACTGAGTACAGGCAGCTTCGATTTTTTGTTTGACCCGGTTGGCCTCCTTTCCGGCAGAAGGGCGCTCCTCTTTGGGTAAACTGGAGATATTGCGCAAAAACCGGGTCACCACACCTTTGCGCCCAAGATATTTGGTGTTCAAGGCATGAACATCTTCGGCACAGGTTGCAGCGTCAATTTCCTGAACGGCTTCCGTAAAGATTTGATTGATGGTCGAGTCCACTTTCAGTCTCTATCTGTGGTTGATGGTAAGGTCGGCGGCCGCGAAGCGCGGCCGCCCCAAGTAGGCTGGCATTTCACGAACGGTGGTTCGCGTGTACTAGTTTTGTGAGGCCAATGCGGCGATTTGCGCAAAACCGGCGGGATCGGAAATGGCGAGTTCCGCTAGAACTTTGCGATCCAGCGTCACATCGGCTTTTTTAAGTCCATGAATAAACCGGCTGTATGAGATGTTATTCATACGGGCGGCCGCATTGATACGTGCAATCCACAAACGCCGGAATTCACGCTTGCGTTGACGTCTGTCCCTGTAAGCATACATGAGTGCTTTGTCTACAGCATCGGCGGCCGTGCGAAATAGCTTGCTGCGCCCGCCGCGATACCCTTTGGCCAGTTTTAATACCTTTTTACGGCGTTGACGTGCTTTATTTCCTCTTCTAATACGCATTGATGTCTCCTTTTTTTCCTCGGCTACCGTTTGGCCGCTCGTACGATTGACCGTCCGTAGCCCGCATCCCAGTTATCCGTTGGGCAGCAAACGGCGGATTTCTTTCTTATCGCTTGCTTTGATAACCTGAGCTTGTCTCAAGCTCCGCTTGCGCTTGGTGGTCTTTTTAGTCAATATATGGCTGCCGTGTGATTTGGCAAAAGCATATTTCCCGCTACCGGTTTTTTTAAAACGTTTGGCGGCTGACCGGTTGGTTTTAATTTTTGGCATCACTCTTCTCCTGCTTTAGCTTAAATTACGTACAAAATTAATTGGTTATCGTCCGACCCGGGCAGCTGATGCGTGAAAAGGCAATTGGCGCGAGCACCAAAAACGCGGTTCAGCCCACGCCAATGTGTTTGTCTGCAACCTGGGTAAGGCTGCCTAAATGCTATTTGCTATTTGGGGGCCAGCACCATCATGATGGTACGACCTTCAAATTTTGGCATCTGCTCGATGGTTGCAAGGTCTTCAACTTCAGCTGCAATTTGCTCCAGCAGCTCTCTCCCGCGAGCGGAGAGGGCTATTTCGCGTCCCCTGAACATGCATGTGACCTTAACCTTATCTTTGCGGCCAAGGAATTTTCGAATGTGGCCCAATTTGGTTTGCAGGTCATGCTCACCTGTTTTGGGGCGCACTTTGATCTCCTTGAGCTGAAAGGTCGTTTGCTTCTTTTTCGCCTCGTGCTGCTTTTTGGTCTGCTCATACTTGTACCGGCCGTAATCCATGATTTTGCACACCGGCGGTTTGGCGTTGGGTGATACTTCCACCAAATCGAGACCGAATTCAGCAGCGGCTGAAAGTGCTTCTTTGATCGGCACAATACCAATCTGGTTGCCGTCTGGATCAATTACCCGAACTTCGCTTACACGAATGTTGTTGTTGATTCGGGTCCTTGGCTCTTGGGGATATCTTCCGAATCTGTTATGAGCTATGCGAACACCTCCTGGGTCAAACGGTTAAAGGGAGATCGCAAACACCTAGATTTTCCACCTGTTCGGCCGAAAAAAGGTGATATTGGCAACTCCCTGGTTTTAAAATCTTACTTCTTTATATAAAGGTCGTTAGAATTGCAAGAAAAAAATATGTCGCCGAAACCTCTATTCCCTTTACCGTTAACACATTTAGCTCGATTGCGCCAGTGTATACTCAGCCAAATAGCTATCCCGCCAATAATCGATATGATCCCGCGAAAAATAATCTTTAAACAGGGCCAGGCTCTCCTGTCGACATACCGGTGCGATGATCCTGGTGCCGTTGTCTTTGTATAGTGCGGGAAGCTGCGACCGGTCGCAGGCGGTACCTCCCCCCATGGCGTCCTCATAAGCATAGACAATGGTGCCGATGCCGCTGATCAAAAGGGCGCCAAAGCACATTAAACACGGTTCCAGGGTGGTATATAAGGTTGCCTTTTGACGGTCTATGGGAATGGTGAGATGCTCCATCTGACGCAGCGCAATGATTTCCGCGTGATCCAATTCACTGGGAATCGGCTGTCGGGTGCCTGTTCGTTCTCCCCGGGCAATGATGCGCTTTTCATAGACCACAATGCAGCCCACGGGAAATTCATCCTGATCCAGCGCTCGGCGAGCTAAGTCAAGCGCTTGGCGCATGTACGTTTCATGAGTGGTGGTCAATTGTCGGGCCATAGTTGGTAGTTTATGGTTCATGGTTCATGGTTCATGGTTCATGGTTTATGGTTTATGGTTTATGGTTCAAGGTTCAAGGTTCATGGTTCATGGTGCTGGGTTCTATTTGATTAGGGCATGGATGTTTCTTTTTTATGAGGTGTTTGATTCTATTGTGCATGTGCTGTCATCACATGGACAGCGGTCGTCCACCTCGAAAGCCATGAGGATGCGGGACTCCATTTCCGTCCGTTTCCGGCTGATGGGGGCCCATGTATGCCGTGCCGAAATATCCTTCAACTCATCGAAATCAGGTATAGCTTCCAAGCCTGTGTTGATAATCTTTCCGTTTTTTCCGTTTAGGATGTCGGCCTGCTCACCGTTGGTCACCACTACCACAGGTATCTGGTAATCCGCCACCAGTCGGGACATGGCCAGCGCTGGGCGATGCCTGGTGACCAATGATCCCGGACCGTATTGGATGAGCATGGCGATGCGGTGGCTTGGACGGACAAGATAGGTGATCAACAGTCGGGCGCATTTGTTATCCGTCCGCACCTCCAGCGCATACCGGGAAGTGATGTGGGCCTTGGCATACCCCTTTTGTTCCACCAGCAGGCGACCCACCGACTGACGATGGCGTTCGTCCAGGGTGTCGTCCAATGTATGGCCGCTGATATAATCGGTCAACCGTCCTAGTATAAGATGATGGCTGTTCATGATACGCTCTTTTGTTAAAAGGGCTTCATCTTTTCCCCGCGGCGTTTTTGAGCCGCTTCACTATGCCTCACCATTAAATTTAACGATTTGATACCATTAAGTAAAGCGTCGCCGATGATTTTAGTGTCGGTCCAAATCCAAGATGTTCAACACAATCCGGTTGCCTATCAACAAAGAATGGGTTACCGTGAGGACGCGGCGATGATATACCATACTCGGAAGGCCCTGTTAACATGCAAGTGTGCTTAAACTTGCAGATCGGTCACCGAAAGGTATGGGGCTGAGGTTATAAACCTTATGACACCACGTGCACATCAGCTTAGACAAAAAAGCACCGCAGTCACACTGCGGGAAGAATTTGAGAATCGTGAAGCCAACTTCATGTCACCTTATGGGTGCCTGAGTGCCAATTCCCAAGGCCGGTCTAAACCTGAAAAGGCCTGCTCCATCCGTACCGCTTTTCAAATAGACAAGGACCGAATTCTATTCAGCAATGCGTTTCGCAGACTCAAACTTAAGACACAGGTTTTTCTCAATCCATCGGGTGATGAGTACCGTACGCGTTTAACCCACACATTGGAGGTGGCTCAGATTGCCCGTACCATTGCAAGAGCCATGTTTCTCAATGAAGACCTTGCCGAAGCGATTGCGTTGGGACATGATTTGGGCCACACGCCCTTTGGGCATGGCGGCGAACTGGTGCTCAAGGAGATCTTTTCATCAGGCTTTTCGCACCAGGCTCAGAGCCTGCGGGTGGTTCAGCTTTTGGAAAACTTCGGTAAAGGGCTTAATCTGACCTATGAAGTCCGGGACGGTATTTTGAGACACTCCAAAGGTTACGGCAAGATCATACCGGATAATCCCAAGGAGCTGCCAAGCACTGTTGAGGGGCGCGTCGTGCGGGTGGCCGACATTATGGCCTATCTGAATCATGACCTGGATGATGCCATCCGTTCCGGGGTCGTCAGAGAGACGGACACACCGGATACATGCGTTGCGGTGCTGGGGCGCACCCATGATGATCGCGTGACCACCATGATGACGGATCTTATTGCCCACAGCCGTCCCGGGGACGGGCAGATGATTCTCAATATGAGTGACGGGGTCTTCGAAGCCATGACCGAGCTTCGTAAGTTCCTCTACGAAAAAGTGTATCGTTCTTCCAAGGTGCACAATGAATTTGTTAAGGCAAAGAAAATCATGTCCGAACTCTTCACCCATTTTCTAGATGACGAGACACTACTGGCCCATGAGCTGGAAAAGATGCGCCTGCCGGCTTTGGGTTCCAATGGTGCCTCTAAAGAGCGGCTGGTGTGTGATTTGTTGGCCTGCATGACAGACCGCTATGCCCTTTCCCTTTACGCGCGAATCTTTTTTCCTTCGCCATCTTTTTAAATCGTATAAATCCATGAACATCCCAGCGTCTTTACGTCCAGAGATCAATCGGTTGTTCGAGCAGATGGATCGTGCGTATGATACCGCAGCACGGACATTCGGTTTTGTGTGCCGTGGATGCCGGGACAATTGTTGCTTGACCCGCTTTCACCACCACACCCTGCTGGAGTATCTCTATATTCAGCATGGTTTGTCCAAGCTTGTGCCTGAGCGGTTGGGCGAAGTGAAGAAACGGGCTCAAAAGGTCTTGGACCGGATGACGAAGCTGGAACAGTGCGGTGAACCGGTAAGGGTGATGTGCCCCTTGAATGAAGATGGGCGATGTATGCTATACGCCCATCGACCGATGATCTGCCGTTTGCATGGAATACCCCACGCATTGCGCAGACCCGACGGCAGATCACAAACCGGCCCGGGATGTGATGATTTTTATGCGCAATGCGGCAACTGTGCAGGAGAGGTTTTGGACCGCACCCCAATTTACATCGCCATGGCAGATCTTGAACAAAAACTGCGGCAGGCCTTGGGATTTGACCGGAAGATAAAGATGACCATTGCAGACATCGTATTAGATGAAGGTTTTAGGTTTTAAGTTTTAGGTTTTAAGCAAAGGAATTCTATCGATTATAAAAAAGCTTCTTTAGGGCAGCCTGTGTGATTTTAGATCTACTCCACATAAACGGCAGAATACCATCACCTAAAACCTAAAACTTAAAACCTAAAACCCGGTACCCTAATATCAGATAACGCCCGCGAACCATCAGCGAGCGTATCATCACGAAAATAGCGGAAAATCATGAAATATCTCGACGAAAAGGATCAAAACAACATTGCCGGCAAGCGGTTGGCGCCGGGGGAGTATTTCAACTTTCGATGTCATGCGGCACTGGCTTGTTTTAATCAGTGCTGCAGAAATCTCAATCTTTTCCTTTATCCTTACGATGTACTGCGGTTGAGCCGCCATTTGGACGTCACCACCGATGCTTTTATCGAACGCTATGTGGATGTGGTGATGCGCGATGGGCATTACTTTCCGGAAGTTCTGCTGCGCATGGCGGACAATGACGAAAAGACCTGCCCCTATTTGACGGATGACGGTTGCCGTGTCTACCCGGACCGTCCCGATACCTGCCGCACCTTTCCGGTGGAGCAAGGCGTGCTTTTTGACGCGGCCACCGGTCGTCGCCGGGCGGTCCATTTTTTTCGCCCGCCCGATTTTTGTCTGGGTCGGCATGAAGACCGGCAGTGGACCACCGACACCTGGGCTCAAGACCAGGAGGCCGAGCGCTATCATGAAATGACCATGCGCTGGGCCGAGGTTCGGAGCCTTTTTCAGGACGACCCTTGGGGTGCTCAAGGTCCCTATGGCGTCAAGGCTAAAATGGCTTTTATGGCCACGTACAACCTGGACCGTTTCAGGGCGTTTCTCTTCGGCAGCAGTTTTTTAAAGCGCTACCGCATCAAACCGGATTTGAAGAAGCGATTGCGCGTAAACGATCAAGCTTTGCTGCTTTTTGGATTTGAGTGGGTGAAAGTCTTTGTCTGGGGCATGCCGAGCAAGAAAATACGGGGGAAATAATTATCCGTTTATACTGATAACAAAAATCAGCAATGCAACCGATACCAAAGTTAACACAAAGGACGTCCGACTCTCTGCAGACGGTTTCTCTTTTTCACCGTCTTTGACGAGTTGGGCATTTAACAGGTGTTTGATGTCCCTGAGCTCCAGCGCAATCACGAAAAGCAGAGCCGTCACGGCATAGGAGAGCAGGCGTGAGGGTGAATAATGGCTTAACCCGGGCAGGCCGAACAGATCGGCGAGCTTCTCGGAAACGGCGCTTCCCAGCAAAACAAAAGCGACAATAAAGAAAATGCGTGTGACAAGACTCTTCATCCACGTCATGACGGTACCTCGATTTTGCTTTTAAAAGCTCCGGGCGGTTGGATATTACCCTGGCTTGATTTGAATAAGATGGCTTGATAGGTAGATCGCAAAAGTCATCTATTTAGATAAACCGCCATAGCATGGCACGATGGGAGATGCAACCTGAAAATCAGCAAAAAACCACTAGAAGTGGTTTCAAAACCTTCAATTGGGCCCAAAATCAAGGCGGGCGGCAGATTTAAACCGCAGGAATAGTATACTATTTCGAGGACTTAAATCTGTCACCCAACACGGAGTTTGGGTTCGAGGGGAGGTTTTGAAACCATTTCTAATGACAAACTAAACCACCCCTTTCGGCATGGGGGCAATCTTCTCGCCCCCCAAAACATACCCGCCGTCAATGCGCATCACGCTGCCGGTCATAAAGGGTGCATCCTCAATGACAAAGTGTACCGCCTTGGTGAGGTCTTCCCGTCGACCCGTGCGTTTGATCAGTGTGTGATCGATAATGGCTTTCTTCTGGGCGTCGTTCAGCAGACCCCATCCCCGTGTCTCCTGGGCATGGCGCGTTTCAAAAATTCCCAGCATGATTTCATTGACCCGAACTTCCGGGGCGCCGAGCCGGGCCCAGGTTTCGGTGAGCAATGCAATACCCCGGTTGGCGGCGGCGTATCCTTCGTTGAACACATAGGACGCCGGACCGCTGCGGCCGACGATGCCGGCAATGCTGGAGACGTTGATGACCACCCCGTCACCCGATGCTTTCAAATGGGGCAAGGCGGCGCTGAAGACCCACTGCTTGGCCCGCAGAGTCGTGGCCATTTCCAGGTCCCATTGCTCTGTGACGTACTTCCCGTGCACCACCGGCCAACCACCTCGCTCGATGTTGTTGATCAGGATATCCAGCCGGCCGAAGCGTTCCACAACCCCTTGCACCAGGGAATCGATGGCCGCCTCATCCAGCAGGTTGACTTCGGCAATCCAATGCGGTTGGCCCGTTGCGGCGGCATCCGTTTTCAAGGCGGCCAGACTCTCAGGCCAATCATAATGGGTGTAGACAACTTTGGCGCCGGCATTGGCCAAGCTGAGGCCGATGGCTTTACCAATACCTTTGATGCTGCCCAGCACCAATGCCACTTTGTTGGTTAGATTCATTTGTGTTTACTTTCCATAATGTTATTGGATAAGCGCGTGGTTTACTCACGCCGTTAAAATCCAAATGTCAAAATCCAAATTCCAAATGAAGGTATTCTGCCGGTTTTATAATATAATCGATCCCATCCACCATTTGATATTTGGATTTTGGCATTTATCATTTTAGGCTGGAAAAACCGATAAGGGCATTGATATTGTCTATGCGCTATGGGATGTAATTTGCTTGCCGAACAATATCTGCCCAAGCCATGCCATAGACCATCTAAGCCACGCTTCATCATTGCTCATATCCGGAAGCGGGGCAAGGTGTTCATGATTCATACCCGGCAGTTGCCCGGCCGGGGCTTTTTCTTTTAGCGTGTCCACATCATAAAAGGCCATTTGGATCATTTGCCGGTGGTCGGCGGAGAGTTCACCGGGTCGCAACTGGTTTTTCAGGGCGATCAATTCCATCATGGTATCATTCATCTGATGATAGATTTCCAGCTCCTGACGGGTTATCCATTGGCGCACCGTTTGGCTGCCCACTTGTTCAAATCCGCGGCATTGGGGCTCTTTAAGCAGGGCGTAATGCTCTGTAAGACGGCCGTCGATTCTGGAGCGCTGCAGCGCCCTTGCCAAAGGATAGATGCGACACGACGAAGGGCGCGCCGGATAAACCCGGCAGCCTTCCGGGGTGACAAAGGGGCAGTTCTTTTCCTTACTGCCGGTGAATCGCAAGGAGGCCACCGGCAGCCCGGTGGCGGGGCCGGAGTATATTACGGCGTATTTATCTATAAATGCTTGGGAGCTGAGGTTCAGATGGTTTTTCAACTGCAACACATCATAGGGCGTCAGGGCCTGATTCAAATCTCTGCAGCAGTGGTTAAAGCATGGCACTTCCTTATGGCAGGCAAAGTTAAAGGCGTCATCCAGTCCGATGGGGGTCAATTCAGGTTCTTTCATGAAAAGCGGCGCTCCTTAAAATCTAGTGCGCGGGGCGAAACCGAGCCCGCTGGTTACCACCACCCTTAAGATAAATTGAAGGCCGGTGCAAGCTTTTGGGGCGGCTTGTTCGGGGCAACTATATAAATGGCTGCGTCCCTTAACATAAGACCCGGATTCGTCAGGCAATCGCAATTGTTTTTATGCAGTGCAATATTTTGTTGCGGGCTATCTGCCTATACTGACGTACCGCCGAGTCGTTCGGTTCTTTTCTAACTGTCCTAAAAAACTTTGATTTGGTAAATTTCAAACAATGCCTCTAGTTCATGTTGGGCTGGGCATAATATTTGCAAGTAGGTTTTTGCTTTATATCTCTTTAAAGCAATCCTGCATTGCATGCACATCAAACTGAAGCTTTCATTTAAATGGCCGGCAAAAAGCCGTTCCATCGATAATCGATAAAGGAGATCATCACATGTTAGGCGAGTTTGTGTATGCAGGCAAACGGTATATCATCAAGAACAGAGCTGAGCCGGTTGCTGAAGACGAGTGGCCGTTTGAGTTCAAAACCTTTAAAGACGCTAAGTTATTTTTCGAGGATGCTGTACGCAACGCGTTTTCCCGCAATGCAATGCTTGAGATAGCCACGTTTTTTTTACCCTTTGCATGCCAACAAAACAATGGTGGTTCCAGCAAGCTTCAGGAACGACGATTGCAGCTGTTGGTGCAGGAACTGCTTGAAGGAAACTTGGTCCTATTGTGTGTAAAAAGCCATCAAAAATGCACAATTGGGGGTTAAAACCTAAAACCGGGGCACGGATCTATCAAACGCGGAATCGGACTCGCAACGGGCTATCCTTTTTCTGACGCCTTTGTGCAGTCAAATATCGTGCCACAACATATAGTGAAAAAACCGACTATGCCATCAACATGTTGAAGGCGGAATTTTGGGCGCAAAGGTTTTTGGAATTTAGGTCATGGGCGGGGCGAAAATTATTGACAAGGGGTCGGTGGAATGGTATGCATTCTATCTTATTCCAAATTTATGTTGCTGAAATTAAACGTTTTTTTGGCTTCGAAGGTCGCACCACAGCAACTTCGGTGTGGCTTGGGCATATCAGGTACAAACAATAGTTCTGCTTATTTCCAGTCCGATGAGGATAAGGTTTCGGACAACCATTTTATTCTATTATGAAGGGAGGTGTAGGTTAGACTTAGTTTCACAGTGATTCGAGAGTCTATTGGTTGAATAGATTAAACCAGAACTTTTAGGAGGTATATTAAATGCCAAGTTTTGTAATTCAGGAAAAATGTGACGGCTGCAAGGGTGGCGATAAAACCGCTTGCATGTACATTTGCCCCAACGACCTGATGGTCCTCGACCCCGACGCTATGAAGGCTTACAACCAAGAGCCGGATCAGTGCTGGGAGTGTTTCTCCTGTGTAAAAATTTGTCCCACCCAAGCCATTGAAGTTCGCGGCTATGCCGATTTCGTACCCCTGGGAAGCTCCATTATGCCCATGATGGGTACCGAAGACGTCATGTGGACCTGTAAGTTCCGCAATGGTCTCATCAAACGCTTCAAGTTCCCCATCCGTACCACTCCTGAAGGTGCCGCCAATTCATACGATGATCTGAAAGGCAAGGATCTGGAAAGCGGTCTGCTGTCTACCGAGGAAGCCGACGGCTACACCATTCCGACACCGAAGATCTAATCAGGGCGGTCCTTGAACGAATCGAAATTTTTACAATTCGAAATTTATATTTAGGAGGATAATATGGCAATACCGAATAAACCTTTGGGTGAACTTAAAGCTGTACGTGACCCTGAAGTCGAAGAGCGTGAAGTTGATGTCCTGATCGTGGGCGGCGGTATGGCCGCTTGCGGCACTGCATTCGAAGTCAAAAAATGGTTGGGCGACGACCAGACCGTTCTGCTGTGCGACAAGGCCGCCATGGAGCGTTCCGGTGCCGTAGCTCAGGGCCTTTCCGCCATCAACACCTACATCGGCGAAAACGCTCCCGAAGACTACGTCCGCATGGTGCGCAACGACCTGATGGGGCTGGTCCGTGAAGACCTGATCTTCGACCTGGGCTGCCACGTGGACGACTCCGTCCATCTGTTCGAAGAGTGGGGTCTGCCGGTTTGGAAAAAAACAGAAGACGGCAAAAACCTCGACGGTAAAAAAGGCCAGAAAATGGGCACCCTCAAGGGCGGCGCCCAACCGGTCCGTACCGGCAAATGGCAGATCATGATCAACGGTGAATCCTACAAACGCATCGTTGCCGAAGCTGCTAAAAAAGCCTTGGGCGAAGACAACATCATCGAGCGCTGCTTCATCGTCGAGCTGCTGCTGGACGCCAACGAAGAAAACCAGATCGCCGGCGCTGTCGGTTTCTCCGTGCGTGAGAACAAAGTCTACATCATCAAATGTAAAACCATGATGGTTGCCTGCGGCGGCGCTGTAAACATCTATCAGCCCCGCAGCGTTGGTGAAGGTAAAGGCCGCGCCTGGTATCCGGTATGGAACGCCGGTTCCACCTACACCATGTGCATGAAGGTCGGTGCCGAGCTCACCATGATGGAAAACCGTTTCACCCCGGCCCGTTTTAAAGACGGTTACGGCCCGGTGGGTGCCTGGTTCCTGCTGTTCAAAGCCAAAACCCTCAACGGTCTGGGCGAAAACTTTGCCGCCAGCGATGCCGCCAAGGCTGAGCTGGAAAGATATGCGCCTTACGGCACCGCTGCCATTACCCCGACCTGTCTGAGGAACCACCTCATGCTGTTCGAAATGAAAGAGGGCCGCGGCCCCATCATGATGGACACCGTGACCGCGCTGGCCGAACTGGGCAAGACCATGGACAAGAAAGAGCTCAAGCACCTCGAGTCCGAAGCCTGGGAAGACTTCCTCGACATGACCTGCGGCCAGGCCAACCTGTGGTGCGCCCAGGACTGTGAGCCGGAGAAGAAAAACTCCGAAGTTATGCCCACTGAACCTTACCTGCTCGGTTCCCACTCGGGCTGCTGCGGTCTGTGGACTTCCGGACCGGACTATGACTGGGTGCCGGATGACTACAAAATCAAGGCCCGCAACGGCAAGATCTACAAACAAATGACCACCGTTGAAGGCCTGTTCACCGCCGGTGACGGCGTGGGCGGTTCCGGCCACAAGTTCTCCTCCGGTTCTCACGCCGAAGGTCGCATCGCCGCCAAACAAATGGTGCGCTATGCCAAGGACTTCGCCGACTTTACCCCGACCCTCAAACAGAGCAAAGAAGAGCTGGTCGACCTGGTCTACAAACCGGTCCGCACCTTCCTGGATAACAAAGAATACACCACCGCCATCGATATCAACCCCAGCTACATCAAACCCAACGGCATGATGTATCGTCTGATGAAAGCCACCCATGAATATGGCGCCGGCACGGCGACCTTCTATATGACCAGCAGCAAGTCTCTGGAAATTGTGATGGATCTTCTGGCCACCATGCGCGAAGACTGCAAAAAACTGGCCGCCGGCGATCTGCACGAACTGATGAGAGCCTGGGAAATCGAGCATCGTATCTGGACGGTTGAATCTCACCTGCGCCACATCCAGTTCCGCAAAGAGACCCGCTACCCCGGCTTCTACTATCAAGCCGACCACCCGGGTCAGGATGACGAAAACTGGTTCTGCTTCGTCAACTCCAAGTACGATCCAGCCAAGGGTGAGTGGGATGTGAAGAAAGTTCCCTACATCCAGATTATCCCGACCTAGTAAGCGGGAGTCTAACATTGTGTATGCGTAATTTGCAGTAAGACCACACCTCCAGGCGTCTTTGGGCGCCTGGAGGTTTTTATTAGAGAATCGCCCTGCCGCTGGAGTGTGAAGCTCAATCCTGGTTCTGCTGAGCTGGCCATAGAGCAGGGTTGAGTTTCAAGCTCCAGAGTTAAGGACCACACGCACAGCGTGTGGCGCGTTGCGGCTGTGATCCCGCCTGAGGCGGGACATCGCAACCGGTTTGAAAACAACCAGTTAAAAGGGTATTGCCAACCGGCCGTGATTGAATGACCGGCTGAATTTATTAATTTTATCTTCGATGCACGGAGGGATAGCATGACAAACGAAACAACCGCCCCTGCGAGTGGAAGCATCATGGTGATCGGCGGCGGAATCAGCGGTTTGACGACTGCGCTGGAAGCTGCCGAAGTAGGGTATGAAGTATACCTGGTGGAGAAGAATCCGTACCTGGGTGGACGGGTGGCACAGCTGAATCAGTATTTTCCCAAGCTATGTCCTCCGACCTGTGGTCTGGAAATCAACTTCCGCCGCATCAAGGACAATCCTCGCATTCAAGTACTGACGTTGGCCCAAGTGGAAAAAGTTGACGGCGGCCCCGGCAATTACAACGTGGCCGTTAAGGTTTCACCGCGCTACGTCAACGAAAAATGTACCGCTTGCGGCGATTGTGCCGAAGCCTGCGGTGCGGAGGTCACCGATCAATTCAATTTTGGTATGGGCAAGAAGAAAGGCGCTCACATCCCCTTTGAAATGGCCTTTCCCGCCCGCTTTATTCTGTCGCCGGAAATCATCGGCACCGATGCGGCCCAGAAAGCCAAGGAGGCATGCAAGTACGACGCCATCGACCTGGACATGCAAGCCAAAACCCTGAACCTGAATGTGGGCGCCATCGTCTGGGCCACCGGCTGGGAGCCTTACGACGCCACCAAGATCGACAATCTGGGATTCGGTCAATACGACAACATCATCACCAACATGATGATGGAGCGCCTGGCCGCCCCCAATGGGCCGACCCAAGGGCAGGTCCTGCGTCCTTCGGACGACAAAGCGCCCGAAAGCGTCGCTTTCGTTCAATGCGCCGGCTCCCGTGACGAAAATCACCTGCCCTACTGCTCTTATATCTGCTGCATGGCATCGCTGAAGCAGGCCACTTATGTGCGCGAACGCTACCCGGAGGCCAAGATCTACATTTTCTATATCGATCTGCGGGCCCCCGGCCAGCGCTATGAGAAATTTTACCAGACCATTAAAGAAGACGAGAATGTCTTCTTTATCAAGGGCAAAGTCGCCGAAGTCAGTGAAGACCCGGCCACCAGGAATATCACGGTGGTCGCCGAAAACGCCGTCACCGGTGAAAAAGTCAGACAGACGGTGGATATGGTCGTCCTTGCCACGGGTATGCAGCCCACGGCCGCCGAAGCCAAACTTCCGGCGGATCTGAAATACAATGCCGACGGCTTCATCATCAACGACTTCGAAAAGGGCGGCATGTTTGCCGCGGGCTGCGCCAACAAACCGGCAGACGTGGTATCATCCAATCAGAACGCTACCGGAATGGCATTGAAAGCCATTCAAACGCTGGCAAGGCAGTAGGAGGTCATCCATGGACAAAAAATATGGTGTCTATATATGTGAAGGTTGCGGCATCGGAGAGGCCCTGGATGTAGCGGCTATCAAAGACGTTGCCGAGGAAGAGGGCTTGACGGCCAAAACCCATCCGATTCTGTGCAGCCCGGAGGGCGTCGGCTTCCTGAAAGAAGAGATCGAAGGCGGCGTCAATACGCTGGTGTTGTGTGCCTGCTCCCGGCGGGTCAATTTCGATATTTTCCGCTTTGAAGGCTGCATTGTCGACCGCGTGAACCTGCGCGAAGGCGTGGTCTGGTCTCATCCGCGCTCGGAGTTTCCGGCCCTGACCGAAGCGGAAAAAGAGGACGAGGATAAATTCGACCGCGTTCAGATGATGGCCGAAGACTACCTCAAGATGGGCATGGCCAGAGTGGAGAAAGTCGATCTGCCCGAGCCCTATAAGCTGGACAATTTCACCAACAAGATTTTGGTGATCGGCGGCGGCGTGACCGGTATGTCGGCGGCCCTGGATGCGGCCAGCGCCGGCTACCCCGTGACCATCGTCGAAAAAGAGGCTCAACTGGGCGGCGCCGCCCTGAACTGGCGCAGCCAGCTGCCGGTGGCCGAGCCTTACGAAAGCCTGATACCGCCGGTGGTGGAAGCCAAGGTGCAGGCCGTGGAGGCCCACCCCAATATCACGGTGAAAACCGAAGCTGTGGTGGCCCGTCTGGCCGGCCAACCCGGCGAGTTCACCGTTACCTTTAAAAATCCCGGTGAGAAGATTGCCTTTGACGTGCCCTATCCCCTGCCCGATGAGATGAAAGTGGACGAGAGCGGCAAAGAGCTCAATGCCGAGCAGCAATTTGAAGCCTACCAGAAATACAACGAAGGCAGGAACGACATCCTGAAGCTGGATCCGGACGGCGAACTTTATGGCGCCGTGGTCCTGGCTGCGGGCTGGCAGCCGGCCTCCGTGGAAGATGAGGCTTACGCCCACTTGGGCTATGGCGAAAATCCCGACGTGGTGACCAACACCGAATTCGAAACCATCGCCAAGGCCGGCAAAATTACCCGTCCCTCCGACGGCCAAGAGGCCAAGTCCGTGGTCTTTATCCAAAGCCCGGACAAAGACGAGAATGACAGGGACTTCTCCTACGCCGGTGCCGTCACCAACATGGTTTCATTGAAACAGGCCAAATACGTACGGGACGACTACGCCGACGGCAAAGCCTATATCTTCTACCAGCATATGCGCACACCGGGCCTCAGTGAATATTTCTACAAGAGCCTGCAGCAGGATCCCGGTATCTTTTTGACCAAAGGCAATGTGGTCGGCGTCTCCAAAAACGGCGACGGCATTATCGTGGACGCCACAGACACCTTGCTGGGAGAAAAGCTGCAGGTCAAGGCCGACCTGGTGGTCCTGGCCGCAGGCATGGAACCGGCAACCAAGTCCGATCCGGTGGTTAACATGGCCTATCGCCAGGGACCCGCCTTCCGGGATATCGGGTTGTTCGACGGATACTGCGACTCCAACTTCATCTGCTTTCCCTACGAGACCCAGCGCACCGGCATCTATGCCGCAGGCGCCATCCGCCGTGCCATGACCACCGAAGAATCCATGGAAGATGCGGCCGGCGCGGCCCTGAAAGCCATCCAATGCATCGAGTCCTCCAACCGCGGTGTGGCCGTACATCCCCGCTCCGGCGACATGACCTTTCCGGACTTTTTCTTCCAACGCTGCACCCAGTGCAAGCGTTGTACGGAAGAGTGCCCCTTCGGCGCCCTGGATGATGACGAAAAAGGCACCCCCAAACCCAACCCCAGCCGCTGCCGGCGCTGCGGTACCTGCATGGGCGCCTGCCCAGAACGCATCATCGGCTTTGCCGACTACAACATCGACAGCATCGGCTCCATGGTCAAATCCATCGGCGTTCCCTCCGAAGACGACTACTCTGAACCGCCCCTGCGGATTCTCGGCCTGGTCTGCGAAAACGACGCCCTGCCGGCCCTGGATATCGTGGGTCTGAACAGAATGTCCTATTCGGCCGACGTCCGGTTTATCCCGGTGCGCTGCCTGGGCTCAGTGAATGTGATCTGGATCAAGGATGCGCTGTCCCAGGGTATGGACGGTGTTTTCCTTCTGGGCTGCAAACACGGCGACGACTACCAGTGCCACTTTGTCAAGGGCAGTGAACTGGCCGACATTCGCATGAAGAAGATCGGTGACGCTTTGACCAGCCTGGCGTTGGAAGAGGAGCGCGTGGCGCAGTTCCAGGTTGCCATCGATGACTACGACAAAATCCCCAAAATCGTAAACGATTTTGTGGAAATGGTTGAAGACTTGGGACCGAACCCCTTCAAGGGTTTTTAACAGCGGCAACCTAAATGCGTATCCGGTGGCGGCAAGCACCGCCACCGGTCCTTAGGAGGAAAAAATGTCCAATTCATATCTTGTCGAACCGGATGTGGGATTTATCAACGAAGTCACCAAGCTCGGCGGGCAGGACGTCAAGAAATGCTTCCAGTGCGCCACATGCTCCGTGGCCTGCCCCATTTCCCCGGATACCAAGCCCTTTCCCCGCAAAGAGATGCTGGCCACCTCATGGGGGCTGAAAGAGCGCCTGGTTGGAAACGGCGATATCTGGCTGTGCCACAACTGCGGCGATTGCTCCAGCAAGTGCCCCCGCGGCGCCAAGCCCGGAGATGTGCTCGCAGCCGTGCGCGCCTATGCGGTGAGCGCATATGCCGTTCCCAAGGCTCTGGGAAAAGCGGTGAACAACCCGGGCATGCTGCCCGTACTGCTGGCCATCCCGGCCGTTCTGTTTCTGGTCATCGGCACCCTCACCAATATCGTCGGCCTCAACTGGCTGAGCTTTGCCCCCGAGGGTGCGGAACTCTGGCAAAACGATTATATCAACAACCTGCTGGTGGACATCATCATGTTGCCCACGTTTTTTGGGGCCATCGGCATTTTTGCCCTCGGCCTCAAGCGTTTCATTGCCGACATGCATGCCAACGCCCTGTTGGAAGGCAAAACCAGCAAAGACACCATCGACCCGGCCGGTTTTGTGCAAGCCTTGATCAAGGTTGTTCCAACCATCTTCAAGCACAGCAAATTCAGCGAGTGTACGGATAACAACGACCGTGCGACGCCGCATATGATGGTGCTGTTCGGTTTTATCGGCCTGGCCATTGTAACCGGCTGCTTTTTTATCGCCGAATGGATTCTGCACATCGAAGGGCCTTATGGCCAGATCAATCCCATCAAATGGCTGGGCAACCTGGGCGGCATCGCATTGATCATCGGTGCCGGTCTCATGATCGCCAACCGTATGAATAAACAGGATCAGATCAGCAACTACAAAGACTGGTACCTGCTCGGCCTGGTCGTGGGCCTGGGCGTGACCGGCCTGCTCACCGAACTGCTTCGCCTGGGAGGGCTCTACGGCTCCATGGCGGTGGTGTACTGGCTGCATTTGATCCTGGTGTGGTCCCTGTTTGCCTACACGCCGTTTTCAAAGCTGGCCCATCTGGTGTATCGCACCGTGGCCTTGACCTATCAGGAATATTCCGGCCGCAGCTAAGTTTCGATAATGCAATAAAAAGGGGGACGTGCACAGCACGTCCCCCTTTTGAATTTATCCGGTTGCTAATACGGTATTAGTCGCCTGTGGCGGCCTTATGGGTCTTGATCTCAACCTTTTCGGTCAGGCCTTCATAGTACTCGCGCAGGATAATAACGACTTCGTCGCGGCCGAAGTGATCCGGAAGCTCGGCGCCTTCGCTGAGCATTTTACGCAGCATGGTGCCGGAAAGCAGTACGCGGTCTTCTTTTTGATGCGGGCAGGTACGCAGGGAGGCCATGCCGTCGCATTTGTAGCAGTAGAAGGTCCAGTCAATCTTCAGCGGCTGGCACAGCAGGCCTTTGCCGCCCTCGGGAGTGGGGATCTTGTCGAAGATGGTTTGGGCTTCGAACATGCCGTAGAAATCACCCACACCGGCGTGGTCGCGGCCGATGATCATCTTGGAGCAGCCGTAGTTTTGACGGAAAGTGGCATGCAGCAGTCCTTCGCGAGGACCGGCGTAGCGCATATCCAGGGGATAGCCGCCCTGTACCACGTTTTTCTCCACAAAGTAGTTTTTTACCAGGGCGTCGATGCATTTGACGCGAACATCGGCCGGAATATCGCCGGGTTTGAGGTTGCCCACCAGAGAATGGATATAAACGCCGTCACACACTTCCACGGCGATTTTGCACAGGTACTCGTGGGAACGGTGCATGGGGTTGCGCAGCTGCAGGGCGGCCACTTCGCTCCAGCCCTGTTCTTCGAAAATCTTGCGGGCTTCGGCCGGACGGTGGTAGATGCCGGCGAATTCCGTGGGATATTCACCTTCACTCAGCACCTTGACGTTGCCGGCCAGGTTGACGGGCCCCTGGTTCATCACCACCTGAACACCGGGGTGATCATCTTCGGCAATTTTCCAGAACTCTTCAGCAGTGGGGGTGCCTTCGCCCATGAAAACTTTTTCGCATTCCCATTTTTTTTCGTCTTCGCTGATTTCCCATTTTTCGTCGACTTTGATGGTGCCCATGATTTCATCGCGCTCGGGATCATACAAAGCCACTTCGTCACCAACGTTGATGCCTGCAGCTTCTTCGGCGGTGATGTCGAGGCATACCGGTACGGGCCAGAAGGTGCCGTCGGCCAGCAGGAAGTTTTCGCAAACGCCTTTCCAATCGGCTTTAGTCATAAATCCGGTCAGAGGGCTGAACCCACCGTTTCCGATCATGATGAGATCGCCTTTTACGCGTGGGGAGATGGATACTTTTTTGAGCTCGGCGGCTTTGGTTTTTTCAGATTCCAGTTCCGCGCCTTCCAGCAAACAAATGGTCAGGCCTTTACCGCCATGGGGAGGGATAAGTTGTGACATGAGTTTGTCTCCTTTCAAATTGTATAAGTTAAGGTGGCATAAACTGCCTATATTGGCCGGTATCGTTTTGTAAGAGTCAAAGGACTATACCTATTAAGGAACAGCACTTTTGTCAAGGGTAATTGCGGTGCGTGAAGGGGCGATCATCGATACCGCCGGTGCGCAGGACATTCGGGTATTGTTTGGCTTGAGTCATTTGCATTTATAACTCAAGTTCCGCATCGTGCGGTACGATATTGTTGTTGCAATGAATGAAGCTAAATACCGCTTCTAAAATACCGACCTGTAGCTGCAGCTCCAAATAAACTGCCGGTTGGGTCGATCGTTGACTTCAAGATATATGCAATGGTATGAGAATAAGTGCATTTCTTGGGGCGACGCATTGCAGCAAGGAGGCCGCAAACATGCCTGCCACCGGTAAACTTAAAGACAATGTCGACATCATTGAAAAGATCAAGACCCTGCCGGCCCTTGAATCTTTTGATGAAAAAGACCTCAAAGAGCTGCTGCGGATCAGCAAGATCGTTCGGTATGAACCCGGTGAGTTAATTGTGGATGAAGCCAACTACGATGGTTGGATCTACTATTTGATTTCCGGTCGCGTGCGTATCGCCAAAGCCGGCAATGATCTAGCCGTGCTTCAGCGAACCGGGGATGTGTTCGGTGAAGTC
>JASFER010000042.1:0-30235 GCA_050124755.1 Desulfobacteraceae bacterium
AGATCCGTATTCAAAACGCTGTCTTCCGTTGCGAGCTAAACGATACTAAAGATCATGCAGGTCACTTGCCCGAAATGCAGAACACAGTTCGATGCCCAAGGCCCTTTGGCGTCGGACGGCAGCCTTGAAACCCGGTGCACCCGATGCCGGGCTTTATTTTCCGTGCATATGGCAACGGGAATGATACCGGCAGAGGCAACGGACGGAGACGGACCATTCTCGTCGGACGAGGTATTGTCGGATTCGATTTCAGACATGCCATGGCAGGCGTCCGACCATCCCGACCCCATGAGCCCCAGTGACATCCTGAAGAAGTTTTTCGGCTATGGTTCTTTCCGTCCCATGCAAAAGGAGATTATTGAAACGGTGATCGCCGGGCGGGATGCGTTCGTGCTCATGCCCACCGGAAGCGGTAAATCGATCTGCTATCAAATTCCCGCCATGATCCGATCCGGGGTGGGGGTGGTGATTTCTCCATTGATTGCATTAATGCAGGACCAGGTTCAGGCCCTTTGCCAAAATGGCGTGCGCGCGGCTTTTCTCAATTCCAGCCTTTCGGCCGACGCGGCCCGGCAAGTGGAAAAGCGTGCCCTGGCCGGCGAGATCGATCTGCTGTATGTGGCACCGGAACGATTGGCCACGGATCGGTGCCGGTACCTTCTGAGCCGACTTCAGCCGGCCCTGTTTGCCATTGACGAAGCTCACTGTGTCTCTCAATGGGGACACGACTTCAGGCCGGAATACCTGGGCATACCCCATGTCACCCGGGCGTTTAAAGGGGTTCCCCGGATTGCCCTGACCGCCACAGCCGATCCCCAAACCCGGAAATCCATCAGCGCCAATCTGGAGTTGGAAGACGCAGTTTCCTTTGTCTCCAGTTTCGACCGGCCCAATATTCGTTACCGGGTCGGACTTAAGAATAACGACAAACGCCAACTGTTGCGCTTTCTGAACGATGAACACCCATCGGACGCCGGCATTGTCTATGTGCGCACCCGCAAAAGGGCCGATACCATCGCCCAATGGCTCGGGGATCAGGGCGTTGAAGCATTGCCCTATCATGCCGGTCTGGAGCAGTCTGTGCGTTCGGCTCACCAGCGTCGGTTCTTACAGGAAGAAGGACTGGTGATCGTGGCCACCATCGCTTTTGGTATGGGCATCGATAAACCGGACGTGCGTTTTGTGGCCCATCTTGATCTGCCGGCCAGCGTCGAGGCTTACTACCAGGAAACGGGGCGTGCCGGCCGCGACGGCCTGCCGGCGGATGCCTGGATGATTTACTCCCTGGCCGATGTGGTGGCCATGCGCAAAATGTTGGAACTATCCGATGGCGATGACAACTTCAAACACATCCAGATGAAAAAGCTGGAAGCGCTGCTGGCCTATGCCGAAACTGTGGCGTGCCGCCGTCGGGTGTTGTTGGACTATTTTGGCGAGCACGGCAGCAGCAGGTGCGGCAACTGCGATACCTGCCTGCAGGAGGTGGAGACATGGGATGGCACCATTGCCGCCCAGATGGCCCTTTCTTGTGTCTACCGTACCGGTCAGCGGTTCGGTGCAGCCTATTTGACGGATGTGTTGATGGGTAAAAGCAATGAACGCATCGAGCGATTCGGCCACCATCGGATTAAAACATTCGGTGTGGGCCATGAGCTCTCCAGCGGCCAGTGGCGATCGGTTTTCCGGCAATTGACGGCTGCCGGATTGCTCTCTGTGAACCTGTCTGAAATCTCCGGGTTCCGGCTAACGGACAAGAGCTGGCCGGTGCTCAAGGGCGAGCGCACCTTGCGGTTCAGAAAAGACCCCGGGCCCATAAAAACCGGGAGAAAGCCGGGGAAGAAAAGGAGAACGAGCACGCCTGATCTTTTAAGAGCGGAAGACATGCCGCTATGGGAAAAACTGCGAGCCTTGCGCCTGTCCATTTCCAGGGAGCTGAACATTCCACCTTTTGTGGTTTTCCACGACCGTACCCTGGCGGAGATGGTTGAATCAAAACCCACCACCACTGAAGCTTTGCTGCAAATCACCGGTATCGGAGAGCATAAAGCTCAGCAGTACGGGGAGCGGTTTTTGGAAGTCTTGTGCAAAGAGATCAACACGAATCTATAAGGTATAAACTAATGGCTCAGAAGAAAAAATATTATGCCGTTGCTGTCGGTCGATCTACGGGCGTATTTACGCGCTGGTTTGGCGAAGGTGGTGCGGAACCGCTGGTGCGCGGTTATTCAGGTGCCGTATACAAAGGTTTTGCCTCCCTGGAGGAGGCCAGGGCGTTCCTAAAGGCCAATGAAGGTAAAAAGCGAAAGCCGCCTTCGGCCGCAAAAAGCAAGCGTTCCGCACCTGCGAAACAAAGGACGCTTGGAACGCAGATCGCATCTGCAAAGAAAGGGCGGATCCTGATATACACCGACGGCGGCGCTCTGAACAATCCAGGGCCGGGGGGATACGGTGTGGTGATCGTCAATGGCAAGCATACCCGGGAATTATCCAAAGGATTCCGGCGGACCACCAACAATCGAATGGAGTTGCTGGCCTGTATCGTCGGGTTAAGCGCCATCAAACATCCCGGCCCCATTGTGCTGCACAGCGACTCCCGGTACGTGGTGAACGGCATCACCAAGGGGTGGGCCAGAAAGTGGCGGGCCAACGGCTGGGTCAAATCCAACAAGGAACCCGCCTTGAATGCCGATTTGTGGGAGCAATTGCTTCAGCTGTGCGACAAGCATGAAGTGGCGTTTCGATGGGTTAAAGGCCATGCCGGCATTGCGGGCAATGAACGTTGCGACGAACTTGCCACCCAGGCTGCATCGGGACGAAACCTGGCTGTGGACACCGGATATGAAAGTAGTGCGTAAGGCTTGTGCGTATCTGATGAATGAAGGTGTTGTTGATTGGGCGGTGCTGTGAACTGCCGGTTTAAAGTTTTAAGTTTTAAGTGTTAAGCAAAGGTATTCTATCGATTTATATTTAAAATCAGACCTGATCCACCTCTTAAAAATCAACACTTTTCCCAAACAACCTTCTGAATTGACGTTACTCTCCAGCTTAAGCTTTGTGGAGAACCAGGATATTTTAAAGCCCTTTTCCAGAAAACAAGATAACTTTTTATCCGGCAAAGCTGACCTTTATAGACTTTTTGTCATTGCCCCAGATACAATTCTTTACCCCAATGACGCTTTTGCAGTCATTGGCTTCCCCGAGAATTTCAACTACTTCACCATAATCCATGCCCATTTTTAGCCGATTGTAATTCTCCGTATTCACTTTGCTGCATCCAATGGAAAGCAACAAGCATGCGGCAACGGCCACGCATATGGAAATATTTATAACGTGACGGTGCATGTTGCCTTTTCGGGAGAGTGTGTTCAAATAGGGTGGCAGGGCAAATTATAACTCTGCCGGTTGCAACTTAAAGATGGAAATACAAGCGCTGAAAATCAGTCGCCAGCACCATATTATTAAAAGCAACCCGGATTGCCCAGGCCCATGGAGATGAAGGCGCATTTTTGCGTATGAGCAGCATAAGCCGCTGTTATCGGTTCAGTTTTTCACGATCTTTGGTGTCAAGCACGTATGTGGATTCGGTGGCCCGGTTTGGTGTTTGATCTTTAAAGGCGTCACCTTCCTTGTAGATGATCTGAATGGTGTGCTTGCCTATTCTAATTTGGTCATGGTTGTTGAGGACCTGGGTCATAGCCTCCTTACCGTTGACCATCGTTCCGTTGGTGCTGTTCAAATCTTCAATGGCGTATTTATCGTCCGGTCCTCTGAAGACCCTGGCATGTCGTGAGGATGCGGCAAGATTGTCAATGCAAAGGTCGTTGGCGGTATCCCGGCCGATGGCAATTTCCTTTTTATCGGTCACCAACTCTTTTAAAATTTTGTCTTTAAACATCAATTGCAGCTTAATCATAATCATCTCCTTCTGTTGTGATCAGGCATCCGCCTTACGTGCATTTTAGATTATCGGCCATTCTAACTAGGGCTTTATATTTTTTGCAATAGATATGGTTTGCAGTGAGCATTAACGATACCGCACAATCAAAGATTAGAGGTAAATATGATAAAATCACCCGATGAAAAATGACATGCACAGAGGGGAAGGATTCCTGAAGGGCACTGGATGTGGTTTCAAAACCTCCCTCGAACCCCAACGCGGTGTTGGGCGGCAGATTTAAATCCTCGAAATAGTAGATGCATTTCCCGCCATGTCGGGATTTAAATCTGCCGCCCGTCTTGATCTTGGGCCCGATTGCAGATTTTTTGAAACCGCTTTTAATCACAATTCATAACGCTGCTGCCGTTGGGATGATTGTAATAAAAACAGTTACCGTCGCCGCCGATGGAACCCCCCGGCGTTCGTCGCAGATAGCCCCGTCCTGCAGTGCTGCCGTACGCACTTGCATTCAAGTTAAATAGGGGTGGTCCACCCTCAAATCCGCCGACACCTCGTGAATTGAGCCAGTAGCGTCCCGGGAAGACCTGGCCGAATATGGAACGCAAGTAAAGAACCTCCAAGGAATGAAGTTCCCGGCCGTTAATAAATAGGCCTGTAGTCCCTCCGGAAGCATGCCGCTTCAATGATCCACCCAGATTCAAGGCCGGCATCATCTGGCCCATTGCGGGCCCTCCCTCGAAGCCCCACAACCCTGACACTTTATCATACCAGAAACGTCCGTTTTGCAGTCGCACGCCATAATATGCCTGCAGGGATTGAATGGTTTTACGGTCCAACTTAACACCATTTACATAGATATTCTGTGATAAATTATCCGCAATACCATTATATGGCAATGCCCCAATCAACAGTATGATGATTATGATCGGTACTATTTTCCTCATTGCGCCCCCTATCCGCTTGGTTTGATTTAAACGCCTACCAGAATGTCAATCTTGCAAACCTATTGTGTTTCAAATTAGAAGAAGCAAAAGGCGTACCAATCAATATTTTGCTTTAATACAAGCAGGATAGGCTTATTTACAAATTCGCATGAAAGATATGAGTGATTCAATATGAAGCAACACATGAGCGGTATTTTTCCTAACATATAGATATAATAGTATTATTAGAATTTGCTGCATGGTAAGGTTGTTGCCTCATTATGAAGCAACATTAATCGAAATGAAAGTTGCAAGAGCTTGAGGGCCCCGGAGTCAAGGCGCCAAGCGTGAAGCCGTAGTCCCCCTACTGCGAACGCTTGGCAACACCGGATCCGGGGTCCTCAAGCTCTTGCAACGCTTCGGGATGTTCGTTGATGAAGCGATACAACGTCGCCCGCCCAACCCCCAAATACCGGGCGGCTTTGGCCTTGTTGCCGCCGGTTTTCCGCAGGGCCTGCCGGACGGTGCGGGTTTCCAGTTTTTTATTGGGACCCCGTCGACTTGCGGGAGTGTGAAATTGTTTGAGTTCCAGGGGAAGGTCCTGGGCGGTAATCATTTCGCCGTTGCATTTCACGATTGAAAATTGAACCGTGTTTTGCAATTCACGCACATTACCCGGCCAGGTGTAATCCATCATGGCCGACAAGGCGGATTCGGTCAGCTGAGGGGGGGTACGCTCATTGCGTTCAGCCACTTTGGCCAGGAAGTGGTTGGCCAGCAGCGGGATGTCATTCTTTCGCTCCCTTAACGGCGGGATATGGATGGGGATGACATTTAGCCGGTAGAAGAGATCTTCCCGAAAGTTATTGCGCTGCACCTCTTTTTTCAGGTCTTTGTTGGTGGCGCTGATCACCCGCACATTGACGTCGGTGGTCCTTTCTCCGCCCACTTTCTCAAAGGTGCCTTCCTGCAAAAAGCGGAGCAGCTTAACTTGCAGCGGTTTGGACAGTTCGGCCACTTCGTCCAGGAATACGGTTCCGCCGTCGGCGAGCTCAAATCGTCCTTTTTTATCCCGGATGGCACCTGAAAAGGCGCCTTTGACATGACCGAAAAGTTCACTTTCAATCAACCCTTCGGGCAGTGCGCCGCAGTTGATGGGCACAAAGGGGGCGCCGCCGCGACGGCTTTCATTGTGAATGGCGTTGGCCACCAGTTCTTTGCCGGTGCCGGTTTCGCCGAATAGATGCACGGGAAAATCATACTGGGCCACATCGGTGATTTGCTGGTAGACGTTTTGCATTTTGATGTCACCGCCGATGATGTTGGCGAATTGGGTGATTTCGCCGCTGCGGCGCTGAAGGTCCACCAGCTCGGTCATGTCACGGAAGGAAGCCACGATACCGACGCATTCGCCGTCATCATCCCGCACCATGGTGGAAGTGAAATCGACACGGCGCTGTTCACCGGTTTTGGTGGTGATGGTCAGCGGATACTCCAGGCGGTCCTCACAGGTGGGGCCGCCGTCGCAGAACGAGCAGCGCTGTCCGCAAAAAGGCTCTCCAAAAACGTCATGACAATCATACCCCAATACCTCATGGCGGTCATATCCGGTCACCCGCTCGGCCTCGGCGTTGAAAAAGTAGATGCGCCGCTGCTTGTCGTGGGCAATAATGCCTTCTTTCAAATTGTCCAAAACGCGAATGAGGTTTTCACGACTGGCAATGGTATCAACGAGGGTTCGTTTGCTCATGGTATTGATGTAACCGTTTCAAATTCCTTGGTAAATTATGACTCAAAGTATAATAGACCGGCGGCGATGTCAAACCCCGCCGGTCATATGCGATCCATTAAAGTTTGCACGGCAACGACCGCCTCAATCCGATTCCCCTAAGGCTGATGTTCACATCATAGGCCATGACTTCAACGCCCTTTCCAACGGCCCTGCGCAATTGGCGGCCGTACTCAGGATCGATATCATCCGCCGGGCGGAAGTACGTGGCGTCGTTGCGCTGGATCAAAAAGAAAATCACCGCCCGTGAGCCACTCTTTTTTAAGCGGGACAGCTCTTTGAGGTGCTTCTGACCCCTTATAGTGGGTGCATCCGGAAATTTAGCGCATCCGTTCTCGACCAGGGTGCAGTTCTTAATTTCGATATAGCAATCCGGCAGGTTGCGGCCGGTGAGTTTTATGTCCAGGCGTGAATGCCGGTTGACGGTGACTTCTGTGAAAACATCGTTGTACAGAGCCATTTCAGGAACCGCTTTGTCTTTTATCGCACCCGCCACCAGGCGATTGGGTACCATGGTGTTGACTCCCACCAGGGAGGTGGGCATCTCGATGAGTTCCCACGTGTATTTGAGTTTGCGTTTGGGATTGTCATGAACGGAGAGATACACGGGCCGGCCCGGTTGATTGCATCCGGTCATGCGACCTGAGTTGGGACAGTGGGCCGTGACGGTTTCCCCGCTGTCCAGCTGCACATCCGCTAAAAAACGTTTGTATCGTTTGATCAGCCGGCCTCTGATGAGGTCCGGCCATAAAAGGCGTTCACTTTTTTTCGGTCTAGTTGCGTCCAATTTCAGTATCCATTTGGCGACAGAGGTGTCATCAAAAAGAGGCTACTATGCTACAGGTTATATAGAAAAGTCAATTTCTGGATGGGCACTACACAACAAAAAGCCGCCCGATTTGGTCAGGCGGCCTGGGATTTTCATTAAATCGGTTAATCTATGCCGGCTTGGGAGCCAGTTTGAGGATTCCTTTGGCGCGTTCGATCAGCTGGTCACCTTTAAATGGTTTGACCATATAGTCACGAACCCCCATTTTGACGATTTTCATCACATTCTCTTTGCCCGACTCGGCCGTGAGCATGATGATAGGGATATCTTTAAGCTCCTTTTCCGCCTTCAGTTTCTCTAGCATTTCGATCCCGGTCATGACCGGCATGGTAATGTCCAGGATGATCAGGTCCGGTTTTTCTTTATTGGCTATGGCCAAACCTTCCACCCCGTTTTCGCCTTCAAACATTTCACAGTTAAACGGCGAAAAGGCTTTTTTAACGATCATACGAATGGTTTTACTGTCATCAACGGTAAGAATTTTATAGGCCATAAAGTTTCCTCCAAAGTATCCGGCCAAAACGATATGCAAGTATGTCAGATGATCATAATTCACGCATCCAGATCAGCTGCGTTCACTATGTTTAACGACCATTTCCCCAATTTCTTTAGTTTTTTTTATACAATGGATTGGGAAAATCAGAACGGCATGGATTGTATAATCATATCCAATATTTCCGATCGTGTATACCGACGGCCGCGGCCGATGCCGGGGCATTGCTGCTGAACGCGTTTCCAACGGCTTTTGGACCTCAAATTGCTGAACCAAAAAGGGTAGGTTCGACATTGCAACGGGCGAATGGGGTAAATGGTGCAGCCATCGTCAAAGAAAAGGCAGCGTCCCTGGCGATCCTCTTTGATGCTGTAGCTGTCTTTGAAAGGATAAAGGTACTTGGCTGAGAACTCAACCTCTGTCTGATGCAAGGATGCCGCAATGGTTTTAATTTCGGTCCGGGATACATAAATGGTGCCAGGCTCGCCCACACAGCAATCGCCGCATTGCTGGCAGGCAAAACGGATGCCGCTGTCAAAAAAATAGGGCCGATGGATCAAATCGCCTGAAAGGTCCGGTTTCATACGGTCTTTATAGCAGATACGGTACGGGTAATCAATTGTAACGCACTGTTTACATGGCGAAAAGAATTGTTATTATGGCCTAAGCCAGAACAACAGGGAGGTCAGGAGACATTATGCCCGAAAACACCATTTGTATCTGCCCCTACTGCAGTACCAAAAACCGAATTCCCGGCGATAAATTGGAGCTGACGGCCAAGTGCGGCCGGTGTCATCAGCCCTTTTCACCCCAAGCTTGTAAAAAAGAGACCGACACCCTATTGACGCTGCGATGCAGCCAATGCCGGACCAAAAACCGCGTGCCTGCGACCAAACTGTATGCCGGGGTCAAGTGCGGTCGGTGCGGCACTGCCCTGCCGCATCAGGATATCATGACCGGCCGTACCCTCATGGTGACGGATGTCAATTTTCCCCAAACCGTCCTCGAATCTCCTCTTCCGGTGTTGCTTTACGGCTGGGCCACATGGTGCAGTGTGTGTTCCGGCACAGGCCCCCAGGTGGAGCAGTTGGCATCGGAAACAAAGGGAAAAATACGAGTGGCCAAAGTCAATATCGAAGCCAATCCTCAACTGGCTGCAAAATACAACATTTTAAGTGTGCCGGCCTTTCTTATCTTTGATGCAGGGGCTCTTAAAGAACACTTGCCGGGTGCCGTACCCAAGCACGAATTGATGATGAAGATGGCCAGGTATATTTAGCTGGTGGCGGCCTGGACGGTAGCTAATAGCGTCGAGGTGCTCATATGATCATCAAATATTGCTGGATGGGTGATAAATGCGCCACCAGGGTTTTAAGTTTTAAGTTTTAGGTTTTAGGTTTTTAGTTGATGTATTCTGCCGATTTGTATGGGGAGCTACGCATATCATCTGATTATCCTGTCGTTCATTTTTCCTGGTTTTTGAATAAGTTGTAACCGGGTTTCTTTGTTTCCAAATCCTAAAGTCCTCTTCTTGATGACCGATATATTATTCAATACAACATCCTACGGTGCACCGCCGGAGGATGTGAACGCCCGCTTGTGTTGAAAATGAGGTTGTCCGTCAGTTTGTAAAGACCATTTGCAGCAGTTGGACAGGCGGCAAATGGGCTAACTTGAATCAGAAATGACAGATACAGATGCCCATGCGTCAGGCTGCACAGCCCTTACATACGAACCTTTTCCAGGTCGCGGATCAAATGTCGAATCGGTCCACAATTCTTGATCTTGCCAAACGTATCCAGGAACTTGAGACAGACAAAGCCAAAACAGAGCAGGCCCAAAAGGCGCTAAAAGATAGTGAAGAGCGTTTTCGACTCATTAGTGAAACCATCCATTTTGGCGTTTTCGAAATCGACGCATCGGGCAGCTGTTTATACACCAACACACGATACCAGGAGATATTCGGTATCAATCTGGTGGAAAGCCTGACCACCGAATGGCACGATTATGTCTTTGAGGAAGACAAAGGCTGGGTGGTCGAAAAGTGGAACCGCTCAATAGGGAAGATCGAGGAATTATCACTGGACTGCCGCGTGGTCACCAAACGTGGCGATCAGCGCTGGGTGCATGTCCACTCATCTCCGGTGTTTTCCGATGCCGGGGCGCGCTATACCGGGACCATTGAAGATATCACCAATCGTAAAGAAGCCGAATATGAGCTCAAGATCGCCAAAGAAGATGCTGAAATGGCCAGCAGGGCCAAAAGTCAGTTTTTGGCCAATATGAGCCATGAAATCCGGACACCTATGAACGGTGTCATTGGTTTCACCGATTTGCTGATCGAAACGGATCTGGACAGCACCCAGGCCGATTATACCCGTACCATTAAACGATCGGGGGAGGCGCTACTCTCTTTGATCAACGATATCCTCGATTTTTCAAAAATCGAATCCGGAGACCTGGAATTTGAGCAGATTGAGTATGATCCTGAACTGCTGGCATTTGATGTTTGCGAACTGGTACGGCCGAAAATCGCAGATAAGCCGGTCGAACTGCTGTGCAGTATCGCCGATGATGTTCCTACGATGGTTAAAGGCGATCCCCTGCGCTTTCGGCAGGTCATCACCAATTTGTTGGGTAATGCGCCAAAATTTACGGAGCAAGGTGAAATCTACCTGTCGTTGGAACTGGCGGAGGAGACGGATACCAGGGTGAAATTGCACGCCAAGATCAGTGACACCGGAATCGGTATCCCCAAAGACAAGGTGGCGGCCATTTTTGAACCCTTTCAACAGGCCGACGGATCCACATCACGCAAATATGGCGGCACTGGACTGGGGCTATCCATTTGCAAGCAGTTGGCCAATATGATGGATGGCGATGCTTGGGCCGAAAGCGAAGAGGGCAAGGGGAGCACCTTTCATTTCACCGCTTGGCAGGGAAAAACGGAAAACCAGCCACCGACACGGGTGGCTCCCGGCGTGTTAAGCGGCAAGCGTGCGTTGGTAGTGGATGATAACAAAGCCAACCGCAAAATCCTCCAACAATTTTTGACTGCAGCCCGGATGGAGGTTGAATGTCTGGATGGCGGCCGATTGGTGGTCGAGACCCTGAAAACGGCCCAATCCGATCAAAAACCTTTTGATTTTTGCCTCGTCGATCTCAACATGCCTGTGTTGGATGGGTATGCTGTGGCTGAGAAGGTATGCCGGGAACTGCAAACACCGCCATTGCTATTAGCGCTCTCTTCAGCCCTGGAACGCGATGCCCAAAAATGTGAAACCGTGGGCTTTGACGGATTTCTGGCCAAACCGGTGCGACGCCGGCGCTTGCTCCAAATGATCGCCCGGTTGTTTGGGGAGGAGGGCGCCGACCATGATGATGAGGGCAAAAAACATAAAATACACACCCAGTATTCGGTGCGTGAGGCATTGAAACACTCTGTCCGCATTTTGCTGGCCGAGGACAATCCGGTGAACCAGAAGCTGGCGGTCATGATGCTGGGCAAGGCCGGCTATAGGGTTGATGTGACCGGCAATGGCAAAGAGGCTGTGGCCTTGTTCACCAAATCACCCGATGACTATGATCTGATTTTCATGGATGTGCAGATGCCGGAAATGGACGGTAAAGCCGCGACCCAAACGCTGCGTCGCTTGGGATTTAAGGAGGTACCCATCGTGGCCATGACGGCCCATGCCATGAAGGGTGACCGGGAAATGTGCCTCGAGGCGGGTATGAATGATTATATTACCAAACCGATCAAACGGGAGACGGTCTTTGAGATGATTAAAAAGTTTGTTTTTCAAAAGGAGGCGTCATGAATTTTAAAGAACTGGCCGATAACCTAGGTCTTGAAGTCGATGAATACCGGGAGTTAATTGAATTGTTTGTCGAGACCGGCACTGCCGATTTGAACAACATCCAGGAAGCCTTGGCCAATAATGATTCCGAGCAGGTGATGCGCAGCGCCCATACCATCAAAGGTGCGGCCGGGAATCTGGGTTTGGAGGAGGTCAGTGAAACGGCTAAAATCATAGAGGAAAATGCCAATAGCAATCAATCGGACGGCCTGGAATCCGCCGTTCAAACACTTAAAAATCAGATCAAAGCCATCGAAGCCTTCGTCAACGCCTAGTGCCTTGTTTTTATGGTTTGGTTATTTATTGCTGGTCTAAAACGCATAAAAGGGCTACAAGTATCACCGATCACCGATCACCGATCACCGATCACCGATCACCGATCACCGAACATTGCCCGCCTATGAAATCGCCGGAAAAAAATGAAGCCCTGAGCATATGGATACGGAGACAACTGGAACAAGGTATCACCGTTGGAGGGGATGTCCTTAATTACCTGGATGCCACTTTTGGGACCCAGGATCTTCCCTTGGTTCTGGCGGATGCCGATTCCGGTGAGATCGATTCTTTACTGGAGTTGCTCTTTTTTCCTGACCACAAGATGCAGTTAGCGTTCGAAGTCCAATGGGGGCGTGAGGTTTTTAGGGAGCAAGACAAAGACATGGTTATCGAGATGCTGTGTGCCACCCCCTTGATCGCGGAGGTCGACTTGCCCGGCACGCGGCACAAATGTGCCGTTTCCCTACCTGCTTTTGTACTGCAGACATTTGTGCAGCGATTGAATGTGTGCCGGCGGCCTCCCCGGACATTGATCCGTGCCATTGATCAACACTGCCGGGAGGAGACAGGTCTGGCGGTCAGGGTCCAGCTGCGCAACGCCGGGTTGGCCTGGCATCAGGACCACATTGCGCTTTTGGAACAATTTGTCGCCCATATGCCCGCTCAATCGGAAACCTTTCACGCGGACTTGTCTTTTTTAATTTCCATCCTTTCGGAGTTATCTGCAGGCCAAGACCACTATGCCTTTTTGGTTAGTAAGAAAATATTTTATTTCAAGTCCTTGTGCAGCGCTGAGGATTATGAGCGCAAACGCCGTTCCGCCAATATGGAGATTATGATGATGCAAGGGGCCAGATCCATCCATGCCGGCATTGATGAATGGCGCCAATGCATGCGGCGCATCGATCGCATCTGCCGGGCATTGTTCGGCAGGACCGAATTTTTCCAGCAGCCGGTCAGGCAATACATCTTCTAAACTATTCATTGAGCTTAGCCGTCATATTGTTTATGTAACGTTAGATTATGGCTTCCATACCGCAAAGGAGATCTGACGATGATGAGGCGTACCAGCCATATTATATATATCCTGCTGCTGTTTTTGGGAGTTACCGTGCAACCCGTATGGCCGGATTCCGAATCGGCCGATCTCGATAAAATATTAAAAGGCATTGAGACGCGGTATGCCGGCAAAGGCTTCAGCGCTGTTTTTTTTCAGGAGTCAATGCTCAAAGCCATGCAGATCAGCGATACGGCCGAAGGCCGTCTTATCGTGAAAAGGCCCGGCAAAATGCGTTGGGAATACATATTGCCTGATCCCCAAACCATCATAACCGACGGGGTATCCATGTGGATTTACCGGCCGGCTGACAACCAGGTGATGGTGGGCAAGGCCCCGGAATTTTTCGGCGGCGGCAAAGGGGCCGGATTCTTATCGGACATACGACAACTCCGCAAGCGTTTTCACGTCAAACAGCTGGCTGCTGAAAATCCGAAATATTTTCGACTGCAATTGGTTCCCATGCATCCCACGCCCGATATTGCCGAAATTATCCTGTCGGTTGGAAAAACCACTTTTCAAGTGGATCAGGTAACCACTTACAATGCTTATGGCGATGAGACCAAAATCGTCCTCAGCAAATATCAATTCAGCATAAACCCCAAAGAGGCGCTGTTTACTTTTGTGATGCCTGAAGGGGTTGATGTGGTGAACATCGATCAGCCTTAGTCGTACTTCTAACCTTGGAGATGAATAGATGATGCAATCGAAGATCAAAGCACTGGCCAAGCAACGCAACGCCATCATATTAGCCCACAACTACCAGCCGCCGGAGATCCAGGACCTGGCCGACCTTTGCGGCGATTCCCTGGAACTCAGCCGCAAGGCGGCCCGGACCGATGCCGAAGTCATCGTTTTTTGCGGTGTTCATTTCATGGCTGAAACCGCCTCCATTCTATCACCGGATAAAAAAGTACTGCTGCCCCGCCTGGATGCCGGCTGCCTGATGGCCGACATGATCACCGCCGATGCGCTGCGTGCCAAAATCGACAGCCTGCCGCCGATGCCGGTGGTTACTTACGTCAATTCCACAGCTGATGTGAAAGCCCTTTCAACGGTGTGCTGCACCTCGGCCAACGTGGTGCAGGTGGTCAACAGCTTGCCGGAAGAGGAGATGCTGCTGACGCCGGACCGGAATTTGGCCATGTATGCGGCTTCAAAGACCGGAAAGAAGATTCACATTTGGGACGGCTACTGCCCCACCCATGAATGGTTGAAAGTTGAAGATGTGGAGGCGGCGCGCGCCGCTCACCCGGGAGCGGTTTTTCTCGCCCATCCTGAATGCCGTCCCGAAGTTGTTCAAATGGCGGATGTGGTGGCCAGTACCTCGGGCATGCTGCGGCATGTGGCCCAGGCCAGGGAGGAGGAGTTCATCGTCGGAACGGAGATGGGCATCTTGCACCCCATGCAAAAGGTTGCGCCGGGTAAACGATTCTATCCCGCTTCCCAAAAGATGATCTGCAAGAACATGAAAAAGATCAGTATAGACGATGTGCTCAAAAGCCTGGAGGAGATGTCCGGTGAAGTCAAAGTACCGGAACCGATTCGCATACCCGCTTTGAAGGCTGTGCAGGCGATGATCGATCTTAAGATCTAAGGCATTGCACCGATAATATCCCGATACTCATCTTCATTGAATGCACGCAACGTTTCCGTCTGCACAGTTCCGCGGGCACCGAAAGCCAAAGCGGCTTTGGCGACGGCCTGATCATCAGGGGCCTCTGAAACGATGACGATATCATAGCGACCCAGCACCAGGTAGAATGCTTTGAGTTCGCCGCCATAGGCCTGAAACGCCTCCTTGGCCGCGTCAAGCCGCCGTGGACTGTCTTTGATCGTCTCGATGCCTTTTGGGGTATAATTTACCAAAGTGATATACGTCGCCATGGTACCTTGCCTCCATCTAAGACGTTATTCTCCGGTTGATATATTAAACCGAAAGCGTCGGCGCTTGATCGACAATTCACCCTAGTGTGAGGGGTCATCGTTATGAACTTAGAATAGGACTCCCCTCATCATAGTCAAGAACAACCGAATCCCATGGCGGGTTCTTTTAACCGGCCTATAAGACGGAGAATGCTTGTTACCCGGGTTTCAACAGCCAAATCACCCCAACCCCTCATAGGTCACGCCATGGGATATGTCGATGGCGTCGATGACACTTTGGGCTGCCGGGCAGTGGGGCAGGTAGGTCTCAAACGCGGATTCGGCTTCCTTGCGCTTAACCTCTGAGATTTTCAGGGTGTATTGGACATCGATGCGCACGATTTTCAGTACACCGTTGACCGCTTCGATATCACCGCTGACATCTGCATGGTAGCGTTCTTCGGGAGTGGGAATGCGACTTTTCGCCAGCATCGCGGCGAATGTGCCCATCATTCAGCCACCCACCGCGCCCACGACATGGTCCAGCGTCGCTGCGTGTTCTTTTTCGGGGTCGACCTTGTAAAATCCTTTGATACCGCCGTGGACGCCGTAATAGACGGGTTCTTCGAAACCTTTGATTACCGCTTTGCGGGTCGGGCCTTTGACACGCGTGATTCTGATTTCCGATCGATGAATAATCTCTCCCATGGGACGCTCCTTTCCGTGCTCTACCCACATCCGCTGGAGGCATGTTTATGGCACATATGAAAAAGGTAAGCTTGATTTCGCCAATGAAAAGGAAGGGGATAAAAATATCGAATATTGAACAAGGAACCGCAGAATGTTGAAGTAAGGTATCCTGTCATTTGAAATCATAATGGCAGAGCGCAGCGATTCCACACTTCGACATTCAACACTCCTCGTTCGATATTCTGCGGTTCAACCCAGGGGGTTCATCCAAAGCCGGGTCCTCCGGGCCCCAGTGTGCTTTACTTGTTGCCTAGCCAAGCGCCGATGGTTTCTTTGAGTTTCTTCGGATTGACCGGCTTGGAAATGTAGTCATCCATACCGGCATGGAGGCATTTTTCACGGTCGCCTTTCATGGCATTGGCGGTTATGGCGATGATGGGTATCCTGGTTCTTGGTTCATGGTTCATGGTTCTTGGTTCATGGTTCATAGTTTCCGCTTGTTCAGAAGTGGGTCTGGATTCGTCAACTTTGAACTTTGAACTTTGAACCTTGAACTCCCAGTCGCGGATGCGCCTTGTGGCTTCGTAGCCGTCCATTTCCGGCATCTGAACGTCCATGAGCACCAGATCGTAGTCTCCCTGCTCAACGGCTTGCACGGCTTCCCGGCCGTTGTTGGCCACATCGGTTGTGTATCCCAGCTTGCGCAAATGAATCAGGGCCACCTTTTGGTTCACGGCATTGTCCTCGGCCAGCAAAAGACGGGGCCGCTGGTCGTGTGTTTCGGCCAGGGTGTGGCGGGTGATGATGGGATTCTTCGGGCCCTTTTTTTCGGAATGCGGATTTTTGCTGAAAACCGATACGACGGCATTGAACAGTTGAGACTGTTTAATGGGTTTGGTCAGATAGGCATCGAAGCCGGCGTCCCGTGCCCGGGCGGCATCACCGCGGATTCCCCGGCTGGTGACCAGTATAAGGCGTGTGTTTTTAAGTTGGGGATGGTCGCTAATGGCGCGGCCCAACGCTTCGCCATCCATCAAGGGCATCAGGTAATCCACAATGGCCATGTCGTAAGGCGTGTTGTTTTGAGCTGCCTGAATCATCATTTCCAATGCCGTCACGCCGTTTTCCGCTGTTGCCGCACGGCATTGCCAGGCAGACAGATAGGCGTCGAAAATCTTTCGATTGGTTTTGTTATCATCCACTGCCAGAATCCGTGTGCCCTGAATATCCATGGGCATCGGCTTGAGAGAGCGATTTTCCGACGGGCGCCGCGATCTGCCCAAAAGCGCGGTAAACCAGAAAGCGGAGCCTTCACCTGCGGTGCTTTCCAAGCCGATTTCACCCTCCATCATCTCCACCAGCCGTTTGCTGATGGCCAAACCCAATCCCGTACCGCCGTAGACGCGGGTGGTGGAGTTATCCACCTGTGAAAAGGACTTGAACAGGCGATCCCTGCGATGGGCCGGTATTCCCATACCCGTATCCCTTACAGTGAAACGAACGCGGACCTGTTCCTCGGATTCCGCTTGTACGGCGGCCTCGATGGCAACTTCTCCGCTTTGGGTGAATTTGACGGCATTGGTGGCCAGGTTCAACAACACCTGGCGCAAACGCCCTGGGTCGCCTTTGAGCATGTGGGGCACTTTGGGATGCACGAAACAGGCGAATTCCAATTTCTTTTCCTCCACCTTGGGAGTGATCAATTCCGTGATCTCTTCCAAGGTGTTGCGAAGGTCAAAATCGATGTTTTCAAAGTCGAGCTTGCCGGCTTCAATTTTCGAGAAATCCAGTATATCGTTGAGCACCGAGAGCAGTCCATCCGCACTGGCTTGAACGGTTTGGGCGCAGTCACGCTGGTCATTGGTGAGTTCACTGTCGAGCAAAAGACCGGTCATGCCGATGATGCCGTTCATCGGTGTGCGAATCTCATGGCTCATGTTGGCCAAGAAATCGCTTTTGGCCTGGTTGGCCGCTTCCGCGGCCTCCTTGGCTTGACGCAGCTGTTCGCGCACATTGGCGCGCACATATTCATAGAGCACTGCCATGACAATGACCGCCGTCATGGAGCCCATTAAACGCTGTTTGAACAAGGGGGCATATTCGGCAGTCACAAAAGGCAGTCGGGGAAAGAATAGGATACTAACGTAACCTGCTGAAAAAACAGACAAGGTGATGGCCCCTCGTTTCAGTCCCTGGGCAAAAAAGCACAGGGTTGGGAAAAAATAGAGCCATAAGGGACCGGTGTTGTCGACACCGCCGGTGCAAAGCAGGTAGAGCAGCATCACGGCCATCAAATAGAGGATACGGGTTATGGCCTGCCGGCCGTTGCGGCTGATGCGCAGATAGAGAAAATTCAACAGGACGGAAATACCGACAACGGTCAATACCACCGCATTGATAAAAGCGGGAGCTTTTAAGGATAAAAGAGTGAAGACGATGAGCAAAAAAACCGTCACCCAATGAAGGATCAACGCAAAACAATAATCGCTTTTGTCCTCTGGTGTTGTAAAATCATCTTTGCAAATCCGATCGATGAAACTCTTGGCCTCCGCTTTTGGATGCGTTTGCGGATGTGCGCTGTGGTGATCGACGGGCGCTGTCAGCGCCTCCGGGGTCTGCCGGTCTTTGGTCCTGCAGCCTGGTGAGGTCACTTTTCCCCCTGAGTATAGGGAATGCTTAGAAGCGGTTTCAAAACCTCCCCTCGAACCCCGAGTCGGTGTGGGGCTTTGGTATAGGGGCGATTTATGCCCTTATCGGCTGTTTGCGGGGAAATCTTGAGTTGAATCGTGTTCGTAAGGTAAAGAGATGTCAAGGCCGATCATTATGATGAACAGTATGACAGGCTTTGACTAGAGAGCATTCAGATATGCAATCAAAGCATCGATCTCTTCATCTGAAAGGTTTCCAAAAGCCGGCATCTGTGCAAAAGGTGTTTTCAGCTGCCGGCGGACACTCTCCTGGTTCATCGGCCAACCGCTGCTGGTCATCTTTTCCCTTTGTAACAATCCTTTCAATCCAGGCCCTACTTTGGTTTCGGTGCTGTCGGTGAAGTGGCAAAAACTGCATTTTTGGGTAAACAGCGCTTCTCCAGCAACAATGGACAGCGGGCCTGCCGGGGTTTCAATTTTTGCCTCGGTGTCGGAAGCGGTCGCTTTTTTGCCATAAACCAGCTCTCCGCCGAAATAGCCGAGTCCGGCCACTGCCAAAACGGCGAGCAGATGAACGACCACCCGCGTTTTTGCTACCCCGCCGCGCCGACGCCCCATGGATATCACTGTTGCCAGCAAAACCAATATCACCGCTGCCAAAGCGATTTTTGCCTTGATGGCGAAGATTGCCGCCCCGCCGAAAAAGTGGCGCCAATCCAAATAACCCATGATGACGGTGGGGATGGTCATGAGCAATGCCAACACCATACAGTGGTGGGCGGTTTGGCCGTAGTCGGGTCGCCTCAGGATGCTGCTGATGAGGATAAAGATGAATCCGGCCAGGGTCAGGCCCACCGGCAAATGGGTCAAGACGGGATGTAATGGATGGTGGTAACCGAATTCAGCCAGATATTGATAAAGTTGGGCAGTCATGTGGTCTCCTGTGAGATGCATCCATTGGGCCGGTTGAGATGCTTTGAAAAGCTCCCGGCAGCCCCGCAGGCGGATGCCGTCGGGACGGCCGGGATCGATGGATCAAAGAACAGGTCTTATTTGAACTCATGCACCAGGATAATAAGCATTTCTCACCTAATGACAGGTAAATCACAACATCCTTTGCTTGGCAAGTCGGATGACCCCGTCAGATACAGGTCCACAGCCCGGGCGGTCTCGCGACCTTCCGAGATGGCCCATACAATCAAGGATTGGCCCCGGTGCCCCCGGATTCGCCGCTGATCAAAATGGTGTGGGCACCACCCTTGGCCACGCCTGCCGCTACGGTTCCCACTCCCGCAGCGGAAACCAGCTTGACCGATACCCTGGCCCGGGGATTGGCGCATTTAAGGTCGTAGATCAATTGGGAGAGATCTTCGATGGAGTAGATGTCATGGTGGGGCGGCGGAGAAATCAAACCCACATAGGGAGTGCTGTGACGGGTTTCGGCGATCCAGGGGTAGACCTTGAATCCCGGCAACTGGCCGCCTTCTCCGGGTTTGGCGCCCTGGGCCGTCTTGATCTGAAGCTCCTTTGCATTGACCAGGTACGCTCCGGTGACACCGAATCTACCCGACGCCACCTGCTTGATGGCGCTGTTGCGCCAGTCGCCGTTTTCATCCGGTGTGAAGCGATCGGCGTCTTCGCCGCCTTCCCCGCTGTTGCTGCGCGCGCCGATGCGGTTCATGGCAATGGCCAGGGCCTCATGGTCCTCTTTGCTGATGGCGCCGTAGGACATGGCGCCGGTTTTAAAGCGTTGGACGATCCGGGTCCAGGATTCCACCTCCGCCAAGGGTATGGATGCCCTGGCGGACTTGATGGCGATCAATCCTCTCAACAGCCCTTCCCGGCTGTTTTGGCCGTTCACCAGATCAGTGTATGCTCTCCAGGCCGGATGGTCATCTTCGAACACGGCCTGCCGGAAAAGGGCCAGCATTTTGGGCTGGTATTGGTGTACTTCCCCTCCCCGGCGCCATTGATAGCGTCCACCGGAATCCAAACCCCGCATTAGGGCGCGTTCCCATTTTTCAAACCCCTGTTCATGCCGAAGGGTGATCTCCCCGACGATCTGATCCAATCCGGCACCGCCGATACGCGAGACCGTGTCGGTGAAGTACGCGTGCACTACATCGCCGGACAGCCCCAGGCATTCAAAGATCTGGGCGCCGCGGTAACTTTGCAGGGTTGAGATGCCCATTTTGGACATCACTTTCAGGATGCCGGCTTCAATGGCGCGGATATAGTTTCGGGCCGCCTGTGCGGCGTACACCCCGGCGATGCGGCCGTTGTCCAGCAATCCTTTGATGGAGGCCAATGCCAGATAGGGATGAATGCCGCCGGCCCCATATCCCAGCAGGCAGCAAAAATGGTGGACTTCCCGCGGTTCGGCGCTCTCGACGATCAGGTCGCACTGTGTCCGCAGGCCTTGGCGGATCAAATGGTGATGAACACCGGAGACGGCCAGCAGGGCCGGCATGGGGGCCTTGTCTCCATCCATACCGCGGTCGGTTAAGATGAGCAGACCGGCTCCATCGCGCACGGCTTGGGAAGCCGAAAGGCAAAGGTCGCGCATGCCCCTGGCCAATCCCATGGCCCCGGTCCGGGCGGAAAAGCACATTTCCAGATTTGCACTCTTAAAACCGCCGTCTCGGTTTTCGCGCAGGTCGCTCAGTTGCCGGGCCGTGAGGATGGGGGAGGTCAGTTTGATTCGACGGCAATGGGCCGGCGTTTCGTCCAGGAGATTTTCTTCGGGGCCGACAAACAGGTCGAGCGCCGTTACCAATGATTCGCGAATGGCGTCAAGCGGTGGATTGGTTACCTGGGCGAAGAGCTGCCGGAAGTAGTCGTAGAGCAACCGCGGTCGCCTGGACAGGATGGCCGGGGGGGTGTCGTCGCCCATGGAACCCAGCGGTTCCTTGCCTTTTTCCGCCATGGGGGCCAGAAGGATCTTCAGATCCTCCAGGGTGTAGCCGAAAATAAGCTGCCAGCGTTTCAGCTCTTCCCCCGTCAGGCTTACCGACGGTTTGTCCGGGAAGGGCTCCCGGGTCGGCGGCTCAAAAAAGTTCGGTATGCCGTGACAAATGCCCCAAGACATCGCTGCAAACCGGCACCTTGCGCCAGCCCAGCATTTTTTGCCCCGCTTGTCCCACGATCGCTTCAAACCGTTTTTGACAGGCGCTTTGTTGTTCCCTGTCCACGGGCAGAAAAACCAATCCACCGCCATAGCGGCCCTGACGGGGCAGGTTGATTTTTTCCGTTTGACATACCTGCTTGAAAAATTGGTGGGGCGATTGCATGAGGATGCCGGCGCCGTCACCGGTACGAGCGTCGCAACCGCATGCACCACGGTGGGAAAGATTTTTTAGAATCTCAAGTCCTTGTTCAATAATCCGGTGGGACGGCGTGTTCTGGATCCGACACACCATACCCACGCCGCAGGCATCGTGTTCAAAGCGTGGATCGTATAAACCGCGGGCAGAAGGCCGCCCCGCTATCGTAGAGGATTGTTGCATCGTCAGTGCTTTCATGTTCGGTCGGTGATGTCATCGAAACGATGACCCCGGCCGAGGTAATTTGGTTACGAGGAATTAAGATATACCCGTTTTTAATAATTAACACCCCAAAAAACTTGTTCTGAACCATGTTCTAAGGTATCTGTTAGGGGCACCGTCCGACAGTAAAGATGATGGTGCATCAGCAGTTGCGGTCTCTTCCTCGGGCTGTTTTTCGTCGCTTTTCTGTCCGATGGTGCGTAAGCCGAACATGATGATGAAGGATCCGAAATCACCACCGATATGAAAGACAAACACACCATTGGTTATCTTGTCATGATTTGGGCGCTGGTTGCGGCTTTGGGGGGCGTCTCGTGTTCGCCCCGCAGACTCATGGTTGATGAGTTTGTCGCCATGGTGGAGCGGGGGTTACCGGCCATTGAACAGGAAGATGATCTTCATCTGCTCGCCAAATCCATGCCGGCACACATCAAGCTGTTGGAGACCCTTTTGGCCAGCGATCCCAATAACAGGGACTTATTGGTGCTGCTGGCCCGCCTTTACGGCGGGTACGCATTCGCCATCCTGGAAAGCGAGGGGGAGGCCCGGCGGCTGGAGAGGCCATCGGTGGTGGCTACCGGCATACCGGACGACCAACTCGAAGATGCCATCGCGCGTTCCTTCCAACACGGGGCGGAATATGCCTTGCGCAGCCTGGAAAACCGATATCCCGAGGCGCGTGTTCAATTGAACCGCTTGTCCTCGGCGGCCGATTTTATCCAATCGCTTGATTCCGATGATGTGCCGGCACTGTTCTGGTACGCTTTCAATCTGGGCGGGTTCGTGCAGCACCGCCTGGACTCGGTGGAGGCCATGGCCAAGGCCCACCTGGTGGAAAAGGCCATGCGCCGCATTATCGAAATGGATGAGACTTACGACAACGGCAATGCACACCTTGTCTTGCTGGTCTTTTATGCATCGCGGCCGGCCATGATGGGTGGAAATTCCGACCTGGCCCGCAGGCATTATCAGCGTCATATTGCCATGCATGCACCGAGCGAAGGCCTTCGTGAAACTTATTGGGCCCGCCATGTGCTGGTGCAGCAGCAGGACAAAGCGGCATTTGTAAGTCATTTGTCCGCAGTGGCGCAAACAACCGAAGGCGGCCGAAGCTTTTCATTGCTGGATCGCGTGGCAGCCGTACGAGCCGAAATCTATTTGGAGTCGGTGGATCGGTTTTTTGACTAGAAGCGCTTTTGAAACAGGATCAATGGCGGTATGAAAGATGAAGGAAGAGAAAATCATGCATCTGTATGACAACCGGATGGTATGGCTCGGTGCCCTATTGCTGGTGTTCAATTGCCTTTTACTTCCGGCCTGGGCCGCCCCAAATAAAATCAAAGTGGCCGTGGTCACACCTGAGGGCAGCACCTGGGTCAAAGTGCTCAGGGAGATGGCCGCCCAGGTCGAGGAAAAAACGTCGGGAGAAGTGGGCTTTACCATTTATGCCGGCGGCGTCAGCGGGGACGAGGCCGATGTGCTGCGCAAGATGCGGGTGAATCGCATCCATGCGGCCGGCTTTTCCGGGGTTGGCCTGGGCATCATTCTTCCCGGGGTGCGCATCTTGGAAGCCCCCTTGCTGTTTCAGAACGACAAGGAGATCGACGCCGTTCGGGAGCAGATGTTTGACTATTTTGCCGAAGCGTTCATGAAAAAGGGATTTGTGCTTCTGGGTTTCGTTGAAGGCGGCTGGGTCTACTTCTTCTCACAGAAGAATCTCTCCCGGCAAAGCGCCTTTAAATCGGTTAAAATGTGGGTCTGGAAGGGAGACCGCGTGGCGGAGACCTTCTTGCACAATTTCGGCGTTCGTACCACACCATTGCATATTGCGGAAGTCAATACCGGTTTGGAGACCCGCATGATCGATTCGTTCTACTCTCCGCCGCTGGCCGCCGTCGCCTTTCAGTGGCACACGCGCACCCAATACGTACTGGATTACCCCCTGGCCAATTCCACGGCCGCCTTGCTGATGACCAAGCGGGCTTTTACAGGATTGTCCGCCGATCACCAGGCGGTCCTCAAGGAGACGGCGCGCCGTTTTTGCCGGAAACTGGTACGGTTGACGCGTGAGGACAATCGAAAGGCGTTGATGGTGATGCAGGCCCAGGGACTCACCTTCATATCTCCCACAGCCGATCAAATGACATCGTTTAAGGCGGACGCCCGAAAAACCTATGCCCAAAGCATCCCCGATCTCTACCCCCAGTCTTTGTTTGATCGCATCCAGGCCATACTGGGCGCCCTGCGCGGTTCCGCTCTGAACAAGTGACAGGCCCAACAAAATGCTGAATTTGATTGAGAAGATTGATCATGGATTGGAGAAACTGGAACGGGGCCTGGCCGTGGGCCTTTTTGTCCTGCTGATCAGCCTGATCTGCATCAATGTGTTTGCCCGGGATGTGTTTCACATGGCGTCCCATCGCCTCCTGGAACTCTCCCCGTCGTTGGTGCTGTGGCTGGCTCTGGTGGGCGCAACTTTAGCCCTGAAACATGATCGTCATATCAAAATCGAACTGCTGCTGCGCTTTTTTTCGCCCAATGGGCAGCTGCTGGCCCTTGTGGCCACCAGTCTCTTTGCCATGGGCGTATGCGGCGTGCTGGCCTATGCCGCCGTGACCTTCGTGTACAATGAGATCGTGCTTTTCGGTCCCAAGGGGTGGCCGGCTGTTTGTTTTCCGCTCTTTTTCACCACGGCCTGTTTTCGCTTTGCCCTTCGTCTGCTGCGATCATGGACCGGTGTAAAAGGGGGGCGGACGTGACTCTGTTGATTGTCGCCATCGGCTTGATTCTGCTTTTGACTTTATTGGAGACACCGTTGTTCGTCTCCATCGCCGGGCTCTCCCTGGTGTGCTTGTTGAGCAGTGATCTGGATCCCACCGTCCTCCAAATGGTGCTCATTGAAATGAATCGGCTGGCCACCATGCCGGTTCTGGTGGCCCTGCCGCTGTTCACCATGGTGGGGTGCCTGCTCACCGCGTCCAAAGCGCCTGCCCGCATGATGAACTTTCTAGATGCCGTGGCCGGCTGGCTTCCCGGGGGCAGTGCCATGGCGGCATTGATGGCTTGCGCATTCTTTACGGCCCTTACCGGGGCCAGCGGCGTTACCATCGTGGCCATGGGGGCCGTGCTTTATCCCATTTTGCAGCAGCAGCAATACAGGCGGAATTTCTCATTGGGATTGCTCACCACCGGCGGCAGCCTGGGGCTGCTTTTCCCGCCCAGTCTGCCGATTATTCTATACGGTGTGGTCGCGCAAATCGATATCGCGCGGATATTCAAATCCTCGCTGATACCCGGCTTGCTGCTCTTATTGGTCCTGTCCGGTTATGCTTTTTTTTGCGGGATGAAATTGCCCGGGCGGAATTCGTCTGCTGAGCACTTTTCATGGCGCAAGGTCATCGACAGCTTTGCGGCCGGGATTTGGGATTGGCTGATGGTCGCCCTTATCCTGGTGGGCGTGTACGGCGGGTTCGTGACCATTGCCGAAGTCTCCGCCGTGGTGCTGGTATATGTTCTGGTGGTGGAGTGCTTGATCCTGAAGGAGATTCACTGGCGGCATCAACTGCCGGAAATAATGGTGGAGAGCGCCATGCTGGCGGGCGCCATCATCGTTATCCTCGGTATGGCGCTGGGATTTACCAGCTATCTCGTGGATGCCAGGATTCCAGACCGTATCCTGGGCCTGCTGACCGCCCTGACGGAAAACAAATACCTTTTCCTGGCCGGCCTCAACCTCTTTCTCATTGGTGTGGGCTGCGTCATGGATATCTTCTCGGCCATTGTGATTGTAGTGCCGATCATCGTACCGGTGGCCCAGCGCTACGGCATTGATTTGTATCACCTGGCCGTGATATTTTTAGTGAACCTGGAGATCGGCTACTCCACACCGCCGGTGGGCATGAATCTTTTCATCTCCAGTTTGAAGTTTCAACAGCCGGTCACCGTTCTCTACCGGGCTTCCATACCCTATCTCCTATTGCTCCTGGTTTGCTTGATTCTGGTCACCTATCTTCCAGCGCTATCGTTATGGCTGATCGGGTGACCTGAGCCCAATAACTGATTGCATTTATGTTGAATGCCACCAACAAAGGAGGAAGACATGGTCAAAAAAGTCCTATGGGTGATGTTGTTAACGACGGTTTTTGCGGCCACCGCCTGGAGTCAGAATATTTCCGGTGAGTACAGCGTCAAGGTCAAGGGGACCAATGTCTTTTTGGACCGCTCACCGAGCCGACAGCACATCACCGATCAGACCACCTTGAAGGTGGAACAGCGCGGTGAACGTGTCACCATGGAGTTCGGCGCCTTTGGCGGGGCATCCCCGGCGACCATTTTCAAAGGCAAAGCGGGCAACGGCCGTTTTGCGGCGGTATGGTGGTATCAGGGCAGTGCCCATGAGACCAAGGTGCTGTGGGGATCGATACGGAATCGGAAATTGCACGGTCGATTGATTTATCCCCGTGTGGCCTATCGCCAAGGATTGGTTCCGGGCTGGGTGGAAATCGATTTTGAGGCCGTTAAAAAACGGAAAGTCAAACCCCTCAAACCGGTAGGCAGAGTCGATAGGGGCGAAGGCCCCGTGGTCCATGCCCCTGGCGAACCCGTATCATTGCATGAAGACTGCCTGGGATTCGATCCCCGCCGGTTGGAGCTAAAAGCCGAATCCGGCCGTTATCTCATGACCGACGGACGCAGCCGCATGAAAATGTTCCCCAACCGCCGGGAGGCCCGTCTCGCCTTGAAAACCATCCGGCACTACGGTATGGACCAACACTGCTTTGTGGGGCGCCCCGATCCCTCCATGGAATATTGGCCCGTTGACGGCCGTGCACCATCGGGATCGTTTCAAGGTGAAGACTGCATCGGTTTTGATCCCGGCCGCCTGCGCTTGAAAAGAGAAGGCTCCCAGTGGTTGATGACCGATGGGCGCTCGCGCATGCGCATGTTTCCCAATCGCCGGGAAGCGGAGCAGTCGCTGGCCATTATCCGCAAATACCATTTTAACCAGACGTGCTACATCGGACGGCCGGATCCGTCCATGACCTATTTTAGGAAATAGTTCATTTTTGTAAGAAAAAAGGCGTTGAATCGACAATATTGTTCGTTTTGCAAATTGTCCATGACGCCACATTGCACCGGGTACATAAATAACTGTCTTGATTATAGGCATTTTTTGGAATTTGACCGCCGTGTTGGATTTGGCAGTGTTTTTGCTCTGTCATTCAGGATGGCCCGGCCGGTATAGCGAGCCAAAAACACATCAGTGTTTTAATCGTCTTGGGCTGTGATTCCGCCTCAGGCGGGACATACGCCCGGTTTGAAAACAACCCATATAAATTGCCTATCTGCCGAGGCGCTCCAATATGAAAAAATTGCACTATTTTCAGAACGTTCAATTTGAAACCCTGGGTGTTATCGAAACATGGGCGAACAGCCGCGACTTCGCCCTTTCATCAACACATTTCTACCGGGATCCCACCATCGTTTTGCCGGAGAATTTCGATTGGCTGGTTGTTATGGGAGGCCCCATGGGGGTGGATGACCATGACGTGTATCCCTGGTTGGCCGCTGAGAAGCAAGCCATTGCTCAAGCCATCGATGGCGGCAAGGTGGTACTGGGGATTTGCCTGGGGGCCCAATTGATTGCCCAGGTGTTGGGGGCCGGCGTCAGGGCCAATGCATATCAAGAGATCGGTTGGTTTCCGGTCTATCTGGACAGCAGATCACTGGATCATCCGGTGGCCGAAGTATTTCCATCCCAATGGGAGGCTTTTCATTGGCATGGGGATACCTTTGATATTCCTGAAGGAGCCCGGTTGTTGGCCAGCAGTGCCGCGTGCCGAAATCAAGGATTCATCTACAAGGACCGGGTGGTGGGGTTGCAGTTTCATCTGGAAGTCACCCGGTCCGGCGCGGCCGCATTGGTTGAAAATTGTGGCGATGAATTGAAAACGGATGATTTTGTCGCCCCGCCGGAAGAAATTTTATCCGCAGAAGCACCTTTCGAGGAATCCCACGACCTGATGATTAAGCTGCTGGACCAACTCAATACGATATAAAAGCGCCACCCTGACAGCTGTTCTGTGCTTTTTATCGAGGCTTGCGTCCAGCGGGCGGGCATAAACCCCGCCCCTACGTAAGAAAGGCGATGCAGTCCATATAGGGCGTATGCCCACCAGAGATTTTTTGCAGGGCGGGGTTTATCCACATAAGCGCTTAATTAAGAATAATGGTAAGCCAATCTCTATGCAGGATATGGGATATTATACCCGGCCGGCGCAGAGGCCGGCCCTACGCTGATCACACCGGACCCTGGCGTTTTGAGGGTTCCCGGGTAGGGTCGGGCTCTGTCCCGACCGGTTCAGAAGGCGGTATTCGCGAAACCTAAAAAAGCCGCTAAATATCCTTATTTGGGCGCTTATGGGGTTTATACCCGCCCTGATTGGTTTCACCGAGAATTGGTGGAATACCCATCCCTAACCTTGCGGTTTCATTGCCGCTTTGTTATCATCCCGAATTAGCCGTTTCAATCGGGTGCCGCGCACCCGGTTCCAACAGCAATGCCTTAAGCAGTGACATGCTTCGAACTCGGCCGCTGTTCACAATAAATCATAGGCAACCCCAATGTTGCATAAAAAAGATGGCAAAAGGTTAGAAAAAGGTTGAGCGTATTGAAATCACACTGCGTTAGAGCATTTTGCGAGGAATAAACCAATGGTGAACTTGAGGATCGGACCGATTTTATGCCATCTTTTTTACCCAAAAACAACGCGGAAAGCCAGAGGGCTCCAGATCCGGCGTTGCCAAAGGCTTGCAGTAGGTTTACTACGGCTGCGCCCTTGGCGCCTTGACTCTGAAGCCCTCTGGCTTTTGCAACATTGGGGGTAATTCGTTTTTGCCATTGTTGCAAAGGATGCCATGCCCCGGCTTTACATTGAAGAATACACCCGCGCCCTGTCGGGCAAGACGGTATGCGTCGCCTGCCGTGAAGGCATTCTGCGCGACCATTTCAGCGCGGTGGTCGCGGATATCAAGTTTCTCAATCGGTACGGGGTTCGCACCGTTCTATATCACAACGTTTCCAATCGTTTTGCCAATCAGAAGTACTTTCGGGAACTGGACAAGCGCCTTCCTGAAACACGCATCGTGCGGCTGCTGCCGGAGGTCGATTTTTACAATTATGTATTGGATCATGAGGAGCGGGTGCACAAGTTGATCTTTCTGGAGCGCAAGGCGTTGCTGGATCGCGATGGCCGGGTGATCAACGCCCTGACCACGCCAGGGGTCCGGCAGAGCTTTTCGGATTGGGGCGAGCCCATTGCCAACGTCAATTTTATGAGTGTGCTGGAGCGCATCTGCATCAAGATAGATCAGGGGCAATACGATCGCGTGCATATCCTGGCAGCCGGGAAAAACGCCATCAAGCACGAACTTTTTACCATTGAAGGACACGGCAGCCTGATCGCCAACAACTTTGTGGAGCAATTCAAACCCATGGCCGCCGAGGAAGAGCTTCAACTCATCAAGGGAATTTTGAAGATCTACCAACATCAAGGGTATCTCAAACCGCGCACCGAAGCCTACCTCCGTGAGCACTGGAAGAACTTCTATGTTTCCTTGATCGACGAAATCGTAGTGGGTTGCGTGGAAAAGAAGATCATTGACGCCCGGACCGTCGAGATTGCTGCTCTGGCCATTTCTACCAAATTTCGAAACCAGCGGGTGGGGGTATTTACGGTGAAGGCTTTTATGGAAAACGTTCGGCAGCAGGGATACACCCGCTTTATCTCATTGACCAATAATCCCAACTTGAAAAGGTTGTATGAACGCATGGGCTTTGTGCCGTGCACATTTGAACGATATGCGCACCGTCAGGCCGAATCACCGGATGTGGAGATGTTTTATAAAGAGATACTATAGTTTCTGTGTAAAAATAAGGCCCCATCGGGTCTTACGATGCAGAGATGGAATCAGAAAGTTTTAGGTTTTATTAAGTTTTAAGGGAAGGTATTCTGCCTATCTATAACTTGTTTAGAAGCCATCTCAAAAAACGGATTTTGGTTCAAGATGAAGGCGGATCCGAGTTTCAAACCGCAGGCATACTGCAGTATGTCGAGGATTTGAAACTCGGATCCAACACCCAGATTGGGCCAAAAGACTTTTTTGAGACGGCTTCTACATCTTAAGGAGAAGTGCTGATGGCGCTTCAGGTTATTCTGGGTCTGATTGGGTTTGCGCTGCTTTACTATGGTGCCGACTGGCTGGTGAAAGGTTCTTCAAGCCTGGCCCGCAGCCTGGGCATTACGCCCATTGTCATTGGTTTGACCGTGGTGGCCTTTGGTACTTCCACCCCCGAGCTGG
>JASFER010000043.1:0-30174 GCA_050124755.1 Desulfobacteraceae bacterium
TAAAGAGGAAATAGAAAATAACAGACTTCTCGGTCCCAGAATCTTTCCGAGCTATACAGTCTTGACTCCTCCTGGGGGAATGTGGGATGTGAATCCTTTTGTCAACAAAATGGCAGAAATGATTTTTGGCGGGAAAATAATCGACTTTCCGAAAAACAATGAAGATATCAAACGCCATATTAAAGAAGTAATAGCATGGGGCGCCCACTCAATTAAAATATATTTAGAAGAAAAACCTTTATATGGAGGTGAAGAAAATACTTTTTACAATATGTTTACTGATGAACAGGTTGAATATATCCGGAATTTAGCAGATGAACATGGAAAGGTTGTTGAAAGTCATGCCATGTTCATTAGCGGAGCTAGAAGAGCGATTCGCGGCAAAGTTAATTCCATTGCTCACATGACTGTGGATGAATCCTATTCTGTTGAAGATGCAGAAATGATGGTTCATAACAATATTTCCATTATCCCTACTTTAGGCGTTGGCAGCTATCTGGCTATGGATTGTGGTTCAAAAGGTTTTCCCGAACATCAGGAATATAAATATTTCAGAGATATGCTAATTAAATATGTTAAACCCAATATGGAGATGGCTACGATTCCACAGTTGAGGCACTCTTATTTTGGTTTTTTCGATTTCATTAAGGCTAAAATTGAAGATCGGAAAATGCCGTCTGTTGGTAAGGTTTATCCTGAGCGCTGTCATGGTTTTGGAGTTTGCGCTCCGACAAGCTTTCATAATTTTAGAAGAGCTGGAACAAAAGTAGGCGTTGGTACGGATGGTGGTACCGGAACCTGCTTTGCCGGTGCGTTTGAAATCGAATTTGAGTCTTTTCTACGGTATGGTTACTCATCAAAAGAAATTGTACGTATGGTCACTTTGGGTAATATGGAGATACTGAAAACAAACGATAAATTAGGCAGTATCTCTAAAGGAAAATTAGCGGACATGGTTCTAATCAGCGAAAATCCTTTTGAAAATATCATGTCAATGACATCTCCGGTAATGGTTTTTAAAGAAGGTCGCCGTTATATCAATAATGATAAAAAATATTCAGGTACATAACAATCATAAAGAGTGCCAACTTGAATCATTAAGGAGTATTATCAGTGGCATTTAAGGCCTTAATGGTCGGTAATTCCGATGGGATAGGTTTGGCAACGACCAAAAGACTGCTGGCTGGCAACTGGGATATTATCGGTATTTCCAAAAGTGAATCACCGATCACAAACAAAGCTTATCATCATCGTGTTGCAGATATCCGTCATTCCAACTATACAGCGTCCCTCAATAACTTGCTGTCTGAAGGTCCTTTCGATTTATGTATTTATTTCGCCGGGATCGGTGAATTGCTCAACCCTTTGGACATGAGCCATGAACCGGAGGTCATTGATGTTAATTTAACCGGAATGGTAAAAACAGCCTCAAAAGTCATTCCTGAGATGGTTAAAAAAGGTAGGGGGCACTTTATCGGTGTTTCGAGTTTAGCTGACGAATTGATTTCGGCTGAGGCCCCGTCTTACCATGCTTCAAAGGCTGGCTTTTCCAACTACCTTAGAGGCCTGTCCTTGGCTTTGAATTCTAAGGGCATTTTTGTAACCAATGTACGATTCGGCTTCGTTGATACCAAAATGGCGAAAGGCGATATTAAACCCCTAATGATGAGCGTTGAAAAAGCGGTTGAACATATGGAATATTGCATTAAAAAAAAGCCGGTCTGTTACACGGCACCAAAACTCGCCATTCCGTTGATCAAGTTTCGAAAACTAATGATGAAACTTGGTGCCAATTAGTGTTTTCTGGAATAAAAAGGTGGCTGGAAGTGGTTTTCCCGCAAGTTCACGCAGAACGTGATACTAGCGGCATCAGGTAAGTAATACAACTTTTGGGTTTCATATATTGCTATCATAGGACCCGGCGCGGATAGCCAAATGTATAATCGGGGCTTATGCCCGGACAATGCTTATAACCGGCCGGCACGGAGGCCGGCCCTACGTTTTTATAGCCATTTAAGCAATGCAGATGGTTTTCGTAGGGCGGGGCTCCCAAGCCCGCCCTCAGCCGGCAAACGACTGCTGCGAGTGTCATGTCCCAAAGCAGGGCTGGCCTCCGTGCCGGCCGTACATTCATCGTTTCCCTTCGCAGTTGTTTAATGGCCGCCTTCACAGTAAGGCCAACGACAGGAATTTTAACATTCGAAAACCGAAAGTTGAGTAAGCAAATGAATATTCGGTCATATGAAATACCAGATTTAGAGCGGATAGGCTTTTTATTTGATGAATTTATTATATTGAATGCCACGTTGACATATAGAGATAATTGCCGTTCGATATATTTAAATTGGCTGCGTAGCATTTATGGTAAATCCGATTACAACGTTCTGGTTGCCGAGCAAAAAGGAGAGGTCATTGCTTTTGCAGTAGGAATGATCCAATCCAACAAACCTTTATTGTTGCCACAAAGAATTGGCTACATAGGTATGTTTGTTGTCCATTCCAAGCTTCGCCGACGAGGTATTGGCAGTTCTCTATACAAAAGGCTTTTGGACTGGTTTGCCTCAAATCAAATTAAAGAATTACAGCTTGCAACAGAAGTGAATAATGACCTTGCAAAAGCATTTTGGAATGATCATGGATTCATTACCACTTATGAGCAAAAGACGCTTAAATTATAGGTGCAATCCCTACATATTACGGCGATATTTACCCCCAACCGCATACAGCGCATTGGTAATCTGCCCCAAGCTGCAATGGCGTACCGCCTCCATCAGCGCGCCAAAAATATTGCCGTCGTCCAAAACAACCTGTTTGAGGTGATCCAGGGTCTGGGGGGCCTGTCCGGCGTGGCGTCGTTGAAAATCAGCCAGCCGTTTGAGCTGGGACGCTTTTTCCTCCTCTGTAGACCGGGCCAGTTCTATGGTGAAGTCGTCCTTGAACATATCGTCCGGTTTATGGGGATCGCGAAAGGTGTTGACGCCGATGATGGGCAGCTCGCCGGTGTGTTTGAGCACTTCGTAGTGAATGGACTCCTCCTGAATTTTACCGCGCTGGTAGCCGGTCTCCATGGCCCCCAGCACGCCGCCGCGTTCGGAGATACGATCGAATTCGGCCAGCACGGCCGCTTCCACCAAATCGGTCAGCTCGTCCACAATGAAGCTGCCCTGCAAGGGGTTCTCGTTTTTGGCCAACCCCCACTCCCGGTTGATGATCAGCTGAATGGCCAGTGCCCGGCGCACCGACTCCTCCGTGGGGGTCGTGATGGCCTCGTCAAAAGCGTTGGTGTGCAGACTCTGGGCGTTGTCGTAGACCGCGCACAGCGCCTGTAAGGTGGTGCGGATATCGTTGAACTGGATATCCTGGCTGTGCAGGGAGCGCCCGGAGGTTTGAATATGATACTTGAGCATTTGTGCCCGGGGAGATGCGCCGTACTTTTCCCGCAGGGCCACGGCCCAAATTCGGCGGGCCACCCGGCCGATGACCGTATATTCGGGGTCCATGCCGTTGGAGAAGAAGAAAGAGAGGTTGGGTCCGAAGCGGTCGATGTCCATCCCTCTGGCCAGGTAGTATTCAAGGTAGGTGAACCCGTTGGCCAATGTAAAGGCCAGCTGGGAAATGGGATTGGCGCCGGCTTCGGCGATGTGATACCCGGATATGGAGACCGAGTAGAAATTGCGGACATTGTGGTCGATGAAATACTGCTGAATATCTCCCATCATCTTGAGGGCGAAATCGATGGCGAAAATACAGGTGTTCTGCCCCTGGTCCTCTTTCAAGATATCCGCCTGCACCGTTCCGCGCACCGTTGAAAGGGCATCGGCCCGCAGCCGGGCGTATTCCTGTTCATCGGGATCCCGGCCCTGCTCCGACTTGAACTTGTCCACCTGCTGATCGATGGCGGTGTTGAGAAACATGGCCAGCATGATGGGCGCCGGACCGTTGATGGTCATGGAAACCGATGTGGTGGGGGCGCACAGATCAAAACCGTCATACAGGGTTTTTACATCATCCAGGGTACAGACGCTGACGCCGGAATTACCGATCTTGCCGTAGATATCCGGCCGGATGTCGGGATCAAAGCCATAGAGGGTCACGGAATCAAAGGCCGTTGAAAGCCGCTTGGCGTCGCTGTCGGCGGAAAGCAGCTTGAAACGCCGGTTGGTGCGGGCCGGATCGCCCTCACCGGCGAACATGCGGGTGGGGTCTTCGCCCGTGCGTTTCAGGGGAAAGACGCCCGACGTATAGGGAAAGTACCCCGGCAAATGCTCTTTGCGCAACCAGCGGTAAATGGCTCCCGGATCGTCCATGCGGGGCAGGGCGATTTTCGGAATCCTTTGACGGGACAGCGATTCATTGAACAGCGGCACCCGAATCTCTTTGCCGCGCACCTGGTAGACCAGTTCGTCTTGATCGTAACGCGCTTTTACGGCGGCCCATTCCTCGAGCAGGCGCTCTGCAGCCGGATCGACAGCCTTTTCGGCCTTCAATACTTCGGCTTTAAGCCGTTTTAGCAGTTCATCCCGATTCGGATCCGAGGTGCCTGGGGAGAGCGCCTCGGCACTCTCTTTCAAATGCCACAGACGGCGCAAGGCCTGGACATTGTGCCGGGTTTGCTGATGATAACGCCGCACCGTTTCGGCTATTTCGGAAAGATAGCGGGTACGTTGGGGCGGGATGACGATGGTTTTTGAGGTGGAGGTGGTTCCATGGGTTTTGGGACGCCGGCTTTGCCACGGCCCACCGGTCTTTGCTTGCAGTTTGGCCAACAGGGCCTGATAGAGAGCGGTCACCCCGTCATCGTTGAATTTGGCCGCGATGGTACCGAAGACCGGCATATCTTCAGCCGGGCGGTCAAAGGCATTGCGGTTGCGCTGGACCTGTTTGCGCACGTCCCTTACGGCATCTTCGCTGCCGCGTTTTTCAAATTTGTTGACGGCCACCAGGTCGGCAAAATCGAGCATGTCGATCTTTTCCAGTTGGGATGCGGCGCCGAATTCGCTGGTCATGACATAGATGCTAAGGTCCACCAGGTCGACGATGCGGGAGTCGCCCTGGCCGATGCCGGCGGTTTCCACGATGATCAGATCAAAACCGGCCGCCCGCGTCACGGCCACGGCATCTTCCAGCACCTCGGGAATTTCGCTCTGCGCCGCGCGGGTGGCCAGTGAGCGCATATAGATGCGTTGGTTATCAATGGCGTTCATGCGGATGCGATCTCCCAGCAGCGCACCGCCGGTCTTGCGTCTTGACGGATCGGCACTGAGGATGGCCACCGACAGCGTATCAAAATCGTTGAGCAGCCTCAGCACCAGTTCGTCGGTCAGGGAGGATTTTCCGGAACCGCCGGTGCCGGTGATGCCGATGACCGGCGATGTTGAATCGCCGGACTTTTGGGCCAGGGCCCTTCGAATTTCGGCCAGGTGCCCATCTCCCAGGGCCTTGGCCAATTCCACGGCCGTCACCAGGTTGGCCACATAAAGCTTGTTGCGGGTATTCAATCGGCTGAGGTGTTTGGCAACATCCGTGGGCTGTCGCGAAAAGTCCATGGCTTTGACCATGTGGTTGATGATGCCCTGCAACCCCATTTGGGCGCCGTCGTCAGGGGAGTATATGCGGGCCACGCCGTAGTTTTCCAGGGCTTGAATCTCTTCGGGTACGATCACGCCGCCACCGCCGCCGAAGACGCGGATGTGCTCCGCCTTGGCTTGACGCAGCAAGTCCACCATGTATTTGAAGAATTCCATATGACCGCCCTGGTAGGACGACACGGCGATGCCTTGCACATCCTCCTGAACGGCGGCATCGACAATCTCCCGGACGGAGCGGTTGTGGCCCAGGTGGATGACCTCGACACCGGAGGTTTGCAGCATGCGGCGAAAGATATTGATGGACGCGTCGTGACCGTCAAAAAGGGAGGTGGCGGTGACCACCCTTACGGGATGCCTGGGTTTGTATATTTCGATTTCTTGTGACATGCCGGCCTCCATTGGAATATCGAATATGGAACAAGGAACCGCAGAATGCAGAATTAAGGGATTCTATCATTTAAAATTTAATGGCAGAGCGCAGCGATTCCTCACTTCGACATTCTGCGGTTCGGGGCCCCCTACCACACTCATGATATAAAGTATTACTTCATTTTTCCAATTACACCTCCGGCGATGGTATTCTTTTGAATTTCCTTGGTACCCTCGTATATCTCGGTGATTTTGGCGTCCCGGTAGAAACGTTCCACTTCGTACTCGGCCATATAGCCATAGCCGCCCATCAGCTGAATGGCTTCGTCGCACACCTCCACGGCGGTGCGGGCGGCAAACATCTTGGCCATGGAGGTCAGCTTGGGATCAATATGGCCCTGGTCGTAGTTCCAGGCGGCTTTATAGGTGATCAGACGGGCCAGTTCGATTTTAGTGGCCATATCGGCGATCTTATGCTGGGTGGCTTGAAACTGTGCGATCTTTTTGCCGAATTGTTCCCGCTGCTTGATGTAGGCCAGGGCACGGTCGAAGGCCCCCTGGGCCGTTCCCAGGGCCTGGGCGGCTATCTGAATGCGGCTTTCGTCAAAGAAATTGAGCACCTGGTAGAACCCGCGGTTTTCTTCGCCCACCAAATTGGACAGGGGCACGCGGACATCCTTCAGGATCACTTCGGTGGTGGCCATCATGCGAATGCCCATCTTCTCGCCCACATCCTGGGTCGACAGACCGGGGCGGTCCGCTTCCACCAGGATGACGCTCATGCCCCGATATCCCGGTTTTGCATCCGGGTCGGTCTGGCAGAGCACATTGTAAAAACCGGCCAAACCGCCGTTGGTGATAAAGGTCTTGGCACCGTTGATCACCCACTCATCGCCCTCTTTGACAGCCGCGGTGTTTAAAAAGGTGATATCCGATCCATGATCCGGCTCGGTGAAGGCCCCGGCGGAGAGCATGCGTCCTTCCGCCACGGCCGGCAAATATTTCTCTTTCAATTCGTCGCTGCCGTAGTGCAGCAGCAATTCCGAGGCAAACGCCGAAAGGGCCACGGCCGAACCAATGGAGGAGTCGTTGCGGCACAACTCTTCCACCACCAGAATACATTCCAGGCATCCCATTTCCTGGCCGGCGTATTTTTCAGGAAAATGAACGCCGATGAGACCGATTTCGCCGGCTTTTTGCCAGATCTTGGTCGGAAATTCATGTTTCTTCTCCAGTTCCAAGGCAAGATCTTTGTCGAATTCGCCCTTACAGAAATCACGGACGGCTTTCTGAATCTCTTTTTGTGTTTTGGTGAGTTGAAAATCCATCCTTAATTCTTCTCCCCTTTCTTTTTAGCAGCTTCTAAGATAAAGCCGGTTTGAATTTCAATGTATTCTTCAATGGTGTAGTGGCCGGAAAGCATCCAGCGACGGAAAGCCCACATGTGTCCCAGCACCGATATGTTATGGGCGGCCAGATTCAGGACACCATCCTCAAGCATGGGCAGTTTGTCTTTTTCAATCAGTGACCTCAATACGTTGATAAACAGCTCGGTGATTTTTTCTTCGTTTTCCAGCACCTTTTTGCGCCAATTGGACGGCAATGAGTGGATCTCCTGATAGATCAGGACAATGTGATCGCTCAGCCGATGGCAGACCAGAAAGTATTCCCGAATGGCCACTGCCAGCGGATGAACGCCGTCCTCGGTGCGGTCCAACGCTTCGGTCACGGCCGCATGCATTTCAGCATGAATGGCTTCGCAGACCAGAAAGAGGATGTCCTCTTTGGTCGTAATGTATTCATAGAGCAAGCCGATGGAAATACCGGCGGTTCGGGCTATCTGCCGGGTGGTGGTTTTATGAAAACCGTTCTGCATGAACAGCTCGACAGCGGCGTCCACAATCTGTCGCCGTCGTACGGCCACCAGTTTCTGGTCTTTGATCTGGGTGGGAATATCTTTGATTTTTGCCGGTTTGAAAGCCATGATCACCGTTTTTGCCCGTGTTTTCGGTTGCCCTAAACAGGGAAAAATGCACTTGGTATTAAGCAGCGCGCGCCAAGAACCTGGTGACATGGGGGCGGGAATTTGGGCTGTACGCTTTTCAACTCAGGTACAGTCGTGATCTATTCATTAAGCGAACCATTGAGCGAGCGCTCAGTCATAGTTAAGTGCAATACTCGCCAACTGTCAAGGAAAACATAACCGAAATAAAAAAATTTCCCTTATAGATGCAAAATCCGTTCAATTCTCCAGACATAGATCTAAAATAACCATATCCATCGTCCGGTTTATGCGCCTTTATAAAATGTTTGGGAACCGGCACGCCCATTGCTTTCCTAATGATATCCCATCTGCCGGCAAACCCTCATTCTGTGGAGGCCAAAAAATGCAACCATATGATCGTCGATCCCCAAGGGGATTCATGCGCGCCATCATAGCGAGCCCCTTGTGGATGCTCCTGTTTTTAATGCTCTCCTTAAGTTGCGGCGGAAGCAACGGTGGGTCACCGGGCGACAACGGCGATGATGGGGTCATCACCACCAGCTATACCGGTGGTGAAACCAACCCGGTGTGTATGACCGCAACCTCTTCCGGGGCCGTCCAGGCACCGCGGTTTGTCCGCAATATCAAAGGCCAGACCGGTTGGTTTGCCTCACCTGTTGTGGCGAACCTGGATGGGGTCGGGGCCATGGAGATCGTGGCGGCCTATTATACGCTCTATGTCTATGATGCTTTCGGAAATACCCTGGATCATGCGGCCGGCAACGGTGGCCGTATCTATGCACCCCACGTGGTGGCGAACCTGGATGGGGTCGGGGCCATGGAGATTGTTTGTGGTCAGCGTCATGAGGTCTATGTCTATGAGTGGAATAGCGGCCTGGTGATAAAGGACGGCTGGCCCGCGGACACCACCACGGCCGGTCAAAGCCCTGAAATCAGGGGCATGGCGGCGGCCGACCTGGACGGCAACGGGACCATTGAAATCGTGGTGACCACCACCCAGACCCAGTCCACCGCCAGCGGCGGCGCCCAGGTCTTTGTGTTTAACAGCGCCGGGGAGCTTTACCAGCCTGCGGCAACCCCGTTTCAGGCCTGGCCGCGCTATAACAACCGAACCGGTGAAGGCGGCGATGCCGACCGCAACGGTGCCGGTCACAGCGGATACGGCTGCTACGGACTCAACGTGGGGATCGGCGACATCGACGATGACCCTGAAAAGGAGATCATCGTCACCTACGATAACCACCACATTCAGGCCTTCAACCATGACGGCGTGGCCATTGATGCCGCCGACTATTTTACCAACCGGGATTCCAGCTATGGGGGCATGCCCTTGACATGGGGCCAGTTTATCCGGTGGGCCGACCCGGATGTGGAGGAGGCCCATTATCACTTGCACGAGGGCACCTGGCCCCATCCCCGGTCTCAAGAGTGGTTGCAGTGGACCGCATCTCCCCCCAATGTGGTGGACCTTGACGGCGACGGTCGCAATGAAGTGGTGGGTATCCCCAACATTGAAAAGGAAGTGCCCTATGTGACCCAGGCCTATGGCATTATGGTGTTGGAAGGCAGCTATGGCAGCGGCGGGCGCAGCGCCATGCGCTTGCCCGGGTGGGAGACGTTGCCCCGGGGCAACCGCCCCATCGATGTGGACGGCTGGTATCCCCCGTCCGGTGTTCCGGCGCCCATGATCATGAACATCCAAGGCGATGATCTGCCGGAAATCGTGGTTTCGCTCAATGACGGCTGCATGTACGCCTTCGATGCCTTCGGTTTGCAGCTGTGGCGCTATAACTATACCCATGCAAAAGCCATCATGTTCGCCTCGGAGCCCACAGCCGCCGACCTGAATCAGGACGGCTCGCCCGAGATCATTTTTACCACTTACGGCGATCCGGACCACCACGATTCGGGCCGGTTGATCATTCTGGCGGCCGACGGCACAGTTTTGCACGATATTCCCCTGCCCGGCCCCGGCCACAACGGCAACGGCAATGGCGCCCCCAGCGCTCCCACCATCGCCGATATAGATGGCAACGGCGAACTGGAAATACTGGTGCAAACCTTTGATCACGGTATGGACATCTTCACCGTACCCGGATCAAACGGTAATTGCCTGCTGTGGACCACCGCCAGGGGCGGCCCCTTGCGCAACGGCCGACCCAGCGGATTGTGACAGGAAAAAGGTTCCGGCAGGCCGGCTATCCAATAGGGTGTATGATCTTGCTGTTGACACAAAAGCACCTTCCTGAAATACTTTTATCGGCTATAAGGCATGCTTCCATTATTATGATTGGTGCATATCAAAGAGCTCAAGTGTAGCTGCATCGGTTCGTTATCGGTTCGACTGTTCCCTAAAGCGCGGTACCATGATCTACGGAAAAAAGGCCTTCCATTTTGTGATTTGTTTCCTGATGCCTTATCTGATCATGAGTTGCCATCCATATGAATCACAAGTGCTTCCCGGCACGCCAAAAGGTTGGGTTGATCTTTCCGGTTTCGACGTCGTCCCAGGCGGCGTTGTTGAACTGAATGGCCAGTGGGAATTCTACTGGCAGCAACTGCTGAAGCCTGATGATTTTATGAAGGCGACGGTTCCCGCAAAAACCGGATATCTGCCCGTGCCGTCACTCTGGACGGATCACCGGATCGACGGTGGTGCATTCGACCCCAATGGTTATGCCACCTATCGATTGCAGGTCAATTTTGGTCCGGTACGGACCCCCATGGCCTTGACGTTAGGTGGCCTCATGGTGGCCCATCGATTCTGGGTGAACGGCCAATTGCTCAGCGAAGATGGTTTGGTATCCACGACTGAGGAAAAGGAGATCGCCGGCCGTCGAAGGATCGAGCTCATCCCGCTGCCGCCAACCGGTTCCAAAGCGGGATCTCTTGAATTGGTTTTGCAGATATCCAACCATTCCCATTGGAGCGGCGGCATCTATTGTCCTGTCCGGATCGGACCTGAAGCCGTAATGCGTTCACAATTAGACCGCGATCGATGGTTGCTGGTTTTTTATACCAGCATTCTTCTGGTCATGGGCATCTATCATCTGGTCCTGTACCTGTTTCGGCGACAGGACTTGTCACTGCTGTATTTCGGCACTTATTGCCTACTGTGGATGATGAGCTTTATAGCCGGTGATCCCCAGCAATGGATGATTTATTGCCTGTTTGCGGATATCCCGCCCATGGCGGTACAGCGCATGGAAATGATGTTCTATTTTTTTACCATCCCTGTGATGCTGCTGTTCCTGCGCTCCTTATTTCCGGATGAAGCATCCCGGCGGCTGCCCCGGATGTATCTGAGTACGGCATGTGCCTTATCCTTATTGCTCTTTTGTAACGGGCAGGTCAGGCACGCAGGCATTGTGGTGGCCCATATGGTCTCCATTTCGGCCATGGTTTTTTCCTTTGTCATTCTTGGCAAAGCCCTTTTTCACAGACGACCATCCTCCGCTCTCATTTTCAGCAGCGGCATCGTATTGGCCGCTTGCGGGCTCAACGACATCCTCCATGATATGCAGATCATCGACACCGGCTTTATCATGTCCGCCGGTCTGCTTGTATTTATCTGCTGTCAGTCCTGTGCCTTGGCGCTTCGGTTTTCAAAAGCCTTTGCCACGGCCGAAAATCTGTCCGCCCAGTTGCATTATAAAAACATCGCCCTGTCCAGCATGGATCAGTTGAAAGACCAATTCCTGGCCAATACATCCCATGAACTGCGCACCCCCCTTTTCGGCATCATCGGCATTGCCGACTCCCTGTTGGCCGGAGTTGCCGGAAAATTGCCCGAGCTGGTGAGAAACAATCTTGCCCTGATGGCGACCAGCGGCAGGCGATTGGCCGGGCTGGTCAACGACCTGCTCGACTTTTCCCGTTTGAAAAACAAGGATCTTCACCTGAATACAATCCCGATTGACTTGCGAACCCTGGTTGATACCGTCCTGACGGTACTGAAACCCCTGGCCGATGCCAAAGGGCTCTGCCTTGTTCATGACATACCGCATCGACTGCCCGCAGCGCTGGGCGATGAGGACCGGCTGCAGCAGATCCTTATCAATCTGATTGGCAACGCCATCAAGTTTACCGAAAAGGGGCGTGTCACCATAACGGCCGCCGCCGGGAATCCCCAAATAGAGGTGGCCGTCATTGATACCGGTATCGGGATTCCAACGGACAAACTGGATGATATTTTTTTATCATTTGAACAGGCGGACGCATCCGCCGCCAGAAAATTCGGTGGTACCGGACTGGGCCTGTCCATTACCAAACACCTTGTGGAATTGCATGGCGGCTTCATACGTGTGGAATCCACGCTTGGCCGGGGCACGACGTTTTTCTTTACGCTGCCCGTCTCCAGCGCCGATTCAAAGCCTGTCGAGCCGCGGCTTTCCCGGATGATGGAGGATGCGGTTGTATGCCAAGATCCCGACGCGGCGCCTTTATCGCTGTGTGCGCAGCCCCATTGGCGTGATGGCCGGAGCGGATATGATGTTTTGGTGGTGGACGACGATCCCGTCAACATTCAGGTGTGCATCAATCATCTCAAGATCGCCGGACATGGCGTGCGGACGGCGACCAGCGGCAGTGAAGCCTTGCAAATCATCCGTTCCGATAAAACACCGGACCTGGTGCTGCTCGATATCATGATGCCGGGCATGACCGGTTTCGAGGTTTGCCGAAAGCTCAGAGAGAGGTATACGGCATCGACATTGCCGGTGATCATGCTCACGGCCCGAAACCGGGTGTCGGATCTGGTGGAAGGATTCACCCATGGCGCCAATGATTATCTCACCAAGCCTTTCGCCAGAGAAGAGTTGCTGTCAAGGGTCAACGCGCAACTGCAGCTCAAAGAGGCCTATGGAACCCTTGCCGAAAACGTCCGCCTCAAAAGGGAACTGGCGTGCCGGCAGGAAACCGAGCAAGACCTGTTGCTCATGCAGCATCGGCTCTCCGGAATGCTTGATGCCGTGGATGATGCCGTGATCGCCGTCAATGAGAGCGAAGAGGTGACGTTCAGCAATCGGGCCGGCCTGCAGCTGCTTGGCCATGCACGCGAGGCATTGATCGGTCAACCGGTCTGGTCGATTTTGGATGGGTCGGCCCCGGAGGCGCTGCGCCCCATCTTGCACAATACCCACCACGGTCCGGGTGACACCGCCTCCCGGGATGTTGTTTTCAGGCAAGCCGATGGGGCCACCCTGGCCGCTGGAATTCTCATCGCCCCATTGGAACTGGAAGATGAACGGCTCAGTGTCTTTCTGGTCCGGAATTCAGATCGGGCGACCAATGGGTCGGACACCAACCCGGTTTTGGCGTTGATCTGCGAATTGAACAAAAATCAGGAGCGGTTGCGCTTGCTGGAAGAGACTTTGACCGCCATACTGCCCAAAGGGGTTGAACAGGCACCCAGGGTACGGCAGGAGATCACCGCCATCGACACCGCCCTGGCGGAGGTGAGCCGGTCCCTGCTTTCACCGGCACAACAACAAAGCCGCAAAGAACTGGCCGTCTCGGTCATGCATCTGTGCATCGATTACTGGACCGAAGCAACCGGTGGGGATAAATTCGATCTGGCGCGGCAGTCCGGCCTCTGGAAGGTTTATACGAACAAGGACGGCTGGGAACGCACCCAGACCCTGGACAAATATCTCGACATGGAGGCCATGCCCAAAAAACCGCGCTGGAAAATGATTTTGGCCACAGCCGATTTCGTCCTCACTTTTTGTGATCACCCCTCAAGCCTTCGCGATCATCTTGAAACAGCCCTTGCCAAACTGCGTCTAAGCTGACGCTAAATAGCGTTTCCTTCATTTATCGTTTCCATTTACTGCATCCCGAATATCGCATTTTATACGAATAATCGTTTGAAACCGATCACTTGGAGCTGTTTTAACAATCTTTAACAATTGGGATGCTTGTCATTTTTCCGGATTTTTGGTCAGTATGCAAGTCGGTAAAACCCAACGTCACGCTACCAAAGTCGCTTTACAAACGAAATACAACTATATGCTTTCTTGATTCACTAACCAAAGGAGGGGTCGGAATGGCACGGAGAAATTTGCGCAAGATCAAATGTTCATTGGTGTTCCTCATCTGTAGCAGCTTAATGCTTGCTGTGCCAGTGGTGATTGCCGGGCCGGTAACGCTGGAAGATCGGGATCTTGACCGGGTGACCGCCGGCAGCAATGATACCAGCGGCAGCGGCGGCGCCATCATCGGCAACAGTTCCCAGGCCACCATCAATCAAACCGGTGGTGTTTCCCTTAGCGGAGGGGCCCAAGAGGGCGCCAAGGCGCTTAATCTGGTCAACAGCGCCGAGTCCACCGTAGCCAACGGCGTCAATGTCTGGGACAGCGCCGGCGCAACGGAAGATGTGGACCTTTCCGTGGGCGTCAGCCAGACCAACGTCATCGACCAGGAGCAGCGCCGCTCCGCGTCCATGCCCAACTACTCCCGCCCGGAAGCCGATACCCTCACCCGGACGGTTGAGACCGGATCCGAAACCCACAATGACGTTATTGACCGTGACAACACGGTGGTGGACATGGTGAGCAACAGCCGGTACGCCAAAAATACCAGCACCGCCAGTGTCAATACCCTTATCGGAGGCGGCATTACCGAAACGCCGGACGACATTCCCGAGGCCAAAGTCGAGACCAATGCGGGCAAGGGCTTGGCCGTTGCCGGTCAACTCCACTCCGAAATTGACGGTGGCGAAATTCAGTTGGGCCTGGCTGTGGGAGGCGCCGTGTCGGCTTTCAAGGATACCGATACCAGCGACAGCGGTTTCGGCGGCATGGAGGTGGGTGATGCCGATAGCGATTTCACCATGTATGGCCGCTTAATCCTGCCCGAAATCACCATTGATATCAACGGCGCCGGCTGCGGCGTGGCCATGGGCTCCTGTAATTCAGGGGGCACCTCGGAAGAGGATACCGTCGATCTGCGCGACAACTCGCTCATCGACACAGAGGTGACCAACACCGTTGGCACGAGCGAATTTGCCAATGAAACCACCCAGGCATACCGCTCCGCCTTTGAACTGTCCAACGCCCAAGCCGAATATATTGTTGTTGATGATTCCAGCTTGGATGTCAGCACCACCTTTAATTTGGTGCTCGCCGACTCGGCGCAAAGCAATGTCAGGGGGATGAACGTGGTCAATGCCACCGGAAGCGCGGTGGCCGACGGCGTCAATGTGGCCCGCACCACGAATTACAATGGCGGACAACTGGGGCTCACCCAGTCCAATGTGATCAGCCACAGCCGATAGTCGCCTGGCGGGTCAATGAAAGTTGGATCGCTTTCAGAGAGAAGATACGCCATGAGCGCTCTGAGATGTAACAGGCTTGTCATGACAGCCCTGCTGACGATCGGCTGTTTATTGATTCACCCCTTTCCGGTTCGGCCGGCGCCGACGACGTTGGATAACCACGATTTGAAGGAAGTGACGGCCGGCACCGCCGCCACCGGCACCGCCGGCGGGGTGGTTGTAGGCAACGGCTCGGAGGCCGCTGTTCACCGGGATACCGCTGTCAAGCTCAGCGGCGGTGTTCAGATCGAGGCCCGAGGGCTCAATCTGGTGAACAGTACTGATTCGACGGTGGCCAACGGCGTCAATGTATGGGATGGCAGTGGTTTTAATGCCGCCGTGGAAGTCAACCAGCTCAACAGCATAGAACAAGAGCAGCGGCGTTCGGCCGCTGTGGAGGGCTATCACCGGGCCGGCGCAGATACCCTGGCCCGCACGGATCGTTCGGAAAGCGAATCGCATGATATTCAGCGCAACGTCTTTCACAGTGCGGCCGACCTCTTCCAGGAGGAGCGGGTCGACAATCGTGTGAGTGAAGGTGTGGTCGACACGGGCATCAAATTGAACGCCGGAGATCAACTGAACCTTGAAGCCAACGTTGGCAGCGGGGTAGCGGCGGCCGGCCAGCTTGAAGCCCACTATGACGGCGGCGAGGTCCAGATCGCCCTGGCGGCCGGCGGCGGTATCTCGGCCGGCGCCGGGATCGGTGCCGGCGGATTTGCCGGCATCGATGTGGGCGTCGATGCGCAGGTCAACTTTTCAGTGCTGGCCAATATCCAGATGCCGGAGATGGACATCGCGCTCAACGGAGGCGGCTGCGGCGTTATCCTGGGTTCCTGCAACGCGAACGGCAGTACGGAGGAGAGCGTTACCACTTTGGAGGATCATTCGATCCTGGATACTTTTGAGGAGCATGTGATTGGCCATACGAGCTCTACCCAATCCGTGATCGATGAATATCGCTCGGCATTCATGCTCGATCATGCCCGGGCGGAGTATATCGTGGTGGACCATGCAATCCTGTTGGTGGATGACGACCAAAGCCTGAACCTGTCCGGAGATGCGCAAAGCAATGTCCGGGGCATGAATGTGGTCAACGCCGTGGACAGTGCCGTGGCCAATGCGGTCAATGTCGCCCGCAACGCCCGGGTGGACAACGGTGGCCGGCTCACATTGAACCAGACCATTCTGATTCATCACAGCCGCTGATTGCGCCAACGCTTAATCCTTGCCTCGCTGCAGTCGTCAGCAGATGTTGGATTTATGACCAAGCTGGGGGGCGGCCAAACCATTGGGGAGCAATTGTTGAAGCGAAACCGGCTTATAACGTTATGCTTGGCACTGTCCATGATATGTGTACTGCCGGCTATGGCTGCGACCCAGTTGAGCGATGTTGAGCTGGCGGATGTCTCCGGTGCCGGCTCGAGCCTTCCCCTGAATACGGCCAACATTCCTCAAGATCAGCAGCCACCCGGGCACAGTGATATTTTTTCTCCTGTTGACACCACTGAGCAAAAACTTGATGGCATGGACCCTTCCCCCGCAGTCTTTTCCGTGATGCAAAGCCAGGCCGTTCTGGACCAACTGATGCGGCTTGCTTTGTCCGGATCAGCCCAGAAAAAGCTTTTTGCCCTTAATCTCGAAAACCAAATCTCCAGCGATATCATTGCCGCCACAAACGTTCTCGGTGGTGATTTTCTGATCCCTGAGGGCATAACCCCGGTGCTTTATTTATCCCAGGCTAGCCAACTGACACAATTATACCGGCAGCAGGGCGCTTTCGATTTATCCTCGGCCGGCTATCATTGGGAAAGAACCGCCCGGAGCCGCTCAGGATTCGAGACCATTGATGACCATCACAGCTCATATCTGGAGCAACGCAACCGGCGGGAATCCTTTCACCAGCAACTGAGTTCCTGGGATGTGGGCGTGGAAAAGGTTGCCTCACTAGCCGATTTTGTTCCAAAAAATGAAGATGGAAAGATTGATCTGGTGCCTGCATGGGAGTATCCGTTCGTTGATGCCTTTACCGTTGGCGGGACCGTTAAAGGATGGTTCGGAGATGAATATGGCGCCCAAGCGTCCTACAGCGGTCTGACCCTGCATGGATTTGAAGCCTCGTTTGATGGCATCGAATCCATTGGCGACGATCTGGTGATAAACGCAACGGTGAAGTTTCCGGAATTGGATTTGGGAGAGGTTGAGATCAAAGGCTGTGCCGGGGGCTGCAAGCAGAAGGATATCGACCTGGGATCGATAGGGGGCACCAATCTGTTGGAGATACTGGAATTTTCCGATGATGTCATATACCCCTTGGATGGCATCTCATTTACCGCGAATTCCATTGTCCTTGAAGGCATGGCGCCTCAGCTGGATGGGGAGCTGAATCTCAATAGCGGTTTCGTGTTTGCCGGCAAAGGGCATGTCGAATTATTGGAACCTGCCACCATCGACATCGGGGGCAAAGTTTCCATGACGCTGACCGCCAGTGCCGGTTTTTGGCTCGATCTTGAAAGCATCGACTGGTTCGGTCTATTGAAGGGGGCCATATTGGAATCCGGTCAGGACTGGCCTTATGAAAAAGATGTGGATTTTACCTTAATCGATATTGAAATACCTTTTACGCTGGTCACAGAACAGGTTGATCCATTTAAACTTGAATTCGATGGAGTGGTGGTTTTTCAGCCGGGGCCCGGAGAGATATCGGCCGACGAATTGGAAACTGTTTCGGTTGATACCCATTTTGAAGACAACACCCGCATCGAACGCAGCTCCACAGAAGCTTTTGCGCAGCGTTCATTCAGTGAAACCTGTGAGCATTCCAGCTTTACCGGCGGCCGGATGACCGGTGCCGAAGCTGAGCTGCTGGCCATGAGCGAAGGGACGCTTTCGGTGAACAACGGCAGTTATATCACCTTCTCCTCACAGGCCCAGCAAGGGATGCGGGTGATGCACGGGGTCAATGCCGTATCCTCCATTGCGGCCAACAGCCTCAACCTCGGGCAAACACCGGTATTGATGGGCGGCGCCGGTGGCCGGCCCCAAATGTCCCTGCAGCAGCACAACCAATTTACGCAGCAACGATAGGAGTTTTATGAGGTCTGTGATGAAAAATTTTGCCACGCTGTTCTTGATGATTTTGCTAATGGGTTTTTCAAATCCGGCCTGGGGGCTGGAGGAGCTGACAGACGAACAGCTCCATGCCGTGACGGCGGGCGGCCAGGATGCCGCCTCCGGCAGTGCCGAAGCGCTGACGCGAATTCCTTTTCGCTACAACAGCGCCAGAGCAAAGGTGGATGGCGAGGTTATCGTCGTGCCCATGACCTTGAGCCGGCAGACCGCCTCCTTGACATTGACAGACAACGCCCAATCCAACCTGCGCTCTCTGATCAATATCAATGCCGTCAACTCTCCGATTCAGGTCTTGCTGAATCTGAACATCAATGTTAATTCCCGGATCGGCTCGTTAAATCAATGGAACCAGCTGCATTCCACAAAGCGCTAACCCAAACGGGAAAATGCTATGGTCATGGTGCGGCATTATGGGTTCTGTTCTCTCTCGCTTGTTGGATGCTGATGTCTTTGCCTGCTTATGCCGATAGCCCCGTGGGGATTCGACTGGGCCATCAGAGATTTACCAAAACGGTGCGCAGTCTGGTCGAGCTGCGCTGGAACAATCTTACCCGCCAGGGGTGGGATATCAGTTGCGGGGCCGCGGCATTATCCACCCTGCTCACCTATCATCATCACCGGAATTTTTCGGAGTTGGCCGTCACTTTGACCCTTCTAAAAAACGGTGACCCGGATTTGGTGAGAAAACGCGGGGGATTCTCCCTTTACGATTTAAAGCGATTTGTCCAGGCCATCGGCCTTGTGGGGGTCGGTTATGGCGACATGACCGTAACCGACTTGGATCGGTTTGCGTTGCCGGCCATCTTGCCGCTTCGCATCCGTGATCTGGATCATTTCGTGATCTTCCGCAAGCGTATCGGCCGCCATATTGTTTTGGGCGATCCGGCCTTTGGAAACATCTCCTTGCCCATGGCCAGATTTGAAGAGATGTGGAAAAGCCGCATCGCTTTTTACGTGGTGACGGCCCGGGAAAAAACAATCCTCAGCCGAAACGGAGCCGCCCGAGACAAGAGCCCGCTCTCTCCCACCCTCATGGAGTCGGCCATTCCTTCATTTCAATACGGTTCCCGTGTTATCCATCGTATTCCACTGACGCCGATGACACGCCGATCGCCAATGGTGACGCCCTGACATGACCTGCCGGAAACGTATAGCTGGTTTTCTGAGCATTCTTTTGCTGGCACTACCGGGCTGGTCCCACGGACAGGATCATGTCCCGGCAAAAAACAGCGCACAAAGTTATGAACAACTCCAGCAGGAGATCATTCAGCTGAAACGGGCCAACGCGTTGCGTGATCAGATGATCAAGAACCTCATACGCCGGATAGAAGCACTGGAAAGCCGGAGGGGGGCAACAGCGGCCCCTGAAAATCAAACTCAGCAAGCAAAAAGCGGGACTCAAGCAGAGTCCGTCACCCCGGAACTTGAAACCAGGCTGCGGCAGGAGAGTGAAGAGAATTACCGGCTGATTCAGACCGCTTTTGAGCAACGTCTCACCAAAGAGGGCGGCATGCTGTTGCCCCCTTATCAACTGGTCTATGAGCCCAGCCTTTCCTATGCCCATTCTTCTTATGACCGCATTGTCGTGGATGGGTTTACGGTGTATCCCGTGCTGGTGGTCGGTGATATTGTCGCCGAAAAGGTGCGACGGGATGTCTTCACCAATGCCCATGGATTCCGTCTGGGGCTGCCCGGAGATTTGCAGCTGGATCTCAGTATTCCTTTGGGCTATGAGGAGAAGCGCTCTTTTCGGGACGACGGCCAATATACCGAAGAATCGACCAGCGGATGGGGTGATATATCCCTGGCGGCCAGTTACCAACTCGTCAACGGCAGCAAATTCTGGCCGGATACCGTTGTGGGGTTGAGCTGGAAAACGGCTACCGGCAGTGATCCCTATGAGCAGGTGAGTGCTGACGAACCGTCCATGGGGACCGGGTTTGAAACCCTGGGGGCCAGTCTGACCATGATGGCGGCAGCCGACCCCGCAGTGTTGTTCGGTGGTATTTCCGGATCGTATACCCTCGGAGAAGACAAATCCATCGGCCATGTTGAACCCGGCGCGGGATATGGATTCAACTTGGGAATGGCTTTAGCCCTGAATTTTGATACCTCATTGAGCATGAACTATCAGTACAGCCATATATTGGAAACCGAAATTGAAAGCCAAAAAATCCGCGGCTCGGATTTGACAACATCCAATTTCAGCATCGGCTTGTCCCGATCCCTTAGTTCCAGCTTTGCCGTTGATGTTGACGTGTCCATCGGCCTGGCTCAGGACACCCCCGACCATCAGATCACGGTCTCTTTTCCCTTTAGATTTTCATTGTCAGATTGATTGGAAAACCAGCTCAAAAAGAAGGAAGTTACCAGCAGACGGCAGGATGAGGATGCTCGGAAGGGGGCTTGTGAGAACTTGATTTGGGTTGACATGATACTCAAGCAGCTATATATAAGAAGTAGCCTAACGACCGGTCGGTAAGTTCGGCCTGTGTATGACCCTTTGCTTGTGACTATTCTGTAGCTGCACACTGTTAATCAACCGCCGGTTCCAAACAAAGAGAGTGCCAATGGCCCACATGAAGAAAACCATTAAGGCGGTCGCCATCGAGCTGTTTTTCAAGAAGGGCTATTTCGCCACCAGTATCAGTGACATCGCGGGGGGATGCGGCATTCAAAAAGCCAGTATCTACCACCACTTTCCGGCTAAGGAGGATATCCTTTTCGGTATCATGCAGGCTACCATGACCGATTTAATGGCGGAACTGAACAAGAATCTGTCCACCGAGGAGGATGTGGAGTGCCGGATGCGGGCGGCGGTGCGCAGTCATGTCGCTTTTCATTTGAGCCGCCAGCAGGAGACCTTCATCGCCAGCAGTGAATTACGGGGGTTGTCAAAGGCGCACTTTTCAGAGATTGTCGCCCTTCGGGATGAATATGAACTGACGTTCCAAAGGCTGATCGAAGCGGGTATTGACCAAGGGTTGTTTGCACCCGACGATGTCAAGATACTGTCCTATGCCATTCTCACCCTCTGTACTGCCGGTGCCACATGGTACAAACCGGAGGGTCGGCTTTCGGTGGCGCAGATCGTCGCCATATATGAAAATTTTATTCTAAATGGACTCAAAAAAGGCCAGCCATTCACGGCCCGCCCTGCGGAGTTGGCGTGTGACCCCTGGCCCATTTAGCAAGGAGGTTTCAGTGGATTTCGATCTCACCAAAGAGCAGGAAATGATACGCCGAGAAGTACGGCGGTTCGCTGAAAAGGAGATCGCTCCGGTTGCCGCCGAGTTGGATAAAAATGAAAAGTTCTCATCCGAACTGACCCGCAAAATAGGCGAGATCGGCCTGTTCGGCATGTTCGTCAGTGAACCCTACGATGGTCAAGAGATGGACTACTTGTCCTATATCATTGCCGTTGAAGAGATTGCGCGTGTCGACGGATCCCAGGCTGCCACCATCGCGGCCGGCAACTCTCTGGGCATCGGCCCGATCTATTACTTCGGCAGCGAGGAGCAGAAGAATAAGTATTTGCCGCCCCTGTGCCGCGGAGAGGGATTGTGGGGGTTCGGATTGACCGAACCCACCGCCGGGTCCGATGCCGGCGGCAGCAAAACCACCGCCGTCAAAGACGGCGACAATTGGGTGCTCAACGGTTCGAAGATTTTTATCACCAATGCCGCCTGCGAGATGTCCATGGGCGTTACGGTCCAGGCCGTTACCGGTGAAAGGCCCAACGGCAAACCCGAGTATACCTGTTTTTTGGTGGAGCACGGGACCAAAGGTTTCAAGGCCGTCGAGATGAAAGACAAGATGATGTGGCGTGCGTCCAATACGGCGGAGCTCTATTTTGATGATGTGGTCGTACCCCGGGAAAACATGCTGGGGCAAAAAGGCGACGGCTTCCATCAAATGCTTCAGACCCTGGACGGCGGCCGCCTTTCCATTGCCGCCATGGGACTGGGCGGTGCGGTGGGGGCTTATGAACTCGGGCTGAAATACGCCAAAAGCCGCGAGCAGTTTGGTCAACCCATATCCAAATTTCAGGCCATTGCCTTTAAACTGGCCGATTGTGCCACAGAAATCGAGTGTGGCCGCAACCTGCTTTACAAGGCATGCTGGCTCAGGGATCTTAAACGGCCCTTCGCCAAGGAGGCCGCCATGGCCAAGCTCTACTGCTCGGAGCTCATGGGCAGAGTGGCCGACCATGCCATTCAGATTCATGGCGGCTATGGTCTTATGAAAGAATACACGGTGGAGCGGTTCTACCGCGATCACAAACTGCTGGAGATCGGTGAGGGCACTTCAGAGGTTCAACGGCTGGTGATATCGCGCTATATCGGTTGTTAGAACATGACAAGGCATTGAGCAAAACAACATAAAGAGGTTTACCATTGGAACGAGAAACCATCTTGTATCAACTTGACGAAGGCATTGCCTGGGTCACCCTGAACCGGCCGAAGGTCAGGAACGCCATTAGCCGCGCATTACTGGAAGACCTCAAGTCGGTCCTGGAAGAGTTGGAGACCTCCCCTGATGCCAGAGTGGTGGTCATCACCGGCGCGGGCGACAAGGCCTTTTGCGCAGGGGCGGATCTGAAGGAGCGTGCCGGCATGACGCCGGAAGAGGTAGATCTGTTTTTAACCACCATCGGCCGGATTTTCTCATACATCGAGAATTACAAACTGCCGGTCATTGCCGCCATCAACGGTTCGGCATTTGGCGGCGGCCTGGAGTTGGCCATGGCTGCCGATATCCGCCTGGCCGCCGAGTCGGCTGTGGTGGGATTGACCGAAACCCGTCTGGCCATCATTCCCGGCGCCGGCGGGACCCAGCGCCTACCGCGAATCGTGGGCCGCGGAAAGGCCAAGGAGCTGATTTTAACCGGCCGCCGGATTGGTGCACGGGAAGCCCTGAATATCGGATTGATGAACCATGTATTTGCGAATGACCGCCTGTTGGCCGAAAGCCGGAAGATGGCGCTGGAGATCAGCGCGGGTGGTCCCATTGCCGTTCAACAAGCCAAACGCGCCATCAACGATGGACTGGAAACGGATTTGCAAAAGGGCCTGTCCATTGAATCCAAAGCCTATGCCGTTTGCATTCCCACCGAAGACCGCCTCGAAGGCTTGAAGGCCTTTAGGGAAAAACGCAAACCGGCATACAAGGGAAAGTAAACCCTATGGTTGGGTAAAAAAGAGGAGTCGATCATGACAGAATATGACTACTGGAAAATATTTCCCAGGATGCCTAAAAAGGTTACCATCGGCGACATTACCGTTCGCGATGGATTTCAGCACCTGGAAAAATTCATCTCCACCCGGGCCAAGATTTTTTACCTGGAAGAGTTGATCTTTGCAGGATGCCGCAACATCGAGGTCACCAACCTGGGCAACCCCTACTCGATGCCGCAATTCAGCGACGCCGAAGAACTTTTCACCCATCTGCGCGGCGACCGGTTCAAGGCGCGGTGTGATCGCAAAGGGATCAATTACGATGATCTGGAACTCACCGCCATCACCATCCGTGAATCTGCGGTGGATCGTGCCGTTGCATTACGCCAAAAAGGCATCGGGCCCGACCGCGTGCTCATGATGGTCTCCACCGAAGAAGAGCATCATTTTGCCAACTCCGGAACCACCCTGCCCAACTATTGGAAAGAGGCCCAGCGCTGCATCCAAAAATGCCACGATGCCGGCATCAAAATGTGCGGCACGGTCAGCACCATCTGGGGCAGTCCCATCGGAGGCGCCACAGAACTGGCGGATGCCGTTGAATTTACCAAACGCTGGCTGGAGATCGGCGCTGATGATATCGAACACGCCGACCATGACGGCAGCGCTTGCGCACCGGAGGTCTACCGCTATTTTTCCATGATTTTGGACGCCATTCCGGACACCCGGTTGCATATTGCCCACTTTCATGAGACCAAACGCGTCGCCGCCGCGTCCGTGCTGGCCGCCTTGCAGGCCGGGATTACCTATTTCGAAGCCACCCTGGGGGGGATGGGCGGACAGCCGGCCAATTTTCTGGATGACTGCCCGGTGAAAGGGACGGGAGAATATTACTATGACGATCCGCGCTATGTGGGATTGATTTGCCTGGAAGATCTGCTGGTTCAAATCGATGAGATGGGGATCGAACACACCTACGATGTGGATCGCATTCTGTGGCTGGGCCGCCAGATGGAGCGGACGGTGGGCCACCGACTGCGTTCTGAGGCCGCGATAAACGGACGCACCCTGAAAGATGGGCATCCCGGGTATGCGCGGCCGGGTCTGAAGAAACTCAAAGATAAATTGGGGGAGGCACCGGAGCAGAATCTGCCCGGTGAATGGGGCGCCAAGGCTCGGCTTCCGGAGCATCTGCGCCCATAAAAGGAAAACAGATAGAATGAAAATTGTTTTGCCATTCGGTTTAAATTGTGATGCAGTTCGATAATTTTAGCCTAGCTGTCTGACGGCAGCCAACCGCCTAGACCAGGGAGAAGGCCATGGCCAACGACAACTCCAAACCACCCATTAACGTGGACTATTTCGAAGATTTGACCGGCAAGATCGAAGGCAGGGCAGAGGCGCCCTGCGAGCAGATCGGCGGTCGCATCAAAAAATTAAGAGAGCAAAAAGGGCTCTCCATTGCCGAATTGTCTCAACTCACCGGGTTTGATGAAAAAATGCTTCAGGACATTGAAAGCGGTGATGTCTGCCCCCAATTGGGAACGGTCATCAAGCTGAGCAAAGCCCTGGACAGCGCCCTGCAGCGATTGATCAGTGAAGAAGGACGGCATCTCTATATCGTTACGCGGGCGAGCGAACGCAAGGAGATCACTCGCTCAACCACCAAAAAGGGCCAACGGGCGGCCTACACCTATATGAGCCTGGCACCCGAAGTGAAAGGCCGCCACATGGAACCGTTGATCGTGGAATTGGAAGCCCTGCCGGATGATGATCGTTCGGTGCACGAAGGTGATGAGTTTATCTACGTGCTGCAGGGTGAAGTGATGCTGGATATCGGAGACGATCATTTTGAGTTGCGTCCCGGCGACAGTGCCTACTATCTTTCCACCACACCCCATTTGATTCGGGCTAAGGAGGGGAAGGCGAAGATCCTGGCCGTCATCTACAGCTCCTGACGAGGCCGGAGGGCCCCAGATCCTTTGTTGCCGGAGGTTCGCAGCAGGTGTACTACGGCTTCACCTCCGGTCGCCTTGGCTCCGGGGCCCTCCAGCCTCGTCAGCCTTTATTTTGTAGAATCAGAGTCTTGCGTTGCCAAGGGATCGCAATAGTGGTAATGTCCTATTTTGGAAATATCTTGTGGTTTACTGGTATTCTGCTTGCTTATACATATATTATTTGCATATACATATACATCGACACAGTATAGATTGTTATTTAAATTTGCGTCAAAAATTGTACATAAAATCCGCGTGGCGTCTTTGCATGGAGAAAATTTATGAAAGACAAAATCCCAGATGAAATAGAATCTGCATTAGATGATCCTGATATTCCTAAAATTTATTCAAACTCATTTTCGTGTGCATTGGGTATAGGGGATGCATCTGTTTTACTTAAAATTGGCAAAAAGCCAGTATGTATTTTAAATTTATCATACACGACCGCTAAAACCCTTGCTATAAAACTCCAAGAGCTTATAGCCCGCTTAGAGGATGCAAGTGGAAACAAGATAATGACAACGGATGAGGTTGGATTATTCTTTAAAAAAGAGATAGATAAAAAGAAATCATCAAAAAAGGGTTCTAAAAAGAATGTTTGAACACTCTAATTTATATTTTTTGTTTGATGTTTCTGAATATTTTATTGATAAAATTAAAAGCTTCAAAAGATTGCCTGAAGGTTGGCATTTGGGGGAAGGCACGCCCCCCAAAAAAGGAACCATAAATGAAGCAGTTAAAATTGCGGAGTATGCTCATAATAATTTTCTATTAATTGATTCAGCCCCAGGTCTGGAAGGTGAAGTCCAACTTGTCTTATACCACGAAAAAAATAAAGATAATAAATACATAGAGTGTACTTTAGAAGGAGATAAAACCTATAATATAACTGCCTACGAAAAACGGAATAATATATGGGCAATTACAAAAGATCTTAATGTTGAATCTATTAAAGATATCGAAAAAGAAATTGATAATTTTGTAAGAGAAATATTTTTATGCCAGATTACATCAGGATCTTACCCAAAAAACAATATTATAGTCACCTTGGAAGATTCGCAAGTCTCGCCTTTAAAAACCTCAGGGGCGGAATATCAGTTGTCAGCGAATCATGCATTTCAAACACCGGAGCCACAATATGCGACCATTTGAAAAAATATTATCAAAGTATTGATGCTCCGCCACATATAATTTGGATTTTTAACAAAAATATCCTACCTAGCAAGGCAAGTTTAATACAGGTAAATAGCACCACTGGCGATAAGTGCCACCATAACATTGAGGGAATAAGCAATGGAGTCGCAAAAAGAATATTTATGAATAATTTCGATTTATTAAAAGATGGGAAAATTTGTAATAATCATTATCCAATAAAATTAACGAATAATACAGTTTTATTATATCTCCATTTGCCGGCAACCAAGCAACCATGACAATTATTTTTTATATTAGTCAATAATGAACACCCTCACCGCATAAACTCTGGATAAATTATAGATCCTTTTTTATGGATGTGGAACGTTACACATCATTGTTTTCTTTTACACCACTATTCAAATTTGGACACTACCCAATAGGTGTACTACGGCTTCACCTCCGGTCGCTTTGGCTCTGGAGCCCTCCGGCCTCGTCAGCCTTTGTACTAAAATCGGGTTGACCCCATCGCTCGGAATAGTGTAGAATTTTTCCATAAGCATCTGGAAATGCTTATTTTCCAGGTTCTTCAGGATATCGCGTCATTTCGCTTTGACCTCAGACCTCGCCGCCCGTTGCCCGCTTGCCAACGCTACGGCGCTCATCATCACCGCCCTGCTGACCCGAGGCTTGCACGAATCCTAATGGTCCAAACCGTCTTTACCTTACTGCACCAGAGTTCCCCGAAAAAGCCCGGTACCCGTGAACCACAAAGGTTGCTGTGACGATGAACAAAAATCAATCCTCGGACAGTGCACCCCATCATAATAGAAAGGGTTCCATACCGGGACTTTTGTCCAATCGGACACACCCCATCGACCGGCCACGCTATCGACATCTTAAGTGGTTTTTCACCAAAGTTTTGCTCCAAACCTTCTGGTGGGATGTGATTTTTACTCTGCCTGTTTTGCGTTGGTTCCGATCACCGCCTTTGATGCGCTGGCAGGCCGTGGCCCGCCAGTACAAAGAATTGGCCGCCCAAATGGGCGGCCTCCTGATCAAGCTGGGACAATTTCTCAGTACACGGGTAGACCTCTTTCCTGTAGAGGTAACCCGCGAATTGGCCGGTCTCCAGGATGATGTCCCACCGGATCCATACAAGGAGATTATCCGGGTGGTGGAGGAAACCTTCGGGCGCCCCATCCAGACGCTGTTTCCCCATTTTGACCCTGTTGCCTTAGGTTCCGCATCCTTGGCACAAGCCCATCCAGCGGTTTTACCCGATGGACAACCGGTGGTAGTCAAGGTTCTGCGCCCTCATATTTTCAGCATCGTTGAAACGGATCTGGCGGCCTTGCGGCTGGTCTGTAAATGGCTAAAAGGCTTTAAACACATCCACCAACGTATGGACCTTGACCGACTTTTTCAAGAGTTTGCCGCCACCACTTGGAATGAGCTGGATTTAAACATAGAAAAAGAGAACATCCGTCGCTTTGCCAAAAACTTCGCATTCAACCCCAACGTGACAGTGCCGAAAATCTATGAAGACCATTGTGCCAGCCGGGCATTGACACTGGAAGATGTCGGTTACATCAAAATCAGCGATATCGATACCATGGAGGCCTGCGGCATCAGTTGCCCCCAGGTGGCCGACCTGCTTTACGATATCTATATGCATCAGATTTTTGTGGACAACCTGGTTCATGTGGATCCCCACCCGGGGAATCTTTTTGTCAAACCGCTGCCGTTGCCCGAAGAGCTCAGCGCGGGGATCACCTCTTATACGCCCGGCGTTGAGGCCCCCTATGCCGAGGAGCGTCCCTTTCAACTCATCTTTATCGACTTCGGTATGATCGCTGAAATTTCCGAACGGTTGAAGGCCGCCATGCGGCTGGGGGCCATCGGACTGGGTACCCAGGATGCCCGCAAGATCATTCAGGCCTATGTCATGGCCGGCGCCTTGAGGCCGGGGGCCGACCTGCGCCGCCTGGAGGAGGCCCACCAGGAGTGGCTGCAAAAAGCATGGGGGCTGCGTTTAGGCAGCCTTCACGAAACCGCCCGCCGTGAAATACGGTACTTTATGCGAGAGTACCGGGATCTCATCACCGAAACCCCTTTTCATATTCAAGCCGATATGTTGTTTATCAGCCGCGCCATAGGCATCCTGGCGGGGCTGACCAATACCATCGACCCCCATTTCGACCCCTGGTCCAAAACGCTCACCTATGCCAGACACTTTGCCAAGGAAGAGCTCACCGGCGATTGGCAAGGCTTGTGGGAAGAGATATTTATGGTCGGCAAGAATATCTGGCGCCTGCCGTCCCGCATGGAACAGTTGCTGACCCGTGCCAACCAGGGCGCGCTGGCCGTCCAGGTTTCCCTATCCCGGGACACGCGCAAGGCCATTCGGCGCATTGACCTGTCGGTACGCCGGTTCGCCTGGATGGTGATCACCGCCGGCCTGCTGGTTTCCGGTGTCAACATGCATATCGCCGGAAAAGACCGCCCTTACGGCATCATCCTGATTATTCTGTCAGTGATTGCATTTTTATGGGGCATACGCAAATGATGATGCTATCCGGCAATCAGAAGGATAGTAAGACAATAGATGTTGCGCATCACCCAGCCGAAATAACGATATCGGCTTGATCAACAATTACCAATTATCTAGATTGCACATCAGCAATCTAGACCGACGATATACCGGTTTAGGCTGCTATTTAACAACCTATACTTATTTCGTCTACTGAATAGTCGCAATATAATGCGTCTATTGGGCGGTCTATACTATGTTGGCCATATAAAAAGAAACCCGGTTATCCATAAAGCTCAAGTTGCAGGTATCGGATTTTATGCCAGGCCGGCGCAGAGGCCGGCCCTACGCTAATCACTCCGACCCCTGGCGTTTGAGGGTTCCCGGGTAGGGTCGGGCTCTGTCCCGACCGGTGGGGATAAACCCCGCCCGCTTAATCTTTTAAGATAACCGCGAAAAGAAAAAGGAGGTCTTATGCGGCGCATTGCAAAAAGAATATTATCCTTGAGCATCATCCTGCTTTTTCCCTATATTGTTTTCGCAGAAGAACAATCGGAACCACGCTTAATTACGGTAACGGGAGATGCAGAAGTAAGAGTTGTCCCGGATGAAGTCCTTCTTACGCTCGGAGTGGAAACATGGGATAAAGATTTAAATATCGCAAAACAGAAAATGACAAACGAACACAAAAAATCGTTAATGTAGCTAAAAAGCATAAAATAGAAAAGAAACATATTCAGACAGATTACATTAGCGTTGAGCCACGGTATGAAGATCGATATGAGCATAAAAAATTTATTGGTTACTTTGTAAGAAAATCAATCGTACTAACGCTAAGAGATACATCTAAGTTTGAGGTCATCCTCAGCAGTGTACTTGGGGCTGGAGCTAACTATGTGCATGGTGTTCAATTTCGCACTACTG
>JASFER010000044.1:0-30165 GCA_050124755.1 Desulfobacteraceae bacterium
ACCGGAACAACCGATTTTTCATCCAGCCTCATGAAGGTGCGGGCCAAAAAGGTCCAGGTGATTCTGCCCATTTTCGACATGCCCCAGAGCGGTATCCTGGTGAAGCAATGGAACGCCATGCAGGTTCCCAGCCTGATGGCCGGTTTTATCTCTCCGCTGGCCGGCCCCGGCGCCTGGAAAACCTTTGACCAAAAGATCGCCGGCGCCATCAACTGCAATTTTGAAGCGGGCAGCGCCATCTCTTCGCCCAAAGTGGCCCCATCCACCGCCTTTGAACAAGCCTATGCCAAACGCTGGGGCAAACCCCTGGAGGCCGGCCACGGGCCCGGCCCATCCTACGAGTCGGTGCATATTCTGGCCGAGGCCATTGAACGCGCCGGCAGCCTGGATGCGGACGCCATTGTTGCCGAGCTGGAAAAAACCGACCGCCAGGGGGTCATGGGACGGATCAAGTTCGACGAGGGCCACCAGGTGGTGTACGGCATGAACCCCGCGGAGTCGGCCGTGGCCGCCGTATTCCAATGGACTGCGGACGGCGGCCGCACTATCGTATTCCCCACCTCCCTGGCCGAAGGTGAGATCGCGCTTCCCAAGGGGTTAGCGCCGGCCAAGTAGTTTCTGAACCAAAACGCCCATCCCCCGGCAGGAGGGGTTGGGGGAGGGGGAAATGGCTAAACAACATTCACCCCCACCCCGCCCCTCCCCCGTCAAGGGGGAGGGAGCTGAGAAAGATATTTTCATCGGCTGGTGCTTTCAACAATTAATTATCCTCCGGAGAAACTGAATGCTTGCTGGAACCATTGTCTACGCCCTCATCAACAGCGCCATTCTGGCCATGATCGCCATGGGGTTCAACCTGACCTTCGGCATCAGCGGCGTGGCCAACTTTGCCTATGGCGCCTTTTACGTGTTGGCGGCCTACGGGGTCTGGATCCTGATCCACCTGACCGGTTTGCCCTATGCCGCGGCCGTGCCCATCGCCATCGGGCTGACCACCCTGCTCGGCGCCCTCATGTACCGCCTGGTCCTGATGCGGGTCAAGGGCCAGGTCCTGTCCGAGGTCATCGCCACCTTCGGCATCGGACTGGTCATCCTGGAGCTGTTCCGCTACCTGGGGTTCGTGGGCTTCGAGTACACTTTGCCGGTCCTGAGCGGCAAGAGCCTCATCATTGCCGGGACCTATGTGGATATGCAGCGCATTTTGATCGTGGTCCTGACCGCCGCCCTGATATCGGGCCTGTGGCTTTTTACCCACCATACCTCCCTGGGGCTGGCCTTCAGGGGCATCGCCCAGGATGAACGCACCGCCCTGACATTCGGCATGGACCCGGACAACATCGCCACCCTGGCGGTTTCCATGGGCGCCGCCCTGGCCGCCGTGGCTGCCGTGATCATCGTCCCCCTGGGCAGCATTTCGCCTGAAGAGGGCTACGACGTTTTGATCAAAGCCCTGGCCGTGTGCATCATCGGCGGTCTGGGCAGCACCGGCGGTGTGATCGTGGCCAGTTTTGTCGTCGGTTTTGCCGAGCGCTTCACCGATTCCTATATCGGATCCCACTGGACCATGATTGTGAGCCTGGCCGCCCTTTTGGTGGTATTGGTGATTAAACCCTCCGGCCTCTTCGGCAAACAGAAAGAACTTGAAGAAAGGATTTAGCATCGGTGAAGAAACGAAAAGAGAGAATCGACCGGGGCATCCGGGCCAGGTCGCAGGATATCTTCGTGCTGTGCTCCTGGCGTGAAATGCTCTACCTGGCCGGTCCCAGACTGCTCCCCATAGCGCTCTGCCTGCTGCTGCCGTTGGTGCTCGATACCTACTGGCAGAAAGTGCTGCTCTCCGTGGCGGTGTTCGCTCTGCTGGCCATCTCCTGGGACATCCTGGCCCAGAGCGGAATGGTCTCCCTGGGCCAGGCCCTGTTTTTCGGCTGCGGGGCCTATTGCTCCGGCGCCATGAACCACTACTGGGGCCTTTCGCCGCTGCTGAGCATTCCCCTGGCCGCCGTCTGCGGCGGCATCGTCAGCACCCTGCTGCTGCTGCCGGTGCTGAGGCTGCGGGGCATTTACTTCTCCATGGTGACCCTGATCCTGCCGCTGATGCTGGTGCGCATCATCGAGGCCACCAAAATCTTCGGCGGCACCGAGGGCCTGAGCGGCATGCAACCCCTGCCCTCGGTCTGGTTTGAGCTCTACCTGATCGTTGCGCTCATGCTGGCGGCCCTGTTCGGTTTGCGGCGCCTGCTGGATTCGGATTACGGTTTGGTGCTCAAGGGGATCAACGACAATGACCGCGCGGTGATCAACGCCGGCATCAACATCTATTGGTTCAAGGCCCAGGCCTTGTTCATCGCCGCCGCCATCGCCGCCTTTGCCGGTGCCTTCATGACTCATGTCTACATGTTTGTGGGCATGCCCGTGTTCGCCCTGGATTACTCCATCCTGCCCATCGCCGCGGCGGTGGTGGGGGGGCCGGGGACCCTGGCCGGGGCCTTTACCGGGGCATTCATCCTGGTGCCGCTCTCCGAACTGCTCAGGGGCATCGGCGGTTTGCGCATCGTCTTTTACGGGCTCTTTCTGGTGGTTTTCATCGTGGCCCTGCCCGAGGGTATTTTTCACTACATCCAGAGAAAGTATCATCAATTCGAGCGTTGGGTGGAGGTGGACGCATGAGCGCGACGACATTGCTGGAGGCGGTGGATCTGAGCAAACACTTCGGCGGGGTCCGGGCGCTCTCCAAGGTCAATTTCAAACTGGGCAAAGGAGAGCTTCTGGGCGTCATCGGCCCAAATGGATCGGGCAAAACCACGCTGGTCAACGCCATCACCTGTTTTGTGCGACCCAGTTCGGGCAAGGTGTTGTTCAAGGGACGCCCCATCCAGCACCTGCCGCCGCATAAGATCGTGCGGCTGGGCATTGCCAGGACGTTTCAGATGGTGCGGCCCTTTTACCAGTTGCCGGCCTTCAAGAATATGATCATTCCGCTCTTCTCGCCCCGGCTCAAAGGGCTGCCCGGCGGCCGCTACGGCGACCGTGATGCCAAGGCCCTGGATCTGCTGGAAGAGGTGGGTTTCGAGCGGGATGCGCACGTGGCCTACAAGCTCGCCGGCTCCCTGCCCCAGGGCTATTTGAAACGGTTGGAACTGGCCAAAGCCATCGCCTTGGAGCCGGAGCTGGTGATCCTCGATGAATTGTTCTCCGGTTTGAGCCTGGCCGAGGTGGCCGGCATCCTGCCGATCATTGAAAAGATGCGGCATCAAGGCAAAACCATCATCATGATCGAACACCGTCTCAAGGAGTTGTTCAGAATCGCCGATCGGGTATTGGTCATGAACTTCGGCCGGAAGATCGCCGAGGGTTCTCCCCGGGAGGTCATGCAAAACGACGCCGTCAAATCGGCCTATCTGGGCAACGAAAGGTAAGATGGAGATTGATATGCTGGAAGTGGACAACCTGATGGTCTTTTTCGAAAACGCCCTGGCCCTCAATGGATTGAGCATGCACGTCAACAAGGGGGAAATCGTCGGGGTGATCGGTTCCAACAGCGCCGGCAAAACCACGTTGATGAACGCCCTTTCCGGTTTGATCATCGATATGCGCATCAAGGAGAAGCGCAAGGGCGGCCAGCGCATCACTACATACGGTAAAGTGACCTTCAATGGCGAAGAGATCACGCAATGCACACCCCGCGAGCGGGTGCAGCGGGGAATTGTGCTCTCCCGGGAACGTCATCCCATTTTTCCCGAGAGCAGCGTCACGGAGAACTTCAGGATCGCCGGCTATCTGCGCAGCAAGTCGGACATCCGGGAAGTGATGGCCTACGCTTTTTCGCTCTTTCCCAACCTGAAAGATTTGCAGAAACGCAAAGCCGGTTTTCTCAGCGGCGGCGAGCAGCAGATGCTGGCCATCGGCATGGCCCTGACGGTGAAACCGACCTTGCTTTTGCTGGACGAACCGCTTTTGGGGCTGAGCCCCATGATGCAGCAGGTGGTCATGGACGCCATTATCGATCTGAACAACACCTGGGGCATCACCGTGATTTTAAGCGAACAATTCGCCCGGCCCGTCCTGCCGGTCATCGACAGGGGCTATGTGGTGGAAAACGGCATGCTCACCCTCACCGGTACCGGTGCTGAACTGATGAACAACCCTGAAATCAAAGCGGCTTATTTTGGAGTCTGATGCATGAAACCACAGGACGAACATAATATCTTCAACGCATTTTGCGCCACGGCTGACGCCTGTCCCGATCACACCGCCGTCATTTTTCTGGGAACCCGCTACCGCTATGCCTGGATCAAGGAGACCGCCCGGGCCTTTGCCGCGGCCCTGCAAGAAATCGGCATCGCAAGGGACGACCGGGTCGTGATCTATCTGCCCAACTCGATTCAATGGATCGTGACCTGGCTGGGCATCCAGGGCGCCGGGGGGGTGGGGGTGCCCATTACACCGATCTACACCCCTCACGATTTGAAGTACATCGCCAATGACAGCGGGGCCTCGGCCGTCGTCTGTGCGGACACCAACTTCGGATATGTCCAGCAGGTGCTGCCCGACACCGGCCTGAAACGGGTGATCGTCACCCGGATGACCGATCTGCTGCCCTGGTGGAAGCGATGGTTCGGCTATTTGTACGATGTGGTCCCCAAGGGCAAAATCGCCAAAGGTGCGAATATCTTGCGTTTCAGACAGCTTCTGAAGCAATACCGGGGCCGCGGGCCGTCCCATATCGATCCCGACGGTCAGAAAACCGCAGAGATCCTCTACACCGGCGGAACAACCAAATTTCCCAAAGGCGTGCCCCTGAGTCACGATCTTTTTCTGGTGTCGGCGCGGGAGCAAATCCGTATCAGCGAACCCCTCATTCCCATCCGGGAGAATGTGATTCTGGGGAATGCGCCGTTGTTTCATGTTCTGGGGCAGACCTGCAGTCTGTCCACATTGCTGGAAGGCGGCAGCCTGGTGCTCCAGCCGCGCATCAATCTGGATGCCACCTTTGACACCATCCAGCGGTTCAAGGTTCGCTCCATGGTGGGGGTGCCCGCGTTGTACCGCATGATGCTGGATCATGAACGCCTGGACCAGTATGACCTGAGTTCGGTGGATTACTGGTTCTGCGCCGGAGACGTACTTCCCGAAGAGGTGGGCCGGCGCTGGCAGAGAAGATTCGACAAAACCATCTACCAAGGCTACGGCGCCACCGAGACCTGCGGCGGTGTGGCCATGTGCCCCACCGACATGGACAATCCGCCCAAAAGCGTGGGCCGCGTGGTGGCCAGTAAATCGGTTCGGATCATCGATCCGGCCACACTGGAGGCGGTGCCTGCCGGGGAGACCGGAGAACTGATTGTTTCGTCCTCCCACATGGTGAGCGCCTATCTGAACAAACCCGAGGAGACTTCCACGGCGTTTATCGAGTTGGACGGCCGGCTCTGGTACCGCACCGCCGATGTCATGCGCATGGATGACGACGGCAATCTGTACTTTGTGGACCGCACCGTGGACACCATCAAGCACAAGGGCTACCGGGTGTCGGCCTCGGAAATCGAAGCTGTCCTGCAAGAGCATCCGGCAGTGGTCGGAACCTGTGTGGTGGGCATTGCCGACGAGAAGGTCGGAGAGCGCATCAAAGCCTATATCGTGCTCAAACAGGACGTCAAGGGCATCACCGGATATGACCTGATCAAATGGTGCCGCAAGTCCCTGGTCGCCTACAAAATCCCCCAGTATATCGAGTTCCGGGACATGCTGCCCAAGTCAAAGGTGGGCAAATTACTGCGCAGAGAGATACGGGATGAAGAGAAACGGCGTGTGGAAGCCTAGGAGGATTGATATGGACTTTACACTGTCTAAAGAGCAAAAACAGATCTGCAAAGCCGCCCGTGAATTCGCCATGGCCGAGTTCCCCCAGCGGGCCATAGCGTTCGACCGCGAAGAAAAATTCGACCTGGACATCTGGCGGAAAGCCTGTGAACTTGGTTTTGTGGGCGTTTTTATCGATCCGGCCTATGACGGCGCCGGGTATGGCTTTTTCGAACACTGCCTGATCAATGAAGCGTTCTGGGCCGTGGACCCGGGCATTGCCGCGGCGGTGCTTTCCACCACCTTCGGTGCCGAATTGATCGGCCGCTTTGGCACCGGGGAGCAGAAAAGCGACACCCTGCCGCGCCTGGTCAACGGGCAGGCCATCATGGGCACCGCCATTACCGAACCGGACGCCGGCTGTGACGTCACCGGCGCGGTGACCACGGCCGTTCGGGAGGGCGACCATTGGGTGCTCAACGGCACCAAGATGTTCGCCACCAACGGCACCTTGGCGGATTTTATGCTGATATTCTGCCGGACGGATCCTGAAAATCCAAACCGTCACCGGCGCTTCAGCTTTATTCTGGTGCCAACGGACGCCCCCGGATTTACGGCCACCAAAATTCACGGCAAAATGGGCATCCGCGCATCGGACACGGCGGAACTGGCGCTGACCGATGTGCGTGTACCGGCGGCCAACCTGGTGGGCAAAGCCGGCGAAGGGTTTTACGAATTGATGTATTTTTTCAACCACACCCGCCTGCACATTTGCGCCCAGGCCGTGGGACTGGCCCGGGCCGCTCTGGAAGAGTCCATCCGGTATACCAAGCAGCGCAAGCAATACGGTGCAACCTTGGCCTCCTTCCAGGTGACCCAGTTCAAACTGGCTGAAATGGCCACCCGAATCCGTGCCGCCCGGAACCTTTACTGGGAAGCGGCCTGGAGAGCCGATCAGGGGAAACCCGACCATGCCCTGGTGGCCATGGCCAAATGGTATTCGGCTAAAGTGGCCGTCCAATGTGCCGACGAAGCCCTGCAAATGCACGGCGGCTATGGTTACATCGATGAATACAAAGTCCAGCGGCTCTATCGGGACGCCAAGATTCTGGAGATCTACGAGGGGACCAAGGAGATCGAAAAGACCATTGTGGCAAAATCGTTGCTGGGTTGACCCTAATGTTGCATAAAAAAGATGGCGAAAGGATATTTCCATGTTGAGCAAAGCTTTTATTCCTTATGGCGGTTATTACAGTACCCCCTTTGCCAGATGGCAGGGGAGTCTGGCCAATGCCAATGCCATCACCTTAGGCGCCGAAACCACCAAACGCTGGATGGCCGGCAAGAATTGGGACCCCAAGACTCTCGATTACCTGATACTGGGTATCACCATCGGTCAGCCCAAAGTGTTTTACGGCGGGCCGTGGGCTTCGGCTCTGATCGGAGCGACCGGCATCCCCGGCTGTGTTCTCAGCCAGGCGTGTTCAACATCCACCACCGGCATTTACCAAGCCGCTATGGGGGTGGAAACCGGGATGTACGCAACCGCCTATTGCCTGATGGTGGACCGTACCTCCAACGGTCCCCACACGATCTGGCCCAACCCTCAGGGGCCGGGCGGACAAGTCGTGTCCGAAGACTGGGTCATGGAACATTTCAACCTGGACCCCTGGGCCGGCGGCGCCATGATCCAGACAGCCGAAAACGTGGCTAAGGAAGCCGGTATCCAAAGAGAACAATGCGATGCCGTCACCTTACGCAGGTACGAGCAGTACCAGGACGCCCTGGCAGATGACAATACCTTTCAAAAGCGTTACATGTTTCCGATAGAAATCCAGATTTCCAAGAAGAAAAGCATTACGCTCTCGGCCGACGAAGGGGTTATGCCGTCCACGGCGGAAGGTCTGGCCGGTCTGCGACCGGTGCTGCCCGACGGGGTTCACACCTTCGGTTCCCAAACCCATCCGGCCGACGGCAATTGCGGTATCACGGTGACCACCCGCGAACGCGCCAAAGCGCTGAGCACCGACCCTGAAGTTGACATCCAGATTGTCTCCTATGGTTACGCGCGCGCCAAAAAAGGCTTCATGGCCATGGCCGTGGTACCGGCGGTGAAGATGGCCCTGGAAAAGGCCGGCCTGAGCATCGAGCAGATGAAAGCCATCAAGACCCACAATCCCTTTGCCGCCAACGACATCTACATGGCCGATCAGATGAAGATCGACGTGATGCGCTTTAACAATTACGGCTGCTCCCTGATTTTCGGGCATCCCCAGGCGCCAACGGCCGGGCGTTCCATCATCGAAGGCATCGAGGAAGTGGTGATGGGCGGAGGCGGCTATCTGCTGTTCGGCGGCTGCGCCGCCGGTGATACGGGTGCGGCCCTTATTTTAAAGATCGGATAGCCACATACGATCCGCAAATACAGCGACATGAGACCGTATTTAAAGTTGGATTGCCCGGGACTTTAGTGAAATAATCATTTGACCACTACCGGCTGATGCAACACGGTCTTTGCCGAGCCGGGCATCAACGTTTCTCGGTTTTTACCGCCTTTGTTATCGATCACGCATATCCGATTCATCTCAAAATCAAGGTCCTGAACTCTTAAACGGATGCTTTCCAGCAAGCGCAACTCAGAGCCACAGTGAAGTCGTGCCATCAGTTTTATATCAGGATAACCTGTGATCCTTTCGCGCCTTTGGCTTTAACCAATACTAATATTATACAACGCGGTTATCTTAAAAGATTAGGCGGGCGGGGTTTATCCCCACCGGTCGGGACAGAGCCCGACCCTACCCGGGAACCCTCAAAACGCCAGGGGTCGGAGTGATTAGCGTAGGGCCGGCCTCTGCGCCGGCCTGGCATAAAATCCGATACCTGCAACTTGAGCTTTATGGATAACCGGGTAGAAAAATCATACTATGAAGATAAGAAGGAGAATATTCCAGCTCCAGTTGAAGCACAATGTCAATGGCTTTGCGATATTGGCTTTCAAGATGTAGATTGCTTTTTCAAGACTTTTGAATTAGCTCTATTTGGAGGTAAAAAAAACATCCAACAAGGCTAATCCAGCCGGCACAAAAAACCGCGCGCCTGATTAGCAATGTTATGTTTTAACTGAGATATCAAGGAAAGATTAGGAATGAAAAATGTTCTATTGTTATTAGCACAGGGCTTTGAAGAATGCGAAGCCAGTGTTTTCACAGATGTTCTTGGATGGAGCAAAGATATTGGAGACATTCCTGTAAAAGTTACAACGGCTGGGAGAAGATCACAAATAAAATGCACGTGGAATTTCATTGTTACTCCAGAAATTCAGTTGCCCGAAATATCAGTTAATGACTATGATGCGTTAGCTATACCTGGTGGTTTTGAAAAAGCTGGATTTTACCAAGATGCATATCATGAAGATTTCCTGAATATCATCCATCAATTTAATGAATCGAAAAAGATTATAGCATCAATATGCGTTGGAGCCTTACCTCTTGGGAAAAGTGGCATCTTGAAAAACAAGAAGGCAACAACATATCATTTATTGGGAGGTAAAAGAAGGAAACAACTCCAAAGTTTTGGGGCAAATGTTCAGGATCAATCCATCGTTGTCGATGACAATATTATTACCTCAACGTCTCCTGCAACTGCTTTAGATGTTGCTTTTATATTGTTAAGAATGTTGACGTCGCCAGATAATGAGAAAATAGTAAAAACAGCAATGGGCTTTTTACAAGAGCCGGGAACATAGAACCAGGGCATGAAGGGCGACGGCAAAAAGCCGCAGTGCCTTATGCCCGCCGTTCGCCTGAAAAATTGATATCGAAGGTAGGGTGATTAACATGTTAGAAGACAAATTGAGACGCTACTCTCAGAGAGTAGGATACACCGCCAAGGAAACCGACTTGTTTCGTGAGTCTGGACATCGAATCAGACACATTGATCGCCGTGTTGAAGTAATACCTCGGAACAATCTATAATGACGAACATCTATATGGCCTTCAGGCTTCTCGGTTCCCTTGCGCCTGAGGCCGGGCGGTCGACAAAGGCAGGATGAAATTATGAAAATACCCATTTACCAAGTTGACGCTTTTGCTTCAGAGGTTTTCTCAGGCAACCCTGCAGCTGTTTGCATACTGGATGCTTGGCTTGATGACAGCCTCTTGCAGGCGATTGCAGCAGAGAACAATTTGTCAGAAACGGCTTATCTCCTTCAAAACGGAAACAGCTTCGACCTACGATGGTTTACCCCGGTGACAGAAGTTGCGCTCTGCGGCCATGCTACACTTGCGAGCGCTTACGTACAGTTTTTTTATCGGGAGTGGAGCGAGGACAATATCAGATTTCAGACGCGTAAAAGCGGTCAACTGATGGTCACAAAGAAGGGCGAAGTCCTTGAAATGGATTTTCCAGCACGACCAGTTCAAACTCAGCCGTGTCCCGATGCACTTAGCCGCGCATTAGGGGTTACACCCCAGAAAGTATACGGTTCAGAGGAAGACTTGATGGTGGTATTTGACAGCGAAAAGACTGTTACGGAGATTAAACCTGATTTCGCCAGATTGGAACAGATTGATTGTCGAGGGGTTATCATTACGGCGCCAGGCGATCGATGCGATTTTGTTTCACGGTTCTTCGCACCGAGAGTTGGTGTACCAGAGGACCCGGTCACAGGCTCCGCACATTGTGTGCTGATACCTTATTGGGCAACGGTTCTGGGTAAGAACGAACTTAATGCTTTGCAGGTTTCTAAACGGGGTGGCGAGTTGTTTTGCGGATTTACCGGTGAACGCGTCCGGATTTCCGGCAAGGCGGCACTCTACTTGGAAGGCACAATAACGATATAGACCGTCGAACAAACTTTTTCACAGGAACAGAAAAGCAGCAACACAAAGCACATGAAGCCGAAGATCGTTGTCAGGAGCGAAACCGATGCGGATATCAGCGACATAGGCAAGGATGTTGCCTCGTAGGACATCCGGACTATTACAGGCAGTTCGGGTTCGAGAATCCTTCCGGCCTTGTGGTTGAGGGTGTGCCGCCGGAGGTCTTCTTCGCGCTATCTTTCGTTGGGCGCTATCCAAAGGGCGCCGTCACTTTCCACGAAGGCTTCAAAGCAGATGGTCATGCCGCTAGCTGACCATCATTCTACCGGACCTGCGCGAAAAGCCGCGCAATGCTGTGAATTCAGACGTTCAGAATGAAACGATGAGAGCATGAAAAAGGAAATCACACGCAAATTATCAGTACAAGTGTAGCGGGATGTTTGGTAATGCTGCCCGTGGGCGTCCCGGCATATGGATCTTCCATGATCATGCAATACCAATACAGGTTACTACAGTGATTGTTGTGGTCTGATGATGAGGTTACAACCCTGGATCGGACCGGCAATCCGTCGCCATCTTTCTAAAAACGTTATTCTTGAAATTCAAATAAACCGAGATTCAATGTCATTTTAACGGTATCAACGCCTCCATTATCAAATCCAACGGTACCGATCATCATCGAGCCGTCATTTGAGAAATTGCATTTTGCGACAATCGTTCTTCTCCCCTGGCTTAAATCCTGATACTCCGGTGAATGCGCGCTGTTAAAATAGGTTAACCGTCTCTTATCGGAGCCATCGTCATTCATGATCCAATACTCTCTCGTTCTAAGCTGATTCGGCCAATTCCGATCATTAAAATCTATCGGATACTCTGAATCGATGTTCGTCATGTACACGACCCTGCCATTTGCACAGGCAGCCCCTTCCTCCCAGTATTCGGGTGTGTTCAGCAGATTTGTCAGCTGTTTTGATGTGAGATCGTAACGATATAGATCCATGCCGTAAACATGTTGGCCGTTCAGGTTTCCAGCCACAAGAATCGTCGTGTCATCAATAAAAGCCATTCCATTGGCATACTGACAATCATCATTCCCGCAATGCTCCGGAGGGTCCAAGACAACCATGACATTTTGAAGTTCAGGGCCATCAGGGCCAATGATGAAATCAGCCATTTTAATGCGCCAATACCCCCAACGATGTATGCCGCCTTTATTATATCTTTCAGTCCACATCAATTTACTACCGTCCATATTAAATGTGGGATTAACGCAAGCATATATGGGGATGTCATCAGAAGCAGTCTGTTTAATCGGGATATCCGTCAGTTTCCAGATTTGTTCGCCATCAATACGCATGGCATAAAGATTGTGAAAAAACCCCAGGCCGGGATCGGAAAAGCTGATATTTTTCAGCCACCAGTGCTGTTCTTCCTCAGACTGGAACACAATATAATCTTCGGTCGGATGCCATACCGGCCAGCTATTGCCCCGTTGATTGACGAGTGGATTACCGTCCGTCAGACTTTGAAGTATATTTCCTTCCAAGTCTATGACATACAGATCATAAAAATGATCCGGATTGGGACGATCGACCACAATCTGTGAATTGTCCGGAGCAAAGGAGCCATGTGCTGCAACTTTTTGGATAATTGAAATATTGTCTATCAGGCAGTCCCGCGGGCAACTGTCGGCGGTTTCATCAGCCTCACAGATACCATTGCCGCATCGATTTTCATCTGCATCGCGCAGACCGTTTTGATTCAGATCCAACCAAACGATTTTCAGCTCATAGGTTATGTCAATGATTTTATTCGTGACCGGGTCTAAATGGCGGACGCCGCATTGTAATACAAACGCGGTCGTTTCCGGATTCCAATTGGGGACTAATCCAATGATATTCTTATTTTCGCCAATGAATTCCGGAGCTGTTGGGTCATTAAAACAGGTCGCCTGAAAGGGAGCTTTTATCGCCGGGTCCATCCACCATAACTCCGAGATCAGCCAATCGGATCGCCATTTTAAACGTTCCGTGTCGCTGCTTAATTTCATGGGAAAGCCATTGCTTGACATATAAGCAAGCAGATTTCCATCGTTGGAAAGATACGCGTGTTCATCCCATGCGGATTGCCCATCCCACGCAAATCCTTCCTGCTGCCAGGAATCTGTTAGATTTTCATAATTACCGGAAGCAAGGTCCAGTACACCGATATCCATGGTGCAGTCATCCTGGTTTTCATTCGGGCTGAAAGAAAAATAAATTTCAGAATCGTCTCTGGTCCAGCAATGAGATTCATACCAGTGTTTTTTTTCACCGGGTTCGTATATTTTGGCATTATCGTGGTCAACAAGGGCAATTGGCGGTGCGTGGAAGTCGGCAATCCGCATTTCCCAGTCACCAAAGATATCAGTGGCCGGGCTGCTGGTAAATGTATATAGAACCTTGTCGCCCTGGTGATTGAATTGCGGATGCAGGATTCCCGAATACGGTGTTGGATCGGTTTTGGACATTTTTGTCGGTACGTTGGTGAGCCGCCATGCCCGGGAACCATCGGCAGCCATTAGCCACATGTCTGTATTGATCCCGATGCCGCCTACCGCAAGTGACCGTGGCCCGGGTTGATCGCTACCTAAGTAGGTTTCTTTTTCGACAACCAAAAGAAGCCACTGACTGTTGGGATGCCATGAAACGGTACCTTTGTGTCTCCCTTGTGGCAGATCCGGGCATATTTCGGTAATACACAATTCATCGGTTCCGTCCACATTGACAGTATAAATCTCGTAGGAACCGGTACCGGCGGTTTCACCGTGAAGTCGCATAAACGAAATTTTTTTGCCGTCCGGAGACCATTTCGGGTTTCTGGCGTCACGAATAATCGTCTCGATGCTATGGATTTGCATATGTTTCGCATCAACCGTATCCTCATTGTAGGTTCGAAAATGCCATACATCGCCCTTGGTTTTTCCATTTTCATTGATGCTGTCGATTCGCCAATAGTAATCCTGTTCGTAAGATAGCTTCGCAGACGGTGAATAGCTCAACTGCGCCTGGTTCCCCATAAAGGAAATGTCATGGGAGTCGGCGTTCGCCACCACATCCTCATTTGTACCCAGATAGATGTCGTAGGTCTCCGCACCACCACCGTTTTCCCACTGGAGATGCGAAGTTATACTTGAATGCAGAAAATCCTTTGCCGGAAGGGGATGATGTGCCTTGCCGGGCGGGTCTTTTTCGGGTTCACACCCGCCAATTCCAATTGCCAGGCATAGGAGGCTGATGGTGAGTACATTTGAAAGAACCCCGTGACAAGCTCTCTCGCCGGCTGTAAGAGTGTCATCCCTGCGAGGCTTTTTCATAAGCTCTGAATGGCGTGTTGACGCTGTCTTTATAAGAGAGGTGCATTGAGCGCACCCCGCAGAAATTGGAGATACTCCGGGGGCGGGTCACCACACGAGATTGCGAGGTCGACCTGTCCAGGTCATCAGGTTTAGAAGGCCCTCTGACCTCCGGATAAGGATGCGATAGGTCTGTCCAGTTAAGCCTTGTTTTGGGTCATCGATCCATATATGAGTAGAAAATTACCGGAAGTAGTTCCAAAAGGACCTGCGTGACCACGAAATGATCACTGGCGTATGCATGGACTTCACCCTCTCTAAAGGGGAAAAACAGATCTGCAAAGCGGTTCTATAAAATAAAAGCAACCATTCAGGAGGTAAGATGTCCGCTATCCATAAAATCGGTGTCATCGGGGCAGGCAACATGGGCAGCGGTATCGCTCAGAAGATCATCCAGGAAGGCATTCCGGTGGTCATGGTGGATATCAAAGAGGCGTTGGTCCAAAAAGGGGTGAATACCATCAGGAATATGCTGGCCCAGGGTGTTGAGCGCAGGATTTTCACCGAACAACAAGTCGAAGAAATGATGGGCCGTTTGACAGCCACCACCGATATGAACCAGGTGGCCGATGCCGACCTGGTGATCGAGGCGGTCTTTGAAGACAAAGCCGTCAAGACCGAGGTCTTCAAGAAGCTGGATGCCATCTGCGAGCCCAAGACCATCTTGGCCACCAACACCTCCAGCTACTATGTAAAAGATTTCAGGGATGCCATCTCTCGACCGGACCGCCTTGTGGGTTATCACTACTTTTACCACCCGGCCAAGAACCGCCTGCTGGAGATTATTCCCCACCAAGGCACCAGCGAAGAGACCATGGAGAAAGCTGTGCTGGCCGCCAAGTTGCACGCCAAGACCGCCATCGTGGTCAAAGACGCCCCCGGGTTTGCGGTCAACCGCTTTTTTGTCCCCTTCCTCAATGAAGCCGTGCGTCTGCTTGAAGAGGGCGTGGCCGATATCGCCACCATTGAAGCGGCTGCCAAGCGCGGATTCAAGATCGGCATGGGTCCCTTTGAGCTGATGAATCTTACCGGCGTCCCCATCGCCCTGCATGCCGCCACCACCCTGGGCAACGCGCTGGGCCCCTTCTATGCCCCGGCCGCGATGCTCAAAGCGCAGGTGGCCAAAAAGGAGAACTGGCCCCTGGATGGCGAAGTCGACCCATCCTGCATCCAGGCCGTTATCGACCGGCTTTACGGGGTCTGTCTGGGAGTGGCCGCGGCCCTGGTGGACGAAGGCGTGGCCTCCATCGAAGATACGGACCGCGGGGCCAAAATCGGCCTGCGCTGGATCCTGGGCCCTTTTGAGATCATGAATAAAATCGGCATCGCCGCCACTTGTGACCTGGTGGAGGCCATCGCCGCTAAATATCCGGATTTCAATACACCTCGATTGTTGACGCAACAGAGAGAAAAAGGCACTCCCTTTACGTTTCAATGGGTCGATCTGGAGGTCAAGGAGGGCATCGCCTATATCACCATCAACCATGTAAGGTCATGATATTCATACGATATCTGGCAACTACAAAATGAATGACCGAAGTGCGTGTTCAGTAAATTTTAAGATTCATGCATTAGGATTACTTTGCCATGAAGCTGTTGCTAGTCGAAGATTCAGAGCGTTTACGGCGCTCACTTGGGCGAGGATTGGTGAGGGAGGGGTTTGCCGTCGATATGGCTGCCGATGGTGAGGAAGGCTATGGGTTCGCCAATGCATACCATTACGACGTCATCGTTCTGGACTTGATGCTGCCCAAATTGCCTGGTCTGGATCTGCTGAAACAATTGCGCCGCGAAGGAAATCAATCCTCGATTCTCATTCTATCGGCAAAGGATCAAGTAGGGGATCGTGTCAAGGGACTGGAGTTAGGCGCGGATGACTACTTGATTAAGCCGTTTGCCTTCGATGAATTATGCGCAAGGATTCGCACCCTCGGACGACGCCGGCATGACATCAGAAATCCGATCATACAACTGGGCTCAATCTGCGTCGATACGGCCCGCTGCCAGGTGAAACGGAACGACAAGCTATTGGCATTAACCCCACTGGAGTACCAGTTGCTCGAATGTCTTGCTTTACGCAGGGGCCGCGTTATTTCCAAAGAACTTTTACGGTACTGGCTGTACGACAGTGACGCGGAGGCATCCAGCAACGTGATCGAAGCGTTGGTGAGTTCGCTACGAAAAAAACTGCGCTCGGTCGGTGCTGATCAAGTGGTCAAGACCCGGCGCGGGTTCGGTTACCTGGTCGAATAGATAAAACGGGAAAGCATATCATGAACTCCATCCAGGGCCGATTAAGTCGATCGCTTTTGCTTGGCGCCGGCTTCTTGCTTTTGATCGCGTTCACCATCCTTGAAGCGCGCTTTCGTCAACAACTGGAACGTGAGTTCGACCGAAACCTGCTCGCGAAAACCATGACCTTGGTGACACTGACCACGCAGCACACAGGGCGGGTCGAGCTGGATTTCGCTGACGAATTTATGCCGGAATTCGAGGCCCCCACGCACCCTGAATATTTCCAGTTGTGGTTGGCGGACGGCACCTTGCTCGAACGCTCCCGCTCTCTGGGCAAGCAGAATTTACCGCGCGACGAATTGCCGCTCGACCAACCGTCTTTTAAAAATATGTGCCTTCCGGATGGGCGTGAGGGGCGTTTGATCCAGATTCGATTCATTCCCCACACCAAAGATAAGCCGGGTGAAGAGCATCCCAACACCGAGTACATCCTCAAACCCAAAAGAGATCGGCAAAGTAATATGCAGGCTCACATCTGCGTTGCGCGGGGACGAGATGACCTGGACGCATTGATCTGGACAACACGGTGTACACTGGGTGCAACAGGCCTGTTCATGCTGATTGCCATGATTCTTCTTGTGCGGCTGTCGGTCTTCCGCGGACTGGAGCCACTGAGAGATATCTCCGACCAGGTACAATCCATGAACGCAGAGTCATTTGATGAGCGCATCCAATTAAAACGGCGCATTCAAGAACTCGATCCCATCGTCAAGCAACTGAACCGGCTATTGGATCGTTTGAGTGCGTCGTTCAAACGCGAGAAGCAATTTTCAAGCAACGTTGCCCACGAACTGCGCACAACGCTGGCCGAGCTGCGCACCATGGCCGAAGTTGGCGGCAGGTGGCCCGACGACAAGGAGATGATTAAAGATTTTTTCGACGATCTGCTCGATGTGACGGAAGATATGTATTACACCATCACCAATCTGCTGGAGTTGGCCCGTTGCGAGTCCGGCAAACAGGAGATTGAGGAACACCCCGTCAATCTGGCCGAACTGGTGCAAGAGACGTGGAACCGATTTGCGGACCAGGCGGGTGAAAAGGGCCTGGAGATCGACAACAGGCTCGACCACGTCATCGTTCAGACCGACCGCCGTAAGGTCGAGCTCATACTGGTCAATTTATTTAAAAATGCAGTCGAATACAGCCCGCCCAATGAAAAAATAATCGTCTCGACCAAGCGGGACGGAACCGCCATAGGCCTCACTTTCGTCAATACAACCCATGATTTGGATGAAAGCGATCTGGCCAGTCTGTTTGACCGCTACTGGCGTAAAGATGCGGCGCGCACCAGCCGGCATCATGTCGGCCTGGGTCTCTCCCTGGTCAAAGCCCTGGCCGATGCGCTAAACTTAAACCTGTCGCCAAGGCTCCGTCACGGCAAAACCTTCCAGATCGAATTGTCGGGTTTTTCACCGGCGACGGTCTGAGGCCTCCCCAAAAAACCGCAATTTTCAGTAAACTTTAAGGTTGTTCTCATTCTGATTTAAGCTTTGCCTCCTAAGTTGGATAACCAGGACGGATCATAATTAAACCCATAAGGAGGCTGATATGAAAAAAAGCATGATTGTTTTTATGACTTTGTCGGTATTGGTCGTTGCAATGGTCTGCATCGCTCTTGCACAAGATTTCGATGCGTCGATGAAAGCAGACAAAGCGATCAAATGCAGACAGTTTGCAGAACTTGAGGATGTGGCCATTATTTTGGAGGTCAACGAAACGGATTTGGATGCGGAGATCGTGTTGGCAATTAACTCCGATGACGGCATTCGGCGTCTTTCCGTCTGGGACCCACGCAAGAGGAGAGTATTAGACCTCAAAACAAGGGACCGTGGACGCATCGGATTGTCGGAAGTCATCATCGAGACCGCGGAACCCGATATTGAAAGCGTGTTGAATGCCTATCCGGAGGGTGAATATGCAATTTTGGTGAAAACGGTTTTTGGCGATCGTTTGATGGGCACTGCTGAACTGCGGCACGATCTGCTTCCAGCGCCAAGTTTTTCGCCGTCCAAGGGTGATTTGGTTGACCCCGACGCCGATTTGGTCGTCACCTGGGATCCGGTACCGGAAGCAAAATCTTATACTATCGAAATCGAGCAGGACGATCTGGACGTGAATATCACCACCAAGCTCGACGGCACTGCCACAACCTTCCGAGTACCCGCTGGTTTCTTGGTGCCGGGCACTGAGTACGAGATCGGAATAGCGACTGAAGCACCGAACGGCAACCTGTCAGTGGCTGAAGGAACTTTTCAAACGATCGAATAAAAGCAAAGAAAATCTTGTCGTGCGATTTACTGCTCCGAAAGATGCTGAAGCCATTCGGCTGGAGATCGAGAATGAAGAAGAAGAGGTCGCCATGAAGGTCGATTTGCCTGGCGATGCCGCTGATTTTAATGTACCCAACGGATGGCTGCAACCCGGTGTGGAATATGTGCTGGACATTAAGGTGATCGCCGAAAACGGAAATCAGACAGTGCGGGACATCCGCTTTGTAACACAGGAATAACCGGAAACGCGGAAGGTTCTCATTGCCAATGCTTGAGGTGCCTGACGGCAGGCGCCTCAAGCACCAACAATATATTTTTAATCTACCACAACATGCTGTATTGACAGAAAGATTATAAGCGGTTTATCATGGCTTCCAAGGAACTGCCGGAATTACCGGAACCATTAGAACGGCAAAAAAATAGAATTGTATGAACCTTTTTCGTACCAAATGCCACCTACCCGCCAAACATTGGTCATTCGTAATCTTTTTCCACTCAACTGCAATGAATTACAAGCTGAAAAAGGAGACAGGCACAATGAGAAAATCGGTTACAGTAGCAATTTGTATTGGATTGGCAGTATTTTTTACGGCCGCGACAGCATTCTCCCAACCGCCTACAAAGACGGTACAATCCCAGATTAAGGGGGTTAAAATTGACAAGCCCGTACAACTCCAGCTCAACGCCGATCCCCTGGTTGAAACCATTTATGCCCTTCAGTGTCCCTGTGCCCAGGACTTGGGAAGCGTCAACGCTTTTTTAATGAAAGACATGTGGGTTACGGTTTTCAATGGCGTTTGCACGGGCAACAAGAAGGCCCAGGTTTCCGCCACCTTGAAAGTAAGGTACTATAACCTGAGAACCCAGCAGTGGGACACAAAGAATGTTCCGATCACGGTTCCGGCCAATAGCCGCAAGGCGATCAAAATCATCAACGGCAAAACCCTGGTAAGGAAATCAACCGGGATTACTGCCGAAATCGTCAACATCCAGGCGCCGGTCAAGGACTGCAACCTGGCCAACAACAAAGTAACCGTCAAGAGGTGTTCGCCGCCGCCGGTTTATTAGAAGCCGTCTAAAGCACTTCTAAAGCACTTCATTGAACACTAAAAGAAGCCGGGATACCCCGGCTTCTTTTGCTTGCATTGAACCTTTTGGATCGGTATCGCCACCTACTCCTGAATACCATTTAAAGTGTTAAGCGAACTTTGGAACTGAACAAGAAAGGAGATAAGATGAACCGATTACAAAACCTTGTTTTGATCGTAGCCGTCATTTCTTTCGCTGTGTTCTCTAACCATACGCTGTTGGCTCAGACTGTCAAAAAGCCGAAAGGTATCGTCAATAAAGCCGGCAGTTTTCCTTCAGCGAACAGCCAGGTAAAACCACTTCCCGCCGGAACGGTCAACACTGCTGTAAAGAGAAAAGCGCTTCCGGATCTTCAGGTGGGTGTGATGAAAATAACGCCCCTGCATCCGGGTGAAGGAAAAACAGTCACTTTCGAAGGCAACGTCATGAATTACGGCCTCGGTTCGGCCCAAAACCCGGTTGTCGTGCTCACCGTGTCCGGCCCGGCCGGTACTTCCTTCCCCATATTTCGGAAACAATTCAACGTGACGCTGGGCAAAAATCAAGGGATTACCCTGGTGGAAAAGTTTAAGGTCCCCAAGCACGGTAACTATACCTGTACATTTAAACTGGACCCCGCCAGAATGATCGCTGAAACCAATGACACGAATAACAATAAGCAGTTGACCTTCAGCGTGCATCCTTTACCGGACCTGATCGTCTGTATCAGCAACGGCAAGCGGCCGCCCTTGAACCGCAAACGCGATATTCATGCCGTTGTCAAAAACATCGGAAGCGGCAACTGCGCCGATTACGTCAAGCTGCGCTTCTATGTGGAAGGCAAAGGAACGCAAACCTATGATCTCCTGCCGATCAACGCAGGCGACTCCCGAAAGGTCACCAGAAGGGTAAAATGGTCCACAGCGGGAACCAAAACCATCACCGCCAAGGTCATCTACCCCAAAAATGAGAGCCACAAAAACAACAACGAGGCCCGCGGCTCCTATTTTGTGAGACTTCCCCATCATGACAAGTACTCCGCCGCGCCAGGGGTAAAGTGCTCCAACAATAAAGACTATTACAATTGGGAGCAGTGCTGCAATTAGAGTCAAAAGCACATCAGTGCTTCAAAAAACCAATCAGATCCAACTTCGGAACATGAGAGCACCCACCGCCAACCAGGCGGTGGGCGCCGTCTTTGGATCAACCCCTATAAGGAGATGATGTTGCAAAACACTGTCACACGGACATGGCGATCAAGCTTAGCCAATCCTTGAAGCGATCGACAATGAACAGATATCCATTTTCGTCCATGCGGCCGAGGTCTCCGGTGTGAAGCCAGCTTGTTCCTTTGAAAGCATCCGCAGTCGCTTCAGGTTTATTATAGTCCCCCTTCATGACGTTGTGTCCTCAATAATCCGGTCGACTTTCATCACATCGGTAGTAAAGTCGGGCAGTTCGGGATTAATCGGCTTCAGTGCCGCCAGCAATGGCCTGTCACGCCCATAAAGATCCTGGTAAAAATAGACCGTTCCCTTCTCATCGGCCCAGGCGGTCAGGTAGACCAAGTGAACAGGAACAGGGGCCTCGAGCGTTACCACCACTCTTTTGCGGCTCTTTATCTTTGCCGTAACCCTTTCAGCATTCCAGCCTTGACCGGCCAACAGATATTTCGCCAGAGCCTGGGGCTTTTCGATGCGCACGCAACCGGCGGAAAAACTGCGGCTGATATTATGGAAAAGGGATTTGGCGGGCGTGTCGTGGATATAGACACTAAACCGGTTGGGAAATATGAACTTGACTCGTCCCAGGGCGTTGGAGACAGCCGGTCGCTGGCGCAAGCGGAAACCTGGAAAGTTCGCCTTAGAGTAACGCTGCCAATCGATGGCCAGCGGATCAAGCAAATCGGCACCGTCTTTCCAGGAGCTCATCAAAGGTTTCATCTTTGCTTAGCCATCCCTGTCTCAAATCGCCGCTGACGATCAACCGTCTGCGCAGCAACGGCACCCTCGAATCCACGACTCCGGCTCTTAATTGGGGCCCTTCAGGAATGGAGGGCCATCCGCCCAAAAGCTCGATGGACCGGTAGCGTTCCAGACTCTTTTGCAAGGCCTGGTATGGCTTCTGTCGGGGGCAGGCGGCATTGCGCAGAGCACCCCAGGTTGGACCGTCCAGGGTTTTAGCCAGTTTTGCTGCGATCTGCTGTTGCGGCGACCACCCGGACTTATCAGGGGGCAGGAAGTCAGGGTCAAACTGGGTGGCAAAATAAAGTGCGATTTGAGCGATGCCGACCTCGACCTGCAGCAATGCCTCCAGTGGAATAGCGGCGCCACGGGCGATAAATTGCGTAGCGTCCATCGTATTCGATACGAGCTGCCGCACATAGGCCGCCAATTTCGGAGTGCGTTCGTTACATGCGCTGAGCAGCGTTTTCAATGCCTTGGAACCTTGGGGGGTGAGTGCTTTAGGTCCCATACAGGCGGGCTGAAATTGACGCGCTTCATAGAAACGGACCATGGCCAACATAAGCTGCGGGTGTGAATCAAAATGACCCGAATCACGTTCCAGCCACGCTTGCAACACCACGCCGGCCTTTGCCGAGCCTTGGACGGCTGAAGCCGCCTGGAGCGTCAGCTTAGGCAAACACAATAAAAACAGCCCAATGGCGATTGCAGTCAGTCCTGTCCTCATGGCCCATCCAAGGTGCGGAAGTTTTATTGCTTGCCTTTCGACCCGCAGTGGATTCCAGCAATGATCGCGCCAGTATCGCCGGCGATGCTTCCAATCGACGGGTGGGCTTGTATCCATAAAAAAAGCGGGCAGATATTTCGGGCCTTTGTATGATTGGGCCCGCTAACAGCAACAAAAAGGACCCTTTCTTGTGCCGTTTTTTGCCAATTTTTGACAATTATTGGCATATCGGCGCCTGTCTTCTGGCCGGAGAATCAGTTCAATATATTGATGTTGATAAGAATTTGCTTTTTACGCAAGCAAGTATGTCAAAGGTGTGATTTTGTATCAACTACCTTGGCCCCACAGCATGCTGTGGGGCCAAGGTAGTTGACCAACGCCCGCATTAAAGCCTGACATAAAGGCACCAAGATGATTCAATATTTTTCTGGAGTTATTGCTATAGTAGCCGTAATAGCGAACCATCTGTTCGCCCTTGTTGGGGATGTGGGTCACCAGTTGGGCCAACCAATCCAGGGCCTCGAAGGTTTTTGATGTGCGGCCGTTTTTGGATCAACCCCTATAAGGGGATTATGCTGCAAAACACTGTAACACGAACATGGCGATCAAGCTTTGCTATGCATTGAGTTGCCATACCAGGCCGGCACGGAGGCCGGCCCTACGCTCGAAATGGCATCGTTGGGCGGAACAATGGTCCTCGCGTAGGGCCGGGCTCTGTCCCGGCCGCTGTGCATGCAATTTTAGCAAAGCCCTGTGGTCCGGACTTGGCTTCTATACATTTTTCTTTCAATTCATCCATTTCATTACGCCTCTGAAATTATGGAAAACGATAGATGGGGTATTCTCACCTGAACGCCCAACGGCGATGGTTCACGGTTGAATGGCCGCATAAAAAAGAGATCACCCTCTACCGACAAGGGAGAGGGTGATCTCTTTTTGCTAGAATGGAGATTTTGATCTCTTTTTTACTGCTGTCCACCCGACTCGAGGAAAAGGTTGAAGGGTTCGCTTTCTCCAATAACTTGCCCTTCCTGGCTGAGCGCCTTCACACGCCACTGATAGGCGCGGTTGGAAGAGAGCATTGCACGGCACATATCTTCCCTCAGGGTGTAAGCAGTCTCTTTGGCATAGGCCGAAAAGGTGGGATCGATACCGTTGGCTTCAACAAATTCCACCAGATAGACATAGGCCTTGCCCGCAGCCTGCCAGCGAAGGGTAAACGGTTCACACGTGGTGGTTTGATTGTCCGGCGGCTCGGCAAGCCGGATGGCGATATTAAGAGGCTCCGGTTCGGCCTCAACAAAATAGATGGCCTGTGGAAAAACGATACCCAGCGCCGGCCGGGTGATCACAAATCTGACCCGGTGGGTACCCACGGCATAAGTGGGCAGCGGCGGCGCCAACGGCGTCTGGATGGTGATTTTCTGCGCGCCCTGATAGAGTTGTTTGTTCACCTTTGAAAACACCCGGCCGTCGATCTCCCATTGACCGCTCAATACACCGGCGCCGGTATAGCGGATTTGGGCAAACGCCTTTAAGTCGCGCCGGTATTGTTTGACGGTCATTTTGGGTTGACGGTTGTTCAAAAAAATATCGAGGCGTTGGATTTTCAGGTTCACCACCGATATGGTTCGAACAGCCGAATTGGGTTGGAAGGCGCCTGGCATACACCCGACGTTGCCGGCCCGGATGACATAGGTTCCCGCTCTTTGGTAGGTATGGGTCACCGTTCTGGTACACTGGACACCTACTATGTCGCACGTCACCAGGCTGTTGTCGGGTTGCGATCCATCCCCGTAATCGAGGGTCAAAGAACAGCTGCCGGCTGCTGACGCCAAGGCGGGAACGGCAGACACGGAAATGGTTGCCGGCTGCCCGACCTCCACCGTTCGGGGCGCTGTGAGGGTGATGGCATGACACACGCCGGGAACAACGAAACTGAAAAACAGCCCAATAATCAAAGCTTTGTAAATGTATTGGCGCATAAGGCACCTCCTGGTACAGATCGTAAGTGAAATTTTCTAACCCTTTCCATTTACTATGTCTCCACTATCGACCCAAAGGTTCAAATGGATATCCGACCACCAGACGCTTAAAATGAGGTCAGAGAATTTATGGACAGTGTCACCATAAATACGTAATCCCGCGTGATGACATCATTGATGCGATCATCGATCTCATTGGATTCCCCCCGCAGCCCAATGGCCGGGACAAGGCGTCCTTTCAAAAAGCGGGCCGGCTCATACTCCAGGTTGAAATGGAAAGCCGTTGTGCGCTGATCAACCGAGTCGTCGCTGGTGGATGTAAAATCAAGGGTGCCGCCAAGACCGTACCTGAACTTGTCATTGGGCAGCCGGCCCTGAATCTCCATGGAGATGGTATACGCATCGGTGTTGATGTCCGCCGCGTGGTCCTGGGTCTGGTTGAAACTCAGATTGGGGGATACGGATAGATGTTCGGAATAGTATTGCGGCATGAGCGCGACCAGGGTGTTTGTGGTGTCGGCATCATTGGCCGTCATATCGTTCATTTGCGCATAGGTGCCCTGCAGCGCGACATTCCACTGATTGTAGAGATAGGCAATGGTGGTCGACAGGGAATCGGTATGATAGTCGACCGGTGCCGTTCCGGAAGGCTCCTTGCTGCTGTCGGACTTCTCCAGCTGATAGGACAATGAGATCGGAAAGCGCTCCATGCCCGAATAGGCATAATCGATCAGGGCGGTTTGGGTTTGAATGACGGACCGGGTGTCGTCATTATCGACATTGTCCTGGAAGTGGCTGTACGCCAGTGACAAACCATGTCTTTCAAACCCGGCTCCGCCGTTGAGTTCGATTCCCTTCCGATCTTTTTCAAGCCCCTGGTTGCCGACGACCTCATAGTCGGGACCGAAGTATTTGTACGTGGCACTATAGGTATAGCGGTCAATGCCGCCCTGGACGTTCAGGCGGTAGGCATTATCGCTCCGGGATTCCTGATCGTCGGTGGTATCGTCATCGAACCTGGCAAAATTGGATTCGAATTCGCTCACCAGTCGCCCTTCGAAAAAATCGGTGGTCAAAACGAATCCGGCTGTGTGGCCTTCAGCGTTTCGATCTGTGGCGGTTGTACCAAAGCTGTCGCCCTGCTCACCGCCTTGAGTATAAATGGCCTTCAAACGCATGCGATTGTCCAGCAGGTTGAAGTCGCCATACATCCCATGGATGTGACGGCTGGTATCGCTGTCGATGCCTGTCTGACCGTCATACCCATAGGTTTGAGCGCTGGTGACGGAAAACCCTCCAAACCTGGCCATCTCCGTCCCCAGAGAGAGCTGCGCGCCTCTGCGGTTCAGGGACGACAAAGTGTTGGGGCTCAAGTCTATCAGGGTATCTCCGACCTCGGCGCGCGTGGTCAAGCCGCCGCGGACCCAATTGGCCGACAGCAGATAATTGATCAGATCCACACCTTTGTTTTCAGGCGTCACCGCAGGAATGTCCTGATCGACGAATTTGATATTGGCATTGACGGCAAGATCCAATCCACCGTCCTGGAGTTGGGAAGTGGTATTCAGATTGGCTTCCGCTCTCCAGTCCGGGACCTGCTCGTCCAGGCTGTCGGATTTGGAAAAAGCGCTGTGGGCCAGCACGGTCAATTGGTTCTGGGAATACGCTTTTTCAAATCTGGCGTGATGCCGTGTCGAAAAGCGCAATTCCTGATTGAAGGATTCACCCGCCACAGTGGTGCCGGAAACCATCAAAGTGTGTGATCCGGGTTCAAGCACCTGTACCGGTTGAAAGGAGCACCCCTCGGGCGTCAGTGTCAAGACCTGACTGATATCGACACCGTCCAGCATCACAAACAGGGTTTGCGTATCCATCGGCCGGGTAAACGCCATCTCGATGAGAGGCTTTTTAGCGATGACGACTTCCTGCCGGTCGGGGGCAATCAGCTTAATGAATTGGGCCTGCCCGGCAGATTCACCCTGTGCTGCCGATGGGGGCACCGATGTGGTAAAGAAAATCAAATTGAAGAGGAGATAATACAGGCAGATTCCGTAACCGCTTCTTCGCGCAACACCCAAGCTCAACCTCCTATCCGATGCAGATCCGAATCCCAACCCGAAACATGATTCCGTCGAATTGTTTAGAAGTATAAAAGAGCTGCATCCAAAAAGCAACTATTGTCACCATTTTTTAAAATGACCTGCCATGCTTGCATTCATAGAAAACGCAGAATTGCAGGTACCCCTTGACCCATCATTGAATCTCATATACTTTTTAGTCACTTACGTCTGCTTGAACTATTCCGGCCTCAGCGTTGGCAATGAACTTTGAAATGAACCTTTTGCAGCGAAAAGACCACATATGAATAAAAAGAGCACCGATGAGCTACTCCCGTTGCTAAGCGCATGTGCCGCGAAGGATGAGGAAGCGTTCAGAAAACTCTACGATGAAACGCACAAACGTATTTTTTTCTTTGTGCACCGAATACTTGAGGATCGTGAAATGGCTGAAGATGTCGTCGTCGAAACCTACATGGCAGTATGGAAAAGCGCCGGAGATTTCAAGGGCCGCTCCAAAGTGCTCACCTGGATTTTCGGCATTGCCCGAAATCTATCCATGAATGCACTCAAGAAAAAGAGATTCGATGCTTCCATCGACGACTATCACCACCTGTCCACCGACGGAGGCATGGACAGCCAGGGCAACGATCGAAGAGAGGTCATTGCCAAAGGACTTCTCAAGATTTCAACCAAGCACCGGGAAGTTTTGGATCTGGTATTCTTCCAGGGGTTTCATTACAAAGAAATCGCCGCCATTCTCAAGTTGTCGGAGAATACCGTCAAAACCAGGGTGTTTTATGCCAAAAAAGCGCTGCACGCAACGCTGCAAAAGATGGGAGTAAAAAGAGATGAAATATAGCCTGGATGAATTAAAAGCAATGATTCCCGTCTACTTGAACGGCAGTCTTCCGGAGCCGGAGGCCAAAGCGCTGGAAGAGGCACTGCGGCGCCATCCCGAGCTTGAAAGCGAATTGATGGAATTTGCTGAAATCCAGGAGAGTTATGCAGGCATTGAAGATAAACTGCCCATAGATTCCGATGCCGTGTTTTCACGCGTGCGCGACGGCATTCGCAGTGAATCCCGCCAGGCCTCCGAAACCTTGAGCGACGGTCCCGCTGCGCGATTGCTGCGGTTTGTGAAACAGATCTATCACACACCGGCCCTCTCCTGGTCCATGGCGGGGCTTCAATTTGCAGCCCTGCTGGCCTTGTTTTTCCTGGTGCCCCAGCAAGCCTTTTTCACGACCTATTCATCCCCCTCCTCGACAGAGACGGACAAGGTGCACCTGAATGTCGTCTTTATCGAGGAGGCAAGAGAGATCGAGATCAGGACGCTGTTGCGGAAATTGGACGCCGCCATCGTCAGCGGGCCGAGTGACGCGGGCCTCTATGTGTTGGCCGTGGATAAGACGGCCGATATCGACGCATTGCTCCGGCAATTGGACGCATCGCCCATCGTCCGGCTGGCCAAAAAGACCTTAGGGTTACTGGAGCGGCAGCATCCACCGCAACAGGCGCCAGGTGATCGGCTGAAAAATTCCAAGGTAAGGGCGGTGCTTCTATATACCGGATAGATCATCGTGCTGCTCAAGGAGCACTCCAAGCTCATGGATCGGGAGAATTAGGCTGATGTTCAGGCATCGTATAGCATTGGCGGCTATGGCACTATCCCTCTGGCTGTTGTTTTCAAGCCTGCCGCCGGCATTCAGCGCTCCGTTAACCCTCAACCGTGCCGCACCGGCATCGTCCGTTTCCACCGGTGATTGTGCGCCATTTTCATTGCTGCCCCCTTATATGCTCGCCGCAGGGCGTGTCGGAACCGGCTACCGCCAGCGGATCAAGATCTCCGACCCAACGCGCGCACCCCAATTCAAGATCACTGCAGGCCGGTTGCCCCATGGTTTAAGGCTGGATAACAGCGGACAGATCATCGGCACGCCTGTCAAACAAGGCCGGTACCAATTTACCATCCTGGCGTGGTTGAGCTGCGCGACCCATGCCAACCGGGTCGAAGCGACCTTCACCATGGCCGTTAGCGCACCGGTGATCACCCTGTCCGCCCAAACCCGGCCGGAATCGATCCAGGTGGCGGCCGGCAAGGATGCCGTGCACCCCATCCGGCACCTTCTGAAAAGCACGTCGGCAGGCGGCCTGAGACTGCATTCATCCGGTGGACGGTTCATGGCCGGCGGGCGCATTGTGGGCCGGACGGTACAGCCGATCACGGTGAACATCAATGGGGCGGCGGCCTGGGCCGGCGAAATTCTGACCATTCGCAGCGCTATGACGGCTGCCGCATTGCGGTCGGGGGCCCGCAAGATCACCTACGTCCGTGATTTCACGGCAAAGAACGCCTTGGTCAAGGTGCAAACCCGTGTCGATATCACCATCGCATCGGCGGCAGGACCCGGGATGACAAATCAAAACATGGGCCCGGAAGATCAAGCCGCCCCTGCCGTTCTGCCCGGCCAGATCGTGGTTACGGCCGAGGCGTCTCCCGGCGGCCGCAGCACCTTGAATCGCCTCAGCGGCATCTATTCCCTCAAAACTCTAGAAATGTTCGAGATGCGCACGCTCAAACAGATCGTCGCGGTCTTCGTCGCCAAGGGTGATGTGAACAAGCTGATCAAGCAGATCCGCAAAGAACACGGCGTCATCCACGTGCAACCCAACCGGCTGTTTCAAACCTACGCCGATCCCCAGGACGACCTTCAGCACATCTACGCGAAACTCAATTTGCAGGACCTTCACCGGCACCATCAGGGCAACGGAACCCGGGTGGCTATCCTCGACACCGGGGTGGACATCCGCCATCCCGACCTGAAGGACCGAATCGTTCAGCACGCCAATTTGATCCGTAACAACCCTTACCGTGCCGAAATCCACGGCACCGCCGTGGCCGGTGTCGTGGCTGCCAGTATCAACGGCTATGGAATCTCCGGAATTGCGCCTAAGGCGGAATTGATCGCCCTGCGGGCCTGCTGGCAAACCTCGGAAGATCATCCGGAAGGCCGCTGTACCAGCGTTTCGGTGTCCAAAGCGCTTGATACGGCTATTGAATCAGACGCCCGCATCGTCAACATGAGCTTGGGTGCAGCCGCGCCGGACCCTTTGATGATGCAGCTGCTGGACGCCGGCGCCCAAAAATCGATCCTTTTCGTCGCCCCCGTGGGCAATCACCCGTCGGCTAAAGCGGTTCCCTTTCCGGCCTCCCACTCGAAGGTATTGGCCGTGGGCGGTATCGATGCTCAAGGCGGATTCTTTCCAAACGCCGCCCTGGCTACGGCGGCCGACGTGTGTGCGCCGGCCGGCAATATCTTTACCACCATTCCGGGCAACACCCACAACTTCATGAACGGCACATCCCTCAGCGCAGCCATCGTCACCGGTATTCTGGCCGTGGCCAAAGAGAAAAACAGTCATTTGGGCATCAGCACCCTTCCGGCCTATAAAGGTGATCTCTGTCGCTGGCAGGAGCGGCTGCTCAACCTGTCACTGTGCAACGCCCGCCCTGCGGGAGGACGGTTAAAAGAAGAATGAACCTTTGAAGTTGTTGGGGCCACTTCTAAATATTGAACACCACAGCTTTATGCAACTATGGGGTTAACTTTCGGCCAAAAGGACAAACCTTAATGCAAACGCCGCAAATAGATGCCCCTATTCCGGGCAATCTTGCATATTCGTTCGTAAGTTTCTCCACGCAGCGGGAAAAATGCATGGCCTCCGCCCTATTCTTGTAGTGGTCAACCGTAGTGACACCTTTGATGGCTTTTGCAGGACATG
>JASFER010000045.1:0-29634 GCA_050124755.1 Desulfobacteraceae bacterium
CCTTCGATGTTCAGATCGGTCCTCCCCCTCCTAGATGTTCAGATCGGTCCTCCCCCTCCTACCGGACTCCTTCTCCATGGGCAGGGCGTTGTAACGCCTGACCCGGCGCACCCCTTCCCCGTCGTACAGCACTTCCATATGGGAGAACGTTCCGTCGGACGATTCGTGAGTCAGGATACCGCCGAGGTTTCGGGTATTCTCGACACCCACCACTTTGAGCCGATATCCGGGATTCTCCAGTCGCAGCGTTTTGGCAAAAGCGCCCATGGCCTCGTGAAATGGGGCTGCCGACGGGGTCCCGGCCGGGTATGCGTAGAGAATTTTCAAGCGGGGGATCTTCGCCCTCATGGCCGCCTTGACCATATGAAACATCGGATAAATCGTGGTCTGCAGGATCTCTTCAGACGACTCGCCGCGATGGTCCTGCCACACCTGCACAACGGTCTGCGGCAGGTGCCCCTGAGAACGGAGCGTCTCGAACAGCGCCCCATACGACAGAGGGTCACAAGAGGCCACTGTATACCGGTCATCTTCAATCTTCCGAAATCCGGTCCCCGGCACGACACGCAGCACCCGCGCCCCACTCTTGGAAACAAACGCTTCCAGGCCTTCGTTCCCATTATCGAACAATAGAATGATTCCCGAAGTTCTCTTTCGAGCCTCCGGCCCATGGGATAAAGCCGACGGCTCCCAGCGGTTCCCGAAGCAGGCCAACCGTTGGTGGCTCACCTCTCCCAAGGCCCGGCCAATCTCCACAATTCCCACGGATATGAAGGCGAACCCTCTAAACTGCACCAGGAGGTTCCCCTGGAGGTCCACCACATCGATATCGAAACTCTCCACCTTATCGCCGCCGCTGGCATTTCCGGACCTTTCGGCCACAACGGCGCAGGGGCCGATAACCGCCGACCGAATCTCCACGGATTCCACGGAAAGCGGCAGGTACATGGCCGAGTTTCCGCCAATGCCGCCCCCCGCAAGCCCCAGGACTGTCTGCAAGGCCCCGTCCATTAGCGCGGGGTGGAGCGTGAACCCATCCCCTGGAATCTCGGTGTCTTCGGGTGGCGCCAAGTGCGAGATCGCTCGCCCTTCGCCCACACGAAGGGCCTGAACCGTTTGAAAAGAGGGGCCGTAATCGGCGCCCCTCTGCTTGAGCGACGCGTAAAAAACCTGACGATCCACTTCCAGAGAGCATGAGCGGATCAGCGCCTCCATGTCGCGGGGTATGGGGAACTCCTTCCCACCGGTCCCTCCCCCGTTGGCTTCCGTTCTAGCGCTTTTCATACCGCCGGATGCGGCTCCAAGGCTTTCCGGCCCGACGTGTTTCATCCAGGGGACCTCCGCATCCAGGGCGACGCGTCCCCGGCAATGGCGCACAGTTGCGCCGTCTCTACCGGTGGATACGAGCTCGAAACGGCCGTCCCGGTCAATCCTCACCGCCGCGTTTCTCCCGTGATCGCCCGGTGCCAATATTTTCTCCCACGACACCCTGGTCATCTTGATCCCTTCGTCGGCTCCGCCCGCCGCCTTTTGCGCGGCATACGCCATCTCGAGGCAGGCCACACCCGGCAATACCTTGCGGCCGCCGATAATATGATCGACCAGGTAGAATTCATCCCCCACGAAAAGCTTTTCGAAGCTCAGATAGTCAAATTTCGAGGCATTGCGGTCGAGCATGGGATGGATAGAGGCACCCAGGATGTTTTGCCGAACCCGGCTGTAGGGTTCCATGAAATCTTCGTGGAGCCAGTACCGTTCTCGCGCAAAGGGATAGGTGGGAAGAGCCATTATCCGCCCCCCCTCCGCTGCCCATGTCCTGGTGCCCACGGTGCCACCGATGGCCCAGTAAGCTGCAATCTCCTCTAAGGTTCCACGATCCAATAAAACCTCCGCATTCATTTTAGATACCGCCCTCCGGTTCTCCTCAGCCCGCGCATCCCCCTTGAACACCGCATCCTTTGCCTTCCCGCACAGGTAATCATCCAAAAGCCCGATGAGCTGCTCCTTTCCCGAACAGACCACGGCGAGCCGCTGTTCGAAGCTTTTTCTTCGAAATAGAAGAGTATATTCCACATCGTCCATGGAAAGATCGCCCGACGTCGAAAAAAAACCGATCATCTTTCGGGCATATGCCGCAAGGCGCTCGTCGGTCCGGGCCGAGATGGCGATCAGGTATTTTGCCCGGGAAGCTGCCGCCGGCCGTGCTGCCGAGTCCATTCGATCGTTCGCTTCGAGGATCACGTGGGCGTTGGAGCCCCCCGCCCCGAAAGAGCTGACGCCGGCGACCCGCGGCCGTTTCGGGTTGGCCTTGAACGGCAAGGTATTTTCGAGGAGGTAGAAAGGCGAATCCGCAAAGTCGATGTACGGGTTTTTCTCCGCTGCATGGATGCTCCCGGGAATCTTGTCGTAGGCAAAACTCAGGAGCACCTTGATGATTCCGGCGATGCCCGATGCCGCCTCCAGGTGTCCGATGTTGGATTTCACCGAACCCACGGGGCAGAACTGCTTTCTTTCCGTGGATTTTTCGAAGGCCCGTTTCAGACCCTTGATCTCAATGGGGTCCCCCAGGGTCGTACCCGTTCCGTGGCACTCCACGTAATCCACCCGGATCCCTTCCATACCGGCGTCGGCCAGGCAGTCGGCAATCAGCTCTCCCTGGACCTCCGGGCTGGGGACTGTAAAGCCGGTGACCTTGCCCCCGTGATTCAGAGAGGTCCCCCTGATGGTGCCGTAAATGCGGTCCCCTTCATCAACGGCCCGGTCAAGTCGCTTGAGGAGCACGCACCCCACCCCCTCGCCGGGGACGTAGCCTGTGCCTCCTTTGCCGAAGCTCCGGCATCGCCCGTCCTTGGACAGGAATTTCGCCTGGCTGAGATACACGTACTTGCTCGGGTGAAGGCTCAGGTTGATGCCGCCGGCCACGGCCATATCGCATTCACCGTTCAAGATGCTCTGCCGCGCCAGATGCACGGCGGTGAGGGAGGAGGAACAGGCCGTGTCCACGGCCATGCTCGGCCCCCTGAAATTCATTTCGTAAGAGACCCTGTTGGCCACAGCCCAGAACAAAGATCCGGGCCCCTTGTATTGCCCTTTCATAAACCCCATCTGGTTGGCCAAGTGCGAATAATCGTTCCACATCATCCCTACGAAAAGGCCTATCTTCCGACCTGCATAGCTGCCCGGCTCCCCGTAACCGGCGTGTTCCATTGTTTCCCACACATTTTCCAATAGGATTCTCTGCTGGGGGTCCATCTGCCCGGCCTCCCGAGGAGTGATGCCGAAAAACAAGGGGTCGAACTTATCCACATCGTCAAGGAAACCGCCCCATTTTCCGTAGGAAAAGACCCCCTCCCGCTCCTCTTCCCTGAAATACTCCGCCATGTTCCAGCGATCGTCCGGCACCTCCCGGATGCAATCGCGTTTCTCCAGAAGATTCCGGAAAAACCGGTCCATATTTCCGGCCTCGGGCATCCGGCACCCCATCCCGATGATGGCCACGGTTTTCAAGTTTTCGGCTTCCATTCCTCGTCCATCCCTCATAGGAGGATCGCCGGGATGAAACGAATCATCAGCCGGTCGGCCGCCCCCCTCTTCCCCTGCCGGGGAAGCGTCCGTGGAAGCAACCGTCTCTACGGCATGTTCCAGCCCGGCGCCTTGAATTTCCACTCCGTTTTCAAGAAGATACTGTGCCAGACTTTCCACCCGAGGATATTCAAACAACAGCGTCGAAGGCAGCTTGTCATATCTTTTACCCAAGGTCTCCATGATCTCGGTCAGTACGATGGACTCCACCCCCATGGAAAAAAAGGATTTATTCCTATCGATCTCTTCCGGTGCAAAATCGATTTTCGCGGCGATTAGTTTTGCAAGGTAAGATTCGATCGCCTTCAATTTTCCTCTATCTTTTTTGAGTTCTTTTGATCGCGATTTTTCCCGTGCAAGTGAAGCAAGCTTGATCTCATTTCCCGCAACGACGATTTGCCCCGCATCCTTCTCCCGGATGATTTTCTGGAACGCCGAAACGCCCTTGACCGGGGAGATGGGCGCAAGCTCCCGCGACTTAAAATTCTCCACCGCAGCTTCTCCCTTTCCCATCCCCGTCCCCCGCCACAAGGGCCAGTCGATGGCGATACTCACCCCTGCAACCCCACTCTTTCGGCGGTAATGGATGAACGCATCCACAAAACTGTTGCCCGCCGCATAATCCACTTGCCCGAAATTACCCACCACCGAAACGATCGAAGAGAACACCACGAAAAACTCCAAGGGATCTTCCCGGGTCAAGGCGTCGAGGTTCAGGGTGCCTATGGTTTTGACAGCGATCACCCGATCGAACGATACCCAGGTCTTGGACGCAATCAGCTGGTCGTCGATGATCCCGCCGGCATGGATCACGCCGTTCACAGGGCCGAATTCGGCCCTGATCCGGTCGACAACACGTGCGAGTTCACCGTAATCGGTCACATCAGCCCGCAAGTAGCGAATTGGGGCTTTCCCATTCGAGATTTCCCGGAATCTCTTTTGTTTCTCCATGGTTGGCTCGGAGCGACCCAGCACGATCAGGTTCACCTCCGCCTGACGGGCCAGAAGCGCCAGCAGATGATCGCAGATCCCGCCGGCACCACCAGCGAGGATGTAATTGCCCCCCCGGCGCAATCTCGGCATACCGTCTCCATTTTCTCCGTGTACGTCATCTACCATCCTTTTAAATTGTCGGACATACCTGTCTTCTCCGCGAAATGCAGCATGATCTCTCGCATCCCGGCGACTCGCTTCATCAAGCAGGCACTGCGCCGTCTCCGAAACCCGACTCAGGCGCTCTTCAAGGTCCACGCAAACGATCTCGATCTCAGGATTCTCCAGTTCAACCGTTTCCTTGAAGCCGGTGAGGATGCCGTAGGGAAATCCTTTGCCCCCGTCCCCTTGCCCCACCACATGGAGCTCCTTCGTACACAGGAGGATCCGGACCTTTTTGCCGGGCTTGAGGCGGGCCAAGGCCTTGACCAGGTTGAAGAAAGGTTTGGCGATATGGGATATTTTCAGGATCGATTCCGGCATGTCGCCTGAATCCTCATACCTGAATCCGCTTTTCCAGAAATAGAAAATATCGATCCGAACCTCCCGGTCGCGCTCCCGCTCCCGGACTTGTCGAAGCAGGGCCTCGTAAGCGCTTTCATCATCGCTTGCCAGAACGAAATCACCGTCAGGATCGACTGCGGGGCCGGCCTCCGACACTTTTATCACGGTTTCATATCTTGAAGACGCTGCACCGAGGAAATCAATGCTCAGTTTGTCCCAGGGGTCATAAAAAACGACCGCCAAATCGCCGAGCTCCTTTTTTTCATCCGCAGTCAGCGCCTGTTTCTTCCAGATCGGCCTGTAAAAGAACAGCATCTGCTCCGCATCAGCTCCATAAAAACCTTCCATGATTTTCCCACCCTCCACTTCTTCGGTATTATGAAAATCTTCCTTTTCAAGGCTCAGGCTGCCTCTTCCTTCAAGGGTGCGGTGATCTTTCGCTGCAGGGTTCGGACGATCTTGCGCTTCGAGATCATGGCACCCACAGTCTTGGGGATCGCAGCGAATGGTATGGACCGGCTTTGAATTCTTATGAGATGTCAAAAAGCTCTTATTCACTCGCTTGAAGACCATTTGCTCAATGGTCGCAAGCGGGCTTCCTTCTTCGTCGTATACGGAAACCGAGACCTTTTGATCGCCGGTTCCCCCACAAAAATCGGCGTTATCGAACAAAGCGTAACAGGTTCTGTCCATGGCTCCGAATAGACAAAAACGGCCGATTTTATAAGGAACCAGGATTTTCTCCCTGAAAAGAGGGCGGTTTTCCCGCAGAGCGGCAATGACAGCGGCCTGGAAGATGCCATCCAGAAGTTCGGGTGCGATCTCCGATCCGTCGAAGCAGAGGCGGCTGCTTCCCCCGATTTCAAATAACTGGAAATCCCCGAAGGCGCCCTCCCGCTTCACAGTCCGAAGGGTCTTTCCGTAACGGTAACCCACTGCTTCCATTTCAGCATACACGGAACCGGAGAGGGACGTCATACGCGCTTCCATATCTTGCAGGTCGATTTTTCCGGAAGGGGTCCTACGATTTTTCACAAGTTCAGCTCTAAACATCACGGAATCGGATTGATCCTTCAATATCACGCTCGAGTTGCCGATGATTTGCCCGTGCAGAGTGACCCCGTCCTGCCGGACAATCCCCGGACGGATAATGTAAACATCGGCGAAATCCCACTCCGCACTTGGGTTTTTCGAATTGCAGATGCGACGGGCCTGTGCAATCATGGCCGCCGCTGGAACGATATGCTCATCGGTAATCACATGATCCTGGATGATAGCCCGGCTCAATGGATACACCTCCACCGAGATCTCCTCCCCGGGCTCCCGCTCCCAACGTTCCCGGTCTTCGGAAACAAGCTTTCCCCGATTGTTTTCCTTCTCTTTTTCTTTCAACCAGAAATAGTATTTGTCGAACCGGTACGTGGGCAGTTGAACCTTTCCGAAACTCCCATCGGGCATGATCTTCTCGAATCGAACGTCCGCACCGCAGCGCCACAGTTCGAGGAGCACTCGCCGATAGGCTGATGCCGCATTTCCTTCAGACCTAAAAACAACCTCCGGTTCTTCTGATGAACCGCGGGGTTTTCCGTTCTTTCTGTCGGACATAGGGGCTACCGGTAAACCTTTTCTGCCGCCCTCTTCGACCCTTGCGATCCACTCCCCGACATCGCCGGCTTCGACCAGACGTTCGCTGTTTTTTCTTAGCACCCGGTATGCCTTGGTCTTATCGATCCGATCCTGTCGTCGTTCCATCATTTGTGCAAGTTCTTCCGCTGTCATCTCTTCACTAAAGAGATAATCGACCAACCAATTCTTTTCCAAGACCTGGTCGACGATCAGATCCATCAGCTCCAGGAACGCGCCCCTGCCCGGGAGACGCTGGGTAAGGTCCCATTTCAGGTTGAGCTTGCTCAGCGAAACCGCGATGACGGTGAGCTGAAGAAGGCGTTTCGGTCCCTGGAGATCCAGGGACTCGGCCCCGGACCGAACCGCCGCACCCGTCCCACCGATCAACTCCTGCAAGCCAAGTCCGTTTTCCCAAAGCACCCTTTCCCATTCCGCCAGATAATTCCTGAACGTATACTGATTTTCATACATGATTCGCGCCTTTTGCACGAAACGGTGAAGCTCGGTTCCCTCCACGGAAATGCCGTCGAAAAGTTGCTCTACATATGCGGTGTCGATTCGGTATGGAGATAACGATCCCAACGCCTCGGAAAAGGTCAGGGCAAGACGCGGTCGCTTGAGCGTCATCCTATCGATCCCTGCGCCCGTGGCCAGGTATGCTGCGACTTGGGGGGCGCTGATCATTCCCGCGGTCGTGAGAACCGGCCAGATTCTGTCCGTGCGGACCTCCATGCAAGGAATTTCCGGCACCGCTTCCAAGATGGACCCAAGCATTGCGGCCTCGACTACGAAAGCCTCCACTTCGCTTTTCGCCCCCCTCCTGTTTCCTTTGCAGAATTGCTCGGCCGCAACATGGGTTGCGCACTGTGCCAGTATCCGATCAAGTCTTCCCTTGAACAGCGCATCGCTTTGTGTAAGGGAGGAGATCGACGTGTCCCCCTCCGCGGAAAACGCACTGATCACCAGTCGGGGCGTGGCCGCCCATTTCCGGTAAACCGTCATTTCGCCTTTTGTAATCGCTTCCCTGAGCGTCTCACGATTATTCACGATCACGCCGTGTCGATACGGATGATGTTCCCGTCCTGTCATGAGCGTTCCGCAGATATCCCTCAAGGAATAGCTCGCCCAGTGCGCCTCCCCGATAAAGTCGTCCCACCTCCGGCGCAGCGCCTCCAGGCTCTTTTCCGATTTTGCCGACAACAAAAAGAATTTTTCACCGGGTGGTTCCGACTTCTCCACTTCCCCGTCGGTCTCCCAGGCTTCTAGGATAACATGGGAGTTAACCCCACCCATGCCGAAGGAGCTGACGCCGGCCCGCAGGGGAATCGACCGGCCGAAGGATTTCCACGCGACCGTCTCGCGTGCCACCTTAAAGGGGGAGTTTTTAAAATCAATGATCGGGTTGAGTTGCTCAAGGTTTACAATCCCGGGGATCCTGCGGTGCTTCATCATCAAAAGCACCTTGATCAAACCGGCGACGCCTGCCGCTGCTTCTAAATGGCCGATGTTGGTCTTCACCGAACCGATCCTGCAAAACTGTTTCTTGTCTGTATACGCCCCGAACGCCCGAGAGAGGGCCTCGATCTCAATAGGGTCCCCCAGGGAGGTACCAGTGCCATGGGCCTCTATATAGCCAATTGTTGATGGGTCGATGCCAGCGTCTTCCACGGCATCCCGGATCACACGGCTCTGGGCCGCCACGCTGGGTGCCGTGATCGAAAGGGTCTTGCCGCAATGGTTCACCGCGGCCCCCTTGATGATGCCGTAAATGTGATCGCCGGATGCCCTGGCATCGTTCAACCGCCGGAGCAATAGGACTCCCGCGCCTTCGCCGGGCACGTAGCCGTCAGCGCTGTTGTCGAAGGTCTTGCAGCGCCCGTTGGGGCTGAGCATCCTGGACTTGGAGAAGGAGATATATTTCCAAGGATGAAAATCCAGACTGATCCCTGCGGCAAAGGCATAATCGCTTTCACCGGAAATCAGGCTCTTTCGGGCCTCGACGACGGCTACCATTGAAGAGGCGCATGCCGCATCCATGGTATAGCTTACGCCGCTGAAATCGAAGAAATGGGAAATCCGGTTGGAGACGATGCCCGCATAGCTCCCCAGGCAGGAAAAACTGTCCGTTTCGATTCCCGGCATGGCCGCGATCTGCTGGTGATCGATGGCCATGATCCCTGTGAAAAAAGAGGTGCGGCCCGCCGATAGGCGCGCGCGCGACACTCCCGCGTCCTCGATGCAACGCACGGTTTCTTCAAGCATAATGCGCTGCTGGGGATCCATGTGTTTGGCTTCCCGTGGAGATATGTTGAAGTAGCGGTTGTCGAAGGTATCAATTTTGTCGATGCTACCGCACCATTTGCTGATGCTCTTGTTCTTCTCTGCAATATTCTCCGAGTAATAGGATTCCACTGACCATCTGCTGCCAGGGATCTCCCTGATCGAGCTGACCCCACTTTGGAGATTTCTCCAGTATTCGTTGTAATCTTCGGCTCCCGGAAAACGGCATGCGATACCCACCACGGCAACATCCTTTTCCCGGTGCATAGTCGTCGAATTCAATTGATCACCCCTCTGGACAAAGAATCGGTATTGGATTATCAGATCATCCCGCTCAAAATCTTGGACCGGACGGGGCCGGACCAGCTTTCGGCATAGATCACGCCAGGATGCGAGACAGGCGCTCGAAATTTTCTGTATCGTTTCCAAAGGGCATCAGCACCGGGTAACACGCAGCGCTTCCCCCTAAATGATACTTGACAAAATTGGCCAGCGTGCCCGAAGGCCCCAGATCGATAAAGACACATTCCTTTTCGCCGCAGAGCCTGTCGACGCTTTTTCGAAACTGGATCGGTTTCCTCAGCACGTTCCAAACCCACTCCCCGTCAAAACACAGCAATTCATCGGAATCGGCACAGGAAATGTATGGGATTTCCGGAGCTGCGAAGGTGAAATTGACGGAAAGGGTCTTGCATGCCCTTTCGAGGGGATCAATGGAGGATGAGTGAAAAGCCCTTTTCACGGGAAGCACCTGGAACGTTATCCCACGGCGCTTCAACTCATCGACGACCTTTGAAACCCGATCGGCCTCGCAGGAAAAAACGAAATGCGATGCAAAGTTGTCGGCGGCGATCTCCCCGTTCCCATGGAGAAAGGTGTACTGGTGATACCGGTCGGACGAATCGAGGATCCCGATCATGCGGCCTTCCGTCGCCCGATTCTCCATTATCTCCATCACTCCGTGGAGCAGCTGAATAATTTTCGGGAGGTTGACGGGGTTTGAAACCGCCACTGAAGAAAATTCGCCGAGGCTGGTTCCCAGAAGATAATCCGGCTTGATGCCCCGGTCGATCAAAAGGCGGGCCAGAGCGTATTCCACTGCGATAATGGCGAGACTGCAGTGTACCGTGTGGTCGAAGGGGTCGAATTTCGATTTACTGTCGTCGTAAATCATCTTGATCACGTCTTCTCCGCAAAGTGTGTATATGATGTCGCCAACGGCGTGCATCCGTTCTGCAAACCCATACTCCCGGGTCATCAATTCCTCTCCCATGTGAAAGTACTGGCTCCCCATCCCCGAAAACATGAATACGATCTTCCTTTCCATGACATGCCTCTCACATCAGCAGCGATTCAGATTCCGACACTTTGTCAGATACCGCTTTTTCCCAAGGATACATTTTGAAATTCAAATAATTGTAAATGTTCGCCCGCACCAGCTGATTGGACATGAGCCGGGAGGTTTCTTGGACAGCCGCCTGCTCGGTCTTCTCCGTGATAATCCACATCTTTCTAAAATACTGTTTTATATTGATTATGGTCGACTCCTGGATGCAACCCATCCGTTGCCACAGGTTGCGGATGCTTCTTTCCGGGTCTTTCGTGATTTCGTCCGCCAGGTTCATTTCCAAGGCCTTTGCCGCCGACACCGGCATGGTGGTTAGGGAAAGCCGGTAAGCATTCTGCCACCCGATTCTCCGTATGAGGTAAGGGACCACCATAGAAGGCAGAAGACCCCACAGCGCTTCCGGCAGACTGAACCGGGCGTTTGGGGTGGCGAAGACGATATCGCTCGCCGCGATGAAACCCATGCCCCCGCCCATTGCGTTCCCTTCAACAATAGAGATGATGATCTTCGAAGTAAGCGTCAGCTGACTGACCGTTTCCATGTAAAGGGCATTAGTCTCAGCGCTGGTTTTCTCCTTGTCGTATACAGGGACCCGCCCGATCTCTGAAAAATCCATCCCCGAACAGAAATAGCCGTCTCTACCTTTGAAAACGATGTATCGGCAGTCCGGGTTTTTCTCAGCCTTCCCGAGGATTTCCCTCAATTCCTCTAAAAAGACCGTATTAATACTGTTTCTCTGGCGCCTTCGGTTGAAGGTAACAATAACGCCGTCCCTGCTCTTTTTGTGTATGAGCGTTTCGTAAGACATTCTCGTTTTCCCAGTATGTAATAATGTTTCGTCCTCAGCGTAAAAGCTCTCTTCGGGCATTCAGACCCAGGGGCCTTGGCTAGGACCATCGGTATTTTCTATGGAACTCCTTGACCTCGTCCAGTATCAGCCTTCCCTTTCCGTCCATAGTGGCCTCGTAGATTTTCCGGAATCCGGCTGTCTCCACCTTCCGATTCTTGATGCCGAACCTACACAGAGCATTTTGGGCGATAAGGTTCTCATATCCATCCATATCGAGTATTAGCCGGTCGGAAAGGTGCGCTTCGATTCCCATCCGCCAGAGGACTTCGGCCGATTTCGGACTGACCACGCCGCTGTAGAACTCGGCCGAGCATCCAGAACCGTAGGAAAACAGCCCGACCCTCCGGGGGGCGTCAATTTTGCCAGAGTCGATCAAGCTGCACAGGGCCAAGAACACGGAGGCTCCGTACACGTTGCCCACTCGGGAACAGTAGTTCAGGGAGGGCAGGACTCGTTTTTCAAAGTCTGCCCGGATCTCCTTTGCAGGACACTTGCACAGATCCCGGAGCATCTTATGGTGGCCCCCTTTGACCATTCCCGGGAACGGAGTGTGGAAACAAAGATAGTCAAACGTCCGCCGAAAATCGGCGCCCTCGATTTTTTCAGCATATCGCGTGTAGCTTTTCTCCAGGCAGTCCAGATATGAGAGCAGGGACAGGTCCGGATTCCCTACCTCCGTCTCCGGCTGGGGTCTGCAGGTGTCCATCACTTCGTAGCTGTGGCAACCTGTCGCGCCGAAATCCAGGGCAAGGATCCTCGGCCGGTCACCCACGAGAAGAGCCGCGGCCCCAGTGGCTTGAGAGGGTTCTGCGTAGGTTTCCAGGATGGCGGTCCGCGCCACGTCCGTGGAGATCACAAGGGCCTTGGCGCCGGGCATCTCACCGGACATGACAAACGCGCTGGCCATAGCCAGGGCTGCCGTGCCGCCGTAACACGCCTGCTTAACTTCGAAGACCCGGCAGTTACGGCTCAGGCCGAGGTATTCGTGGATGTAACACCCGAGGGATTTTCCAAAATCCAACCCGGATTCCGTTGAGACAATCAATAGACGGATGTTTAGCCGCTCTGCCTCGGAAAGCCCGTCCACCACTGGTTTGGCAGCATTGACCCCATTGGTGACCGGGTCTTCGCAAGGCAGCCCTACGCTCTTGGTCTTCATCATCAGGTTGTCGAACCTCTGGACGTTTAGATTTCTCGTTTTAAACAGGGCCATGACATCGATTATCGCTGCCCCGGCATATATATTGATTGCTTCGATACCAACCTGCATCATAACCTCTTCATCCTCGCAAGATTAAACTCGTGTTGATTCCTCCGAACCCGAATGAGTTGCTCATAGCATGCTCGATTTCAGCCGGACACGCTTCCGCCCCCACCAGACGGCATTCTTCGTCTATAGGCACCTCAAGGTTGTTGTTCGGATGCACAACCCCTTTCCTGATCTGGATTACCGTCGCAATGGCTTCAACCACTCCTGCCGAGTAAATGCAGTGACCGGTCAGCCCTTTAGTGGAGTTGAGCCATAGCTTGTCCAGGCTGCTGCCGAACACTCTTTTCACGGCATGGATCTCCGTTTTGTCCCCTAAAGGAGATGAACTGCCATGGGTATTGAGATAATCGATGTCGGACGCCGAGATCCCGGCCTTCCGGATGGTGTTTACCATGGCCCGGACTTCCCCCTCCACGTCTGGAGAGGCAAGCCAGTTTGCATCCAGCGCGATTTCGCTGCTTTCCAGCCGCGCCAGTAAATCCACCCCCCTCCTGGCAGCGGATTCACCGGATTCGATGACCATGCATCCACACCCCTGCCCATAAATAAACCCGTCGTGCCCGCTGTCGAAGGGGCGGCATGCCTTATCCGGATCATGGACATAGCGATGCCCTCCCATCGCCCCGATATTAATGAATCCTTGGAATTCCAGGGGCGAAAAATCTGCCATGGGCCCGATCACGAGGCAGGCATCCATTTCCCCCGCTTTTACGAGCTGGCCTGCCTTATGAAGCGCCACGTTCCCGCTGGCCGAAGCACCACCCACGGTGAAGCTCTCCCCCTTGATCTCGAAAATTTCACTTAAGGTGCCGATGTAATGGGTATCCATGAATTGCAGAGAATACCGCGGCGTAAGAAATTCCATAGACTCGCTGAAAGTCTTGAGATTTCGGTACTGGTAATTCTGAGTGAGATTGTGACCCGCCACAACCAGACCGGTTCGCTCCGCTGCGATCTTTTGTTCGAATAGTGCTGCAGCTTCCCATGCCTCGGCCGCAGCAACGATTGTCCTTTTCAGCGGAATGGAAGCATGGCGTATGATCTGCTCTATGTTCCGGGACTTGACTTCCGACATATCGTTAAAGATCTTCTTCAATACATCGTCCGTAGGGTGATTCTCAATAACAGCGCAGACCATCTTTCTGTTACCGCCGTTTTCCTGGAAGGAAACACGCTTAAAATTGCTTTTCCGGGAAACTAATCCTTCAGCATATTCCTCGATATTGTGAGCGAAGGAGCATAAGATACCCATTCCCGTAACGACCACCTCCTGCATGCCCATTTTACTGTTCCTTTCCTTCTTGCCGCGGCATCAGTGATCAACAGCATTATACATATGATCTATGATACTTTTTATGTCTTTTTTATTTCCGAAATCCACAAGAGGTATCCGCAGGTTCATTTCCGCGAGAGTGTTTACAATGATTTCGACTCGGTCGATCGAATTGGCGCCCAGCGAGCTCAGATCTCTGTCAAGGCTGATGGCATGAGGATCGATCTTAGGGATCGTCAAAAGAATGCTTTGTTTGAATTTGTCAAAAATTTCATTGTAAGTCATATTGACTCCTTTTCTTTTGCATTTTTATATTCATGTCTTTTAAATATTGAATCGCATGTCATTATTGCTTTCTAATGATCCATGACAAATCCGGCAATTATTCGGTTTAGTTCGACAGGATTGGTGATCATTGGAAAGTGCGCCGACGCTTCGATGGTGAATATCTTTGAATTGACCAGTCTTTCATTCAAAATTCGCCCGTCCTCACTGTATATTAGCGTATCCCTGGCGCCCTCGATCACTGCGGTGGGGGTCCGGATTTCTGGTAGGAAATCAAAGCTTATCGATTTTTCCGTAAACGCCTGCTCCGCATAGCAAAGAAATGGCAAGGGTTTTAACCCTACACTTTTTTTAAGGCAATCGTGAAAAACGCCGATCTGCTCTTCCGTTTTACCCTGCACGTTGTTTGTATCCTGTGCGATGAGATTTCCGATGGTCTTGTAATCCACATCGTCCACTGGCATTTTACTTGCCGTACAGATCAGCACCAACTTTTCTACGCGATTGGGGTACTTGCGCACCAAGTGCTGGGATACGAGCCCCCCGAAACAGGCCCCGCATAAAACCACCGGTTCGTAAATTTGGAGTCTGTCGAGCACTCCGATAACGGAATCAGCGATACGCGACGGTGTTACACTTTTGATGATGTCGCTTAAACCGTGCCCTGGACTATTCACCGAAATCACTTTAAATGCGCCGGAAAATTTTCTTATCTGTTGAAACCATACCGGAATGGTGAAAGCTATTCCAGAAAGAAAAACCATAGGCTTTCCCTTGCCGCACACAAGCGTTTCGATTTGATTTCCCTCAAGGTCCACCATCATATGGGAAACTTTTCTTGAATAAGCTTCATTATTCAGCAGGCCCTCTTCGCCATCAAAGAAGTTTTGATTTTTCCTCTTTGTCAGCTTATTGACAAACTTGTCGAAGGTATCCGGAAGATCGAATTGATTTAGAACTCTTAAGGAAGCCCAAGTTTTTTTTCCTTTCCGTGCCGTCTCTTTCTTCAGCGTTTCTTTTCGCGATATTCTCCCTGACCGCTTTTCTCTTTTACAGTATTCTGTTTTTTTTACTTCAGCCATTTTTTCCTCTCATTGTTATTCATTCGTTATCTGAAAATTTACGCTGTGATCCGTATGCGAACATCCAGACAGCGCCCTCCATTTCGTGGCCTGCCCTATATCTTATTGCTGAACACATGGAAGTCCAAATGATTGATATTAAATACTTTGAATTGCATTATTTGTTTATGTATAGCTCCGCTTTTTCAGTTACATATGATGTCTCCTGAATCAAATACAGCGCGAACTACTAGCCCGCCAGAAATCTTAACAAGCTGGTCTATATGTTTTTGAAATATTGGTTTTCTTGTCTTTTTGTAAGGGTGATTATAGACGACAATTCTTTCTGATTATTCTCAAGATGCCCTTACAGAAAAAGTTTCATTATCACAGGGAGGCTGCTGCGTACCTGATTAGAGTAATATAGGGAGGAGGATATTGCGTGCTCGTTATTCTTTTTTATTATTACTCAGGATGATCTTTATCAATGCTATTATGTGTCTATAGAAGACAGGATTTTCTTTTTTCAACTTTTCAATGAGATTATTATTTTCTGTTCTTTTAAGAGAGTTTTTATCTAGTATTTTATTAGTTTTTATCATCAGATTATCAACCATAACTTCTATGTTCAATTTCATAAAAAATTATGATTTTGAGCAAGTCCAATGCCTTACAGATTTTAATGCATAAACTGCCTGTTACACTAAAAGAAACTGCTAATAGAAACTGCTAATAGAAACTGCTAAAAGGCAAGAAAAACAACGCTATAAAGTAAATAGTAAAATCAGTTTACCTTTTGGACCAAGCTTCTAATACAGCCAAAATCGCATGTCAAGGGAAAAATCGCTCTTTATTTACTATAACAAATTTCTAATGATAATATACAACCCCTCGCCTATGATAAAAAGTTTTTGGAGCAACGCTATGGTCATCCTGATTTAAACGGTCCGCACCTATTGGCTGTCGATGAAATCGCCGTGCGTCGCGGCCATCAGAACCTGACCGTTGTCATCGATTATCTGTCCGGCAACGTATTGTTCGTTAGCAAAGATCGAAAGGCAGATACTTCGATCAGCTTTTTTAACCAAGTGAGTCCTGCTCGGCGCCAGGGCATCGAAGCTGTTGCCATGGATATGTGGGACCCGTTTATCAAGGCGGTTAAAAAAACTGTTGCATGTTAAAATCGTCTTTGATTTGTTCCAAGCTGTGTCCGCTTTTAGGCGGCTCATCGATAAGATCCGCAACAACGAGCACCGCAATGCGTCCAGGAACAACAAAACGGCTCATCTTCTTATTTCGGCCCTTACCCAGTGCTTTTAAAGTACGGATTCATCTCTAAAGTGTGGCACTGTTCGAAAGTCCAGATTGATAATACTTTTATCGTAGAGATGATGCTGGTTTGCCCGTTTAAAAAGGGATTTTTGCATCTGAAAAAGATGAATCGCATTCAATGAATATGAGTATATGGACGTGGCATTACACTTGGGTAGAACATTGAATCCGGCAAAAAGTTCCAGCCCGGCATCGAAACTATAGTCGTTCACATGCGCAAATTGTTCGGTTCCAATATGTTTCAGAGCAAGAAAAGACAGAAAATCGTTCAGTCCCTGAATCATTTTTGTACCGGGCAAACCAGCCTTTTTGACAACCTTTGCAAGGGCAACTTTTCAATCAAAGGGGCAAGTAAAGCATCCGGGCCCAGAGGACCCGGCTTCGGATTAATCCATAGAAGGAAGTATTGCTTAAAACCACTGTAGCATGAGCAAGGCGGTCAAACTTTGCTTTGCATTGAGTTCAACGCCGGACTTGGACAGAGCCCGGCCCTTCCATGAGGTCCATTGATCCGGTTAACCATGTCAATTATAGCGCAGGGCCGGCCTCTGTGATTCATTGAAGTTCTCCTTTCAACATCAGAGATGGAGTCGTCAAATGTACGCTAGATTATTTGTAGCTTCGATTACCTTGTACAGTGTATCGCACTATAAACCGGGTATCGGCCATGAAGCTGCTTGTGCAATTTCAATTTACCCCAATTGCTGCATTTGTGTATTGGAATCAGTTTCGGAAAGGTGCAAAGGCCTCACATCTGAATCGCAGTTTCTCCCATGCGCTTTCTGTCCGGCATCTGCATAGACGAGTTAGTTATTTCATTTTCACCTAAAAAGACCGATAATAGATCCGTTGGCACCAGAGGATGACTGTTCGCGTTGAACTGATCTCTTGAATGCCTTCATTTTGTGCCATCCTTGGGATTGCCGACCTTTAACTGTTTTTGGCATGTCTTGGGGACAGCAATGAAATTAATAGGTTACATTTATTATTAGGAGTTGGGGATGGCAGCGCTCCATGGCACAATTCGCCTTGCATGGATACTTATCTGGCCGGGTCTGTGTTTATTGATCGGCCTGCATGTCGCCCCTGCAAAGGCGCTTGCCGGCGCTCAGGCGGAACGTGCGGTGCAACAGGTTAAAGAATTGATCGCGCGCGGCAAAATTTCCCATGAGGCTACCCTTCGCATTGTGGCCAAGGAGGGAAATATTACCAACTTTTGGGGCAACCGGATGGCCACCAAATCCCAATGGGAAAATTCGACCGGCATCATGCTGGACACGGCCATCCGTCCTAATTTGCCGGTGCTCGAATTTATGCGGCAACAAAAGGATTTCGACATTACGCTGGCCCGACAGAGGGAATACCCGGATTTATATCTGGAAGGCCTGGTGATGGATCTGACCCCTCTGGTCCGGCAGTTCGGTTTCACAATCGATGCCAACCCCGTTGACGGCTATTTCCGACCGGACGCCCAGACGCGTTTTGACAATAAGATTGTGGCCATTCCAGCCGATGGGGACGTGGCTGTCCTGTATCTGCGCAAGGATTTAATGGGAGCCCCCGCTTACAAGGAGGCGTTTGCCGCCAAATACGGTCAGCCGCTGGAAATTCCCCGCACCTGGGATGACTATCAACGTCTGGTTGAATTTTTCCATCGTCCGGAAAAAGGCGTTTTCGGTACTTGCGAACATCGGGACCTGCAGACCGGTTGGATGTTCTGGATGCCTCGCTACGCTTCCCAAGACCGGCCCAACCAGTATCTGTTCGACGACCAAATGCACCCACTCGTCCATACGCCCGCCGGTGTTGCCGCGACCGAGAGTTATGTCAGGACGGTAGCCTATTCGCCCGACGGCATTACCGGAAAAAATAACCACTATAACTATGCCATGCCCATTTTCAGAGATGGGCATGCCTTCGCCTATATCATCACCACCGCCGGCGCCAAGGCGTTCAATGGGGAAAAGTCGGCCATAAAAGACAAGTTCCTGATGTGTCCCATGCCCGGCACCTTGGTGCGCAACCAGTTAGTGCGCCGCACATCCTTCATATACGGGAACAATATGGTCATTGCTTCATCAAGCCGATTTCCGGAGTTGGCCTTTCTGTTTGCCATGTGGTTTGCAGATCCGGACATCTCCAATCAGGCCATCGAGGTGTTTCGTGGAATTGCAGATCCATTTCGTTACAGCCATGTTCACAACAGGTCTCTCTGGCCGGCCTATACCCGTCAGGTTTTGGAACTGCTGCCCAGCCAATTCGAAATTGCCGTCCCCGCCGGCACCGGGTTGCCGGGGGACGCCGAATATATGCAGGCTTTGAGTGAAAACCTCTGGCTGGCGGCCCAGGGAAAGCTCTCGTCCGATGCGGCCATGGCCCGAACCGCTTCCCGGTGGGAGCGTATTACCGAAAAATACGGGCGCCAGCGACAGATACACTACTGGGAGATTTTTAAAAATAAATTTCCTAAATAATGGCTGAACGAAACCCAAGGCATCATGAAAAGCAAAATATTCCCCTTCCCATTGACCTATACGCAAAAGCTGATGGCCGGGTTCGGATTCTCCATCGCCATGTTATTGGCCATTTTGTTATTTGCCGATCAAACCATGGGCAGATTGTCCGATTCGATTCGCTCGACTTTGGTCCAGCAGAATAAGACCCTGGCGGTTATCAACAAGCTGCAGGCCGAGGCTGTCTCCATTAGATTGTCTGAAGTGCAGCTGCCCATGTTTTCGGACGTTTTTGCCGTTTCCAACGCCGTCGATGAACTGGCCCTCCTGCTCACCAGGTTTGATGAGGTTTTTCATCAGTTTAATACCCTGGATATTGACCGGGAGGAACAAAGCAAGCGACGCCTGATGAAAAGTTGGCAGCTGTACCGGAATGAATTAACGCAAACAACCGGCCTGGCCAACAAGATGGCTTTGGAAAAAGCGCAAAAACACGCGACATTCGGGTCGTGGCCGCGGTTCCAGGACTTTTCAAACCGGCTCCAACAAAATGCCCTGTTCATTGAAAAGGATGCCGCCGCCAAATTGAAAGCCCTGCAAGTTAAGATTCAAAGCATGCGTAAAAGATTTTTGATCCTATCCGGCATGGCTACGCTGATGAGTCTGCTGTCTGCCTGGTTTCTTTCCAGATCCATGTCCCGGCGTATCCATATCCTGCACCAGAGTGCGTTGTCCATGGCCGACGGTCAAATGCAAAATCCCATCCCTGCTTTTGGAAAAGATGAAATCGCGGAATTGGCAGCGGCATTTAATTTGATGCGGCTTAAAATCATGCATCGTGAAATGGAGCTCAAGGATGCACAAAGTGAACTGGAAAGTCGGGTTTTGAAAAGGACCCAGGATTTGCAGCAGGCTAATCAGGCCCTTGAAAAAGCCAATCGGAAGGCGGAGGCCATGGCTGTTGAAGCCGAGAGAGCCAACCGGGCCAAAAGCGCGTTTTTAGCCTGCATGAGCCACGAACTCAGAACGCCCATGAACGGTGTCCTTGGTATGTTGCCGATTCTGTTGAACACACCGCTGAACAAGGAGCAGCTGGACATTGTCAACACCATCCAATCCAGTGGAGAAGCGTTGCTGAACATCATCAACGATATCCTGGACTTTTCCAAAATCGAAGCCGGCAAACTGGAATTTGAATCCATTCAATTCGATTTGCAGCAAACCTTTGAGAACGTCGTCGAAACGCTCTCCCTGCAGGCCGAGAAAAAAGGATTGGAGTTGAGTTGTTTTGTGGCTCCGGACGCGCCCACGTTGCTCGAAGGAGACCCCGGTCGGTTAGGCCAGGTATTGTTGAATCTGGCCAACAACGCCATAAAGTTTACAACCGAGGGAGAAGTAAATCTTCGGGCCACATTGAAAAATGACGCGGAAAGCAGCGCCGAATTTCTGTTTGAAGTTCAAGATACGGGTATCGGAATACCCGAAGACCGCATCGACCACCTGTTCCAATCGTTTTCGCAACTTGACAATTCTACAACGCGCAAGTTCGGCGGCACGGGACTGGGGCTGGCCATTTCCAAACGGCTGGTGGAGATGATGAACGGTCGTATCGGTGTCCGGAGCGAGCCCGGAGGTGGCAGCACCTTCTGGTATACGGCCCGGTTCGACAAGCAGTTGACGCCGGGCAGGGTCGAACCGTGGGCCGGGCTTGTCGGGCAGATCGCAACGAAACGTATTTTGACGGTGGATGACCATGCCGCCAATGGTCGGAACATGCACACCTACCTGCGATATTGGGGGTGTGAATCCGTTTTGGCTACCGGCGGCAGGGAAGCGCTGGCGTTGTTGACCCGGGCGGTGGAAGAAAAAACGCCGTTCCATATCGCCCTTGTCGACCTGGTGATGCCGGAAATGGATGGCATCGCCTTGGCACAAGCCATCAAAAGCGACCCTCTTGTTAAAAGCACCTATTGCATCCTGATGACATATCGAACCACGCCTTGCGATCCCCAAAAAGCCCGGGAAGCGGGGTTCAGCGCCTGTCTGACCAAACCGGTCAAGAAGTTTCAGCTGCTGAGTGCGTTGTGCAGCACGCTTGATGGAAAATGCGCGGCTATATCGGATAGAGACCCAAAAGAGACGGTCAGGGTGTCTCCTTCACCAGACAGTGGCAAACAGGGCAGAAACATTTTGCTGGCCGAAGATAACGCCATCAATAAAGAAGTGGCCATGCACTTGCTGCGCGAATTTGGGTACACGGCCCAAGCTGCGGGCAACGGAAAAGAAGTCCTCGAATGCCTGTCCCGCAGAACTTATGATTTGATTCTGATGGATATTCAAATGCCCGAATTGGATGGTCTTGAAGCAACCAGAATCATTCGGAAATCCAACAAGGCCTATCGTAAAATTCCCATCATCGCCATGACCGCCAATGCCTTGAAAGGGGACGATGAAAAATGCATAGATGCCGGCATGGATGATTATATTGCCAAGCCCATCCATGCCGATACCTTTAAACAAAAGGTCGACCATTGGATCGGCAAAGCCCATCCAATGGCATCGGAAGCAGGCTTTGGCGAGAAATAAAAGCCTTCCTCTTTCATACTCAAGTTGACTGATTTCCGGCCGATATTTTGGAAAACGGTTGCGCACCTTTGCTGCAAGGAGAGGGGGGGGGTAACTCATGAGTGAATTCGTATGGAAGAGCGAATACAGTATCGGCCATTTCCAGAGCGATAACGAACACAAGGAATTGATATCGCTTGCCAACAGGGTCATCCGCTTTTCCAACCAAGGAGAGAATATTCACAAAATCCGCAGTGCGCTGAAAGCGCTGCGTCAGTATACCATTATTCATTTTCGCAATGAAGAAAATTACATGGCGCGCCTCGGATACCAGGGGATCGAGCGGCACAAAGAATGCCATTCCGAATTGATTGGCCGGATGAATGCAGTGATCACCCAAAACACCAATGTGAATGACCTTGTGCATGGGCTCAAACGATTGATGGTCGTTTGGGTCATCGAACATATCATCAACGAAGACCACAAAATTGCAGAGGCCCAGTCAAATTCGGGGGTCAGACCCTGAACTGCTTGACCATGGTATGGCGCATGCGACTTTACGGGAAGGTTCGGTTTCACATTGATGAATCTTATGGAAAAGGTGGGTCTCAAACCCCGATCCAGGCCGCTCCGTAAACCCCGGCTGAATCGCCCAGTTGATGTTTGAGAATCGGCGTGGTGGCATGGGGATGGAATGCATACACCTGCATGCGCTTGCAGCCCAGGGTGTAGAGCTCATCGATATTGGACAGCCCGCCGCCCAGCACCACGGCATCCGGATCCAAAAAGGAGACCACCCCGCCCAGACAGCGCCCGAAATCATCGAGAAAGCGGGTGAAGGTCTCGACGCATTCAGGGTCCCTGTTGCGGTAACCCCGGGTGATGGCTTTCATGGAAAGGGTCTGTCCGCAACGCGCTTTGTGCCTGCGTTCTACGCCGGTGCCGCTGATCAGTGTTTCCACACAGCCGCGGTTGCCGCAAAAACAATCCGCCCCGCCGGGATCGACTGAAAAATGGCCCCATTCACCGGCTATGCCGTGCCGCCCGTTGTGGATCCGGCCATCGATGCAGATCCCGCCTCCGCAGCCGGTCCCCATGATCACCCCGACGACGATAAGCCGACCGCGGCCGGCGCCTTTTAAACACTCCGCCAGGGTGAAACAATTGGCATCGTTCTCCATGGCGACGGATCGCCCCAGCCGCTGCTCGAGCTCGGCTTTGAAGGGACGGCCGATCAGGCAGGTGGTGTTGGCGTTTTGGACCCTTTGGGTTTCAGCATCGAGGATTCCGGGGATACCGACCCCGATGGTATAAGGTTTTTTCGCCGGCACTTCCCGGGCGGTTTCCTCGATAAGGCTGGAAACCGTTTCGATAATAGCGGCATAGGTATGGGGATCCGGCATTTGCCGGGGTGTGGCCTGCCGTTTTCTGAACAGCTCGCCGCCGGATGGGTCCAACAGCACCGCTTCGGTTTTGGTGCCGCCGAGGTCTATGCCGATTTGATAGAGTGTCATTGCAATTGCTGGTCGGTTTGGGGATCAAACACAATGGCCCGGGCCGTATCCACCACCAAATCCATGGCCTCACCCGGAGACTTGGCCTCGCCGGGATGGACTCGACAGGTCACCTTGGTATCGTTCAATCCCACGAAGACCAGGGTGTCCGGACCGGTGGGCTCCACCACCCTGACCTTCAGGTTCAGGGCAACGGCATCCCCATGGCCGTTGTGTCCCGGTGCTTCATTGGCGATATGCTCGGGACGCAGGCCCAGGATGATCTCCTGATCGATGCGCGCGGCCAGTTGTTTTTCCCAACGCGGCAGCGGCAGTTTGAACTGCCGGTCATCGTCGCTTTTGAGCAACAGGGTCGGTGCGGCGCCGTTGCCCATGACGCGGCAGGGAATGAAGTTCATCGAGGGGGATCCGATGAATCCGGCCACGAACCGATTGGCCGGATTTTCGTACACCTTGTTGGGGGTGTCCAATTGCTGGACTTCGCCGTCTTTCATGATGGCAATGCGATCCGCCAGGGTCATGGCCTCGATCTGATCGTGGGTGACATAGACGATGGTGGTGCCGATGCGCTGATGCAGCAGCTTGATTTCGGTGCGCATCTCCACCCGCAGCTTGGCATCCAGATTGGACAGCGGCTCGTCGAAGAGAAACACTTTGGGATTGCGCGCCAGAGCACGCCCCATGGCCACGCGCTGGCGTTGACCGCCGGAGAGCTGCCGCGGTTTGCGGTCCAGCAGCGTCTCGATCTGCAGCATCTTGGCCACCCGCAGAACCGTCTCTTCAATCTGTGCTTTGGCCACTTTGCGGGTTTCCAGGCCGAAGGAGATATTCTTGCGCACGTTCATATTGGGATACAGGGCATAGGATTGAAAGACCATGGCGATGTCCCGGTCCTTGGGGCTGACCTGGTTGACCAACCGGTCGCCGATATGGATGGTGCCCGAACTGATGCTCTCCAGTCCGGCGATCAGATTCAAAAGGGTGGATTTGCCGCAGCCCGACGGGCCCACCAACACCAGGAACTCTCCCGAGGCGATGGAGATGTCGATCCCTTTCAACACCTCCACCGACCCGAACCGCTTGGTCACATTATTGATCGTCAATGAAGCCATTTGCTTTTCCTACCCGGCCCGCCCCGAATAGATGGGCGGCCTGACTAATTTAAGACAGTAAATTTATTTCACCAATTGGCAGATATCCTGAAGTGGCTTCAAAACCTCCTCTCGGGCCCAAGATCAAGGCGGAGCGAGGCGTTTAACCGCAGGAATACATATCGTATTTTGAGGATTAAACGCCTCGCCCCAACACGGAGATTGGGTTCGAGAGGAGGTTTTGAAGCCACTTCTATCCTTTCACCGCACCGGCGGTCAGCCCCCGCAGAAAATACTTGCCCGCCGCCAAATAGACGAAAAGGGTCGGCACGGCCGCAATGATGGCGGCCGCCATATCCACATTGTACGCCTTCACCCCGGTGGAGGTGTTGACCAAATTGTTGAGCGCCACCGTGACGGGCTGGGTGTCGCCGGTGGAGAAAACCACCCCGAAGAGAAAGTCGTTCCAGATCTGGGTGGTCTGCCAGATGATGCAGACCACGAAAATGGGGGTCGATATGGGCAGCATAATCCGCCAGAAAATGCGGAAGAAACCGGCCCCGTCGATCCGTGCGGCCTTGATCAGGTCATCGGGAACGCTGACATAAAAATTCCTGAAAAACAAAGTGGTAAACGCCAGGCCGTAGATCACATGCACGCAGATCAGACCGGTCAGACCCTGGGAAAGTCCCAAGGCGCCCAAGGTGCGCGCCATGGGCAGCAAAATCACCTGAAAGGGAATGAAGCAGCCCACCAGCAGCAGCGAAAACAGCACCTCGCTGCCTTTAAAGCGCCATTTGCTGAAGACATAGCCGTTGGCCGCCCCCATCAGGGTGGAGATGGTCACCGCCGGAATCACCATCCGCACTGAATTCCAGAAATAGCCCTTGATCCCGCCGCACTTGACACCGATACAGGCTGAACTCCAGGCCGCTTTCCAGGCGGAGAAGCTGATCTCCCTGGGAAGGGAGATCAGGTGTCCTGTACGGATATCCGCCATGGTTTTGACGGAAGTCAACACCATCACCGCCAACGGGATTAAAAAATAGAGCGCGGCAATGGTCAGCAGACCGTAGATGAAGATCCTGCCGGCAATCACGCCCGGCGTTTGCGGGGTCACCACAACCGATCGTTTACTCATAACGCCTCGTCCTCAGCTCGGAATAGAGATAGGGAATGATAATGGCCATGACCGCCCCCAACATCACCATGGCGCTGGCCGCCCCGAACCCCAATTGGTTGCGGGTAAAGGCAAAGGCATACATAAAGGTCGCCGGCACGTCCGACGAATATCCGGGTCCCCCGCGGGTGAGCACCACCACCAGATCGAAGCTCTTGATGGCAATGTGGGACAAAATAATCACGGCGCTGAAAAAAACCGGCCGCAGGTTGGGAATGATGATCCGCCAGTAGATCCGCGGCAGACCGGCCCCATCCACCTGGGCGGCTTTGATGATTTCGTCATCGATACCGCGCAGTCCGGCCAGAAACAGCGCCATGACAAAACCGGTGGACTGCCAGACTCCGGCAATCACGATGGTATAGATGGACATCTGCGAATTGACCAGCCAATCGAAGGTAAATTGGGAAAAGCCCATCTCGCGGACCAGCCGCTCCAGCCCCAAACCCGGATTCAAAATCCATTTCCAGGCCGTACCGGTAACGATGAATGAGAGCGCCATGGGGTAGAGATAGATGGTGCGCAACGCCCCTTCGGCCCGGATGCGCTGGTCCAGCAGGATCGCCAGGAGCAGCCCGATAATAATGCAAAAGAGGATAAACAGCGTGCCGAAAATCAGCAGATTCTTGCTGGCCACCCACCAGCGATCATTGGTGAACAATTTAAGGTACTGAAAAAAGCCGGCCCAATCATAGCGCGGCAGCAGGCGTGATTTGGTAAACGATATCCACGCGGTCCACAAGATAAAACCGTAGACGAAGATCAGGCAGGCCACCGTGGTGGGGGCCAAAACCAGCTTGGGCAGCCAATTCTCCAGCCGATGGGACCAGCTTGGAGCGGCGGTCCCGCTCTGCTCTGCGGAAACAGACGCTGACATGGCAATATCCTGTTAAGGTTGAAAGCCATCCGACCGCCGACAGCCAATGGCCGGCGGCCGGGTGGGGGCCGGTTGCAAAACCTACATGGCGGCCTTGACCGCCGAGGCCAAACGCTTGGCGGCGTCTTTGGCGCTTATATCGGAATTGTAGAAATTGGTGATGACATCGAACATGGCGCCGCGAATTTCGGGAAAGACCGCCATTTCGTGGGCCATGCTGGGCAGCAGGGTCCCACGGGTCGCCGCGGCCGAAAAATCATCCATGCTGCGGCGGGCCACAGCATCAAATGGATCCTGGGACATGCCGCTGCGGCAAGGGATCGATCCTTTGTTGATATTGAATACTTCCTGGAATTTGGGCTCCATGATCAACCGCGCCATGGCGCTCTGCGCCTTTTGGGCGGCTTTGTCTTTTTGTTTGAACATGATGAAGCTGTCGATGTTGAACAGGAAGGTACCGCTGGAATCGGGTACCGGCCGGGCCACATAGTCCTTCTCGGGCGATTTGCCGGCGGCGGTGAATTCGCCCTTGGCCCAGTCGCCCATGAACTGCATGGCGGCCTGGCCCTTGATCACCATGGCCGTGGCCAGGTTCCAATCGCGGCCCGGGGCATCCCGATCGGTATAGGCTTTGATGGCTTTGAACTGTTCCAGGCACTTGACCATGGTATCACTGGACAGTGCCTTGGGATCGGCCTCCACCAGCGCCTTTTGGTAAAAGTCCGCCCCGCCTAAACCCACCACAATGGATTCGAAGACCGTGGCTTCCTGCCAGTTCTGGCCGCCGAAAGCAACGGGAATCAACCCGGCTTTTTTGACCTTTTCCGCAGCGACCTTAAACTCCGCCCAGGTGGTGGGAACGGTCGCCCCGGCCTTGCGGAACACCTCCAGATTGCACCACATCCAGTTAATGCGGTGAACATTGACCGGCACGGCCACATAGTTTCCTTCGTACTTCATCACATCGGCCACCACCTTGGGCAGCAATCCATCCCAATGGCCCGCTTTGGCCACCGCGTCGAGATTGGCCAGGACGCCCTCGTCGCCCCATTGTTGAATCTGGGGACCTTTGACCTGGGCGGCAGTGGGGGGGTTGCCCGATACCGCCCGGGAGCGCAGCACGGTCATGGCGGCGTCACCGCCACCGCCGGCCACGGCAAAATCCTTCCAGGTATGGCCCTCTTTTTCAAGCAGCTGCTTCAGTACCGCCACCGATCGGGCCTCACCGCCCGATGTCCACCAGTGCAACACCTCAACCTCTCCGGCAAAAGCGCCGCCAACCCAAACAAACGACACGATAAACAGTGCAGCCAAACACATTCTCCTTTTACACCACATCTTCCTCTCCTTTTTTCCGAGTGAATCGATATTAAATTCGTAGGTTGAATTAAATAACGCCGTCCTTTCACCTGGGTGCTGGACAAGCGCCGAACAGGCTTGGAATTTATGAATTACTTAGTGCTTTATGGAGTTAAATATTTCGGGTTTGGTAATCCAGATGCGTCGATGAGTCCTATCCACTTCCCGTAATGATACCTGCTAACCAATTCATAACGGCATTGTCAAGAATTAATTTACTTTATGAACAAAAAAATCGATCTAAAAATAAATTTCTTGCCTGAAGAACAAAAATTTGCCAACATTCAACGAAAAACAGGCTTAAATTAGACTATTAAATTTCCGTTGTCGGCACTTTTGCCATTTAGGCCAATGAATTTAATTTACACTAAGAACAAATAAACAGTCGCCCATGCCAGTTGCCAACAGTGATCTGATTCGCGCCATCAACCGTTTTAACATCTTGAATACGATTCGGATTTCCGGCGCCATTTCAAGGGTGGAGATTGCCGAAATCACCGGTCAAAGCCGTGCATCGGTGACCAACATCACGGCGCGTCTTATCGATGAAGGCCTGATTTACGAAAAACGGACGGAGGACAGCGCCGTGCGCGGACGACGTCGCGTCTTGCTGGCCATGAACCCGGATGCCGCTTATGTGGTGGGGGTCAAGTTGTCGGCCTCGCGGATTTCCTGCGCCGTAACCGACATGCAGGCGGAGGTGCGCAGTTCGGTCAACCTGCCCGTGCGCACCGCCAAACGACCCGTGGCGTTTATGGCGGATTTAATCGAGGAGGCTGTGCGGCATTGCGTCGAAGCCGCCAAACTGGACCTGCACGGCATCTCCGGCATCGGCATCGGCGTCCCCGGATTCGTCAACAGCCTGACCGGTACCTGCTATTGGACGCCTTTGTATCAGCAGGGGGATATCCACTTGAAACAGTTGGTGGAGAGCCGCCTGGGCGTTGACACCTTCATCGAGAACGACACCAACACCGTGACCCTGGCCCATCAATGGTTTGGGGAGGGACGCGGCATCAACCACTTTCTGGTGATCACCATCGAGGACGGGGTCGGCATGGGGATTGTGGTCAACGGCCAGCTCTATCGCGGCGCCAGCGGATTCGCGGCTGAATTCGGACACATGGTGGTCAATGACAGCGGCCCGCCCTGCCGCTGCGGCAAACGCGGCTGTCTGGAGGCCTATGTGAGCGACTTTTCGATTCTGGCGGAGGCGCAACGGGCGGCCGCCTCCGGGGCCTGGCCCCGTTCACCCGCCGGGAACCTCGATTATGAGGATGTTCTCTCCCTGGCCCAGTCCGGCGATACCGTATTGGCGTCCATTTTCGACAAGGCCGGCCGCTATCTGGGAGAGGGCCTTTCGGCCTTGATTCAGATCTTCAACCCGGCCAAAATCATCATCTCCGGCGACGGGGTCAAAGCCGGCGACCTCATGTTCGCCGGTATGCGCGAGGTGCTGTCCAAACAGACCAACCCGGCCCATCATCGCGCCACCAAGATCGTGATTCAAAAATGGCGCGATACGGATTGGGCGCGCGGCGCCGCCAGCCTGGTGCTTCAAGAGCTGTACCGCTCGCCCTTTAACCGCGTCAGGCCGGTGATTTAATCAATTCAATAGGACTCATCATAGTCAAGGTCTTCGGCTATGATTTTATCTGAAAAGAGTTTATAAGCCCAGACCTGATACCCGATCACGACAGGTATGAACAAAAGCACGACAATGAGCATGATTTTCAAGGTGAGGGGGCTCGATGAAGCATTATGCGCGGTCAGGCTGTACCGATCGTCAATGCTGGAGGGGAACATGTTGGGATAAAGCCCGATCACGCCATAGAAGGTTGCGCCGACGATGGTGAGGGCGGAAGCAAACCATGCCTTGAAAGGGGCTTTTCTGACCAGGAACCATTTGATCCCCACAAGGGAAAGCACTGTCACCAGAAGCACCAGGAAGAAAGCCGGATGGGCCAGATAGTTATCATACAAGCGGGTCGAAAAGAGGCTTGCGACCAGGAAAATAACAGCCACCCCCAGTTCAACGGGCCAAAGCTTGTTGGCGACGGCCAACGCTTTTTGGTGGCGTGTATCGGTGGCCTTGATGGCCAGCCATAAGGCGCCGTGGACCAGAAAGAGCATCACAAAAAGCACGCCGCCAAGAAGCCCGTAAGGATTTAAAAGGGTCAGCAGCGTTCCG
>JASFER010000046.1:0-29507 GCA_050124755.1 Desulfobacteraceae bacterium
CATTTGGCTGCAGCGCATCGAGGACCTCCTGTATTATGAAACGGACGCCGAACTGGATGCGGATACGGTGCGTGCTTACGGCCGTCGATTGCGCGAAACGTTCCACCGGTGGGTGGCCGATTTCGCCGTTCAGATCAAACTCAAAGATGATGCATCTTTATTGGTGGAGCAAGCTGATTTTCTCTCCAGATTGGGCATGACCTTCAGCCACGGGGACTATGCCCGAGTGGAGGGTGCCCGCCATCCCGAGGATGTGGCCCGGCAGCTTTATCAAAGGGCCCTTTCACTCCATCCGGATCACCGGGCTTTTTGGGGCTTGGCCTTGGTTCATCAGCGGCACGGCGAATTGGAGGCCGCCATGGAGATCCTGCAACGGGGCCTGCGGCACCACTCCCAGAGCCCCGAGCTCACTACCCTAGTGGATCAGATTGGCGCCCCTCTCAGTTAATTTAAGAATGGGGATTGGTCCCTTTTTATAAGTGACCACACCGTTTTTGGCCAACTGGCGGATGGCTTTGTCAAAATCTTTTCTTTCAAACATATCCAAAACGGGAAGATATTCTTCCTGGAGCCACTCTTTTGGAAGCATGTCATTTTCTTCACCATTCATGGCCCTGAATTGATCCAGTATTTCTTTTTTAATCGTTTTGATATCTCTGCTCATATCATGTCACCCTTATTATCGATTGCAATCGCGTCAACCCCCTTTGTTGCCCTTTAATCTCCTTATTGGGGGTAAGACGATCCGAAATAACATAACGCCAATTGGTCGAATGGCAAGGGCTGTCATTACAGAAAAAACGACAAATAAACAATTGTTATAAGGTTTTAAATATCAATATGTTATATAGGTATCCGGCTGGGTTGAACAGCTCTGTTAAGCCGCAAGCGAACTAAACCAAAATGTCAAATGGCGGGAGGGAACCGATTGAATGTAAAATCGGCAGGATACCTTAATTTGTCATTTGGGTTTTGACATTGGGATTTGAAGGCCGGGTTGCTGCTTCGGTTACCATGCCGCCATACCCGTATTACAAGCTATTTCCAGGACCCAACACTAGAGCGTCCCTTTTAAACCAATGGCTTCGGCGACGCCGCGCATGCCCATAATGGTCTCGGTGATCAACTCCGTGCGGTCCATTCCCAGCATTTCTGCGCCCCGATCGATTACCGTTCGATCCACACCGGCTGCGAAGCGTTTGTCTTTCCACTTCTTTTTAACCGATTTGGCCGTCAGGTCCAGGACGCTTTTGCTGGGTCGCACCAGGGCCGATGTGGCCACCAGGCCGGTGAGTTCATCCACGGCATAGAGGATTTTTTCCAGTTCGGATTCCGGTTTGACATCCGAGCATATGCCCCACCCGTGGCTTACCACGGCCCGGATATATTCCTGCGGCCAGTTGTGGTTTTTTAATATCTCTTCCGTTTTTTGGCAATGCGCTTCCGGAAAGCGCTCATAATCCAGATCGTGTATGAGTCCGATAACCCCCCATTTTTCTTCATCCCGACCTTTTAACCGGGCGAAATGGCGCATCACACCCTCCACCGCCAAAGCATGTTTAATCAAGCTCTCATTTTTATTGTATTCTTTCAGTAACGCCAAAGCCTCTTCACGGGTGGGGGTTCGGTCTGTCATGCATTCACCTCATTTAATGTCCATCATGTGGGACATTTTTTGCTTGCTGCAACAAGACATCGAATATTGAACAAGGAACCGCAGAATGTCGAAGCAAGGCATTCTGCCGTTTAATTTGTAAATTGGCAGAGCGCAGCGATACCACACTTCGAAATTGGCCATTCCTTGTTCGATATTCTGCGGTTTGCAACATCGTTTGTCAGGCTATCCCTGTTCGCGTTCTTCAAAAACCTGATATCATGTGTCAGGTTATTGCCCATCGCCCGTCCTGATGCGCCGACCGCTAATCGGACTTGTCTCCTTTTTCTTTATACCGTTGGTGAATGGCCCGGATAATTTCATAACGACTGAAAAAGATTTCAACCAATTCCGGATCGAAATGGGTGCCGGCGCTCCGCTCGATTTGCGCCAGAATGGTGTTTTCGTCCCACGCCTCCTTGTAGCTGCGTTCCGAGCTGAGGGCATCGAACACATCGGCCAGGGCCACAATGCGTCCGAACAACGGTATCTCCGTACCCTTCTTTCCCCGGGCCTGCCCATTGGGCTGTAGAAAGCCCTTTATGGGCAGACCGGTATTAAAATCGATATAGCCGGGATATCCGTTACCGTCCCAGCGTTCATGGTGGCTTAAGGCCACCACGCCGGCGGCCTCGTCGAAATCCGATTGACGGTTTTGAAAGAGCCGGGCGCCCTGAATGGTATGTTGTTTCATCACCTCATATTCATCCGCATTCAGGCGGGCCGGCTTTTTAAGAATCAGATCCGAGGTGGCCACCTTGCCCACATCATGCAGCATGGCGGCCATGCGCAGCACGTCGCGGGTCTTGTCAATCTCTTTTTCGTCCATATTGCGCCGCATGGCCCATTGTTCGTAGATCTCAACGGCCACACCGGCCACGCGATTGACGTGGGCGCCGGTCTCTCTGGGATCCCGCATTTCAGCCATTCGGATCATGCGCAAAATCAAAGCGCGGGTCATCTGGGCCCGCTCCAGCGCCACAGCTGCTACCGCGGCAAAGTGGTGCATCATCTTCTCATCGGAAGCCGAAAATTGGGTGATGTTGCCTTCTTCACTTTGCGGATTGATGATCTGCAGGATTCCCATGACCTGGGAACGGCTGTTTTTCAGTGGAATGGTGAGAATGGACTGGGTTTTGTAGCCCACGGTTTCGTCGAATTTTTTGCTGAAACTGTAAGGCAGGGTGGGCTCGAGGTCATAGACGTCATCGATGTTTAACGCGCTGCCGGTGGCCGCTACATAGCCGGCAATGCTTTTTTCGTCGATGGGCACCTGAAAAGTGGAGTAGATCAGCTTTTCACCTTTGGGGAGTTGTCGCTGCAAGGTATCGTTTTGAGTATAGGTGAAATTGAGCAGATCGCCCTCGCGGATGTAAATGGAGCCGGCATCGGCGTTGGCAAACTGCCTGGCCCGAAGCAACACGCGTTCCATGAGAATGTCCAGGTCGTTGATTTGGCTCAGTTCGATGCCCAATCCCGTCAGGCTGTCCAATTTTTCCCGTTCGCTCAGCATCTCCGGTCCTTTTAGTTCTATGCACCCACAATGGCAGCCGGTAAGCATACCTTCCAGATCTCACATGTTGAATAGCCACCCAAAGCTGAAGAATATCGAGCCTGAGAACAGGCGTCAAGTATTGAATTCTATTTTGATTCTGGAGGCTTATTGCATAATTTTTCTCTGGTTCGTTTCGGCTCCGCGAAAAGCTATCGGGGCAAATGCAGGGTAAAGGTGCTCCCCACCCCTTGCTCGCTATCCACAGTGACCCGCCCGCCATGGGATTGGATGATATGTTTAACAATGGCCAGACCAAGGCCCGTACCGCCCATTTTGCGGCTGCGCGCCTTGTCGACCCGGTAGAATCTTTCGAAGAGGCGGGGCAAGTGTTTTTGCGCGATGCCGATGCCTTCATCGTGAACGCTGATTTGAATCTCGCTGTCCGTTTCTTTCGCGGAAACGACAACGGCACTATGGGACGGGCTGTATTTGACAGCGTTGTCGATCAGGTTCACCAGGGCCTGTTCAATGAGGTCGGCATCCATATCTGCCATGAGATCCTTGTCGGCTTCCATGGCGACGGCGATGTTTCTTTGCCTGGCCGTGGGGTTGCATGATTGGACGGCCGCCTGGATCACCTCTGCGATGGCGCTCTTGCCGCGTTTCAGGCGAAAGGCCTCCTCGCCCTGTTCCAGGCGGGACAACTGCATCAGATCGTCGATGATGGTGGTCAGGCGGCTGACATGTTTTTGAATGATGCCCAGAAAGCGCTGGGCTTCTGCTGGATCGCCCACAGAGCCGTGGGCCAGGGTTTCCACAAAGCCCTGGATGGCCGTAAGCGGCGTTTTAATCTCATGGCTTACATTGGCGGCAAAATCACTGCGCATATTTTCCAAGCGTCGAAGCTGGGTCACATCGTTGATCACCAGCAAGATGCCCAACCGGTCTCCGCCGGCGCCTACCAACGGCGTGCAGCGGGTGCTCAGAATCTGTTCGCCCCTGTTGTAGAGGGTGATATCACCCTCGGTATTGGTGCCGTCCACCAGGGTGATCTGCACCATGCGCTGTAAATCGCGGTTTCGGATGATCTCCAGGAGGTTGCGCCCCTTCAGATCTTCCTTGGGACGGCTGAGCAGACGTGCGGCGGCGGCGTTGAGGTCCATGATATTTTCGTCCATGTCCAGCGCCACCACCCCTTCGGCCATGCTGGAGAATACAGCCTGGGTTTCGTTGCGCTGGTTGATCACCGTTTGGATACGCCGTTCCAGTTCATGGGCCATTTGATTCATGGCCTGGGCCAGCGCCGCCAACTCCTGGGTCGACGGCGGATGGAGCCGCAGGGAAAGATCCCCCTGGGCATAGCGGTCGGCCCCCTGGCGCATGGTTTGGATGGGGCGGGTGATGCGACGGGAGATCACCAGGCAGACAATGGACGCCAGCACCGCAATGATCACACCGCCGACGGCCAATCGGGCCCGCAGGGCGCGCAACTGGTCGTCAATGGCATCGATGGCGATGGAGACCCGCATGATGCCCCATAGGGTTTCATCGCCTTTGATGGGAATGGCCACGTAGGTCATGTGCTGCCTGAGGGTGTCGCTGAAGCGTGTGGACGCCCCTTCTTCTCCGGCCAGGGCCTGCCTGATTTCCGGCCGGTTTCCGTGGTTTTCCATGTGAGGCGGGTCGGCTTCAGAGTCTCCCACAACCCTTCCGTCCGGAAGGATCACCGTCAAACGGGTGGGCACCCGCCGGCCGCCTGCTTTGCAAAGGCGGTCCAATGCACCATATCGGGAAGATTTGAGCAGGGGAAGAAACTGGTCTTTCAACAATTGGGATTGATGGAGAAGATCCTGGTGGATCTGGGACAGGTAGAAAGCGTGCATGGATCGGCTGGCATACCAGCCGGTGGCCGTCAGCGCCAGCAACACCAGCAGCAGATAGGAGGGGTAGAGTTGCCAGATTAAGGGTTTGCGTTTTTTCATTGGGCCTTAATAACCAGTTTAAAGTTTAAAGTGTTAAGTTTAAAGTTAAGGTATCCTGCCGATTTTATATTGGTTATTGCGGTCGCGCAATGTGTAGTGTTTGATCCGTTACATACTGGCCAACGGATATTTGACGACATCGTTTATGTCGTCCGGACGTTTTATGCGATCATCAAGTTTCAAGGGGTTGGCATCGCTTTGATTAAGTTGATTTTTTGACAAAACTGAAACGCCGCCAGCGGATCCCCTGGTGAGCCCCATTGTATATGTGAGGGTATAAGATCTGTTTGATGCTGCTGTCAATGGGTCTGCCGGGAGGGTGCTTTTTCTTTGAAGCGGTAGCCCACGCCGCGGACGGTTTCAATGTATTGGCCGCTGGCGCCCAGCTTCTTTCGCAAGCCCACAATTTGGACATCCACGCTGCGGTCGGTGACCGGGTAGTCGTCGCCCCGCACCGCATCCACAATCTGGGTGCGGGTAAAAACCCAGCCCGGTCGTTTGGCCAGAAAGAACAGCACCTGAAATTCGGTATAGGTCAGGTTAACCGGCTCGTCGTGGACCGTCACGGTGCGGCGGCCGGGGTGAATCGCCAGGTCATAGATCTTCAAGACCTCGTCGCCGGCCTCAGGGGCCGGCAGACGCCGCCGGAGCACGGCCCGCACCCGGGCGATGAGCACGCGCGGGCTGAAAGGTTTGGTCACATAGTCATCCGCCCCCAGTTCAAGACCAGCGACGATATCCGCCTCTTCGCCTTTGGCCGAAAGCATGATGATGGGTATCTTTAGGGTCCGGGGTTCTTTTTTGAGCCGCCGGGTCAGTTCCAGTCCATCCATGCCGGGCAGCATCAAATCCAAAACCAGAAGATCGACCCGGCTCGCATTCAGAATCTTCCAGGCCTCTTCGCCGGTTGCAGCGCAAATAATGGAAAATCCTTCACGGCTCAGATTAAAGCGAACCAGTTCGAGGATATCCTCTTCATCATCCACCACCAGTATGGTCTCTTTATCCATATTCCCCGTCTTTTGTTATGATGTCGGCGCGTGTCACTCTTTCGGCGCGCTTTGCGGGCCTCAAGAGAGCGTGCATATACCGGCATCCGTTTGGGTGATGTCAGGGTTCTGTTAGGATTTGGTTAAGGGATCAAAAATACCCCGGCCTTTGACATGGGCGGACGGCCTTAATGGAATATCGAGTATCGAACAAGGAACCGCAGAATGTTGAAGTAAGGTATTGTGCCGTTACTTGCATGTAAAGGGATAAAAGTGGTGAAAACAATATCCCCTGGGATCGCCGTAGAGCAGTTCCGTTTCGGCCATGCAGCTGCCGATGGCCTCGCGGGAAACGCTCTCATAATCCGCTTTTTGTTCCTCCGCAGCCTTGCATGCCAGGCAAATCGGTTCATGGTCATAGACCGACAAAATGCGCTTGTCCGTTGGTTTCAAACCGGCGTTGCACCGGTAGCACGCCACCGCGCAAGACAGTTTCTCCTCCCATTGATCCATGCGATCCATCCTTTGGCTAGATTTGAATTAGAAATAAACCTAAGCACATAATCGTTTGAAATCAACCGAATGGCTGTTATGTTACCTTTTAGTGTGCTGAGAGTCAACGATGACGCTGAAAGGAGCGAGGCCTTTGACCCTGTTTAATATTCTGGCCATAGCCGTGGCCCTGGCCATGGACGCCTTTGCCGTGGCCATTGCCACCGGCATTTGTCTGGGCACTATTCACTGGCGCCAGAACTTTCGCCTGGCGTGGCACTTCGGTTTCTTTCAGGCCATGATGCCGGTGATCGGATGGAGCGCCGGCTTGACCATCCGCGATCTCATCGCCCGGTATGACCATTGGGTGGCCTTCGGCCTGCTGCTGTTCGTGGCCCTGAGCATGTATCGCGAGGCGTTTCAGAAGGATGACGCCTGCGAAAGAAAGGTCAACGACCCCACCAGAGGCATGACCATGGTGATGCTTTCGGTGGCCACCAGTCTGGATGCGCTGGCCGTGGGGCTCAGCCTGTCGGTGGTCAAGGTGTCCATTTGGATGCCCGCGGCCGTTATCGGCGTGGTGGCCTGCCTGTTTACCACCATCGGCCTCCACCTGGGCAAGCGCATCTCAAGGGCCGCCCATCTCAGGCGCATGGCCGACGGTCTGGGGGCAACGGTGCTGGTGATCATCGGTTTGAACATTCTTCGGGAGCATGGGGTATTTAACGGGCTCCTTTAGTTTGAATATCAGCCGGTGGGGTGGTTTTGGCTGATGCGTTTCATGCCTGGCGGATTATTCCGGGACCCGCCCGAGTTTTAAGTTTTAAGTTTTAAGTGTTAAGTTGTGGTATTCTGCCGATTTTAAGGAAGAAATGTAGGGTCGGCCTCTGTGCCGGCCGGTTCTGGACTGGGAAGCCCGATTCGGATGATGCGTCCCTGAAACAAACCCCCCTCCCCTGGCAGGAGGGGTTGTGGGCATAAGCGCTCAAATAAGGATATTTAGCAGCTTTTTTAGGTTTTGCGAGTACCACCTTCCGAACCGGTCGGGACAGAGCCCGACCCTTTCTACGAAAACCCTCAACGCCCGGAACCGGAGTGATTGGCGTAGGGCCGGCCTCTGCGCCGGCCGGGTATAAAATCCGATATCCTGCAAAGAGATTGGCTTATCATTATTCTTAATAAAGCGCTTATGGGGGTTGGCGGAGGGTGTATGATGGCCTGATATCCATCACCCCCACTCCATACCTCCCCCGTCAAGGAGGAGGGAGTTAAAGGTATTCATTCAGCCGTCTACTAGGGTTGTAGGAATTTTAAGCCCAGGGGCTCTTCAACTGCTCTGTGCGCCTTTGTACCTGTTAATTCGAAAAGAACAACCTCCATGATGTGCCACACCTTGACGCCTTCACGGATGCAGCCGGTGGCGGTTTGGTCCCGGCGGCCGCAGGCCATGTGCATGTGCAGCAGGGGGGCGCCCTGCTCGTCGCGGAAGAGGGTGCCGGTGCCGGTCACCTCGTGGGCGTGATCCAGGGCCAGTTTCATGGGGGTCAGGGGCAGGCCGCGATCTTCCTCCGGCCCCACCACCAGCCGGCTTCCGGTATCCGCGCCGCCCAGAATGGTCAAAGCGGCCGCTTGGATGTCATGGTCCCTGGCGAATTGTTCAATCACTTCGTGAACCACCTCACCGTCTTCCAAACGCAGTATAAAAACCCTGCCTTGCCGTGCTTCAGAGAACTTCATATGGCTGTTTCCTCATTAAACTGTTTTTCGTGGAAAAGGGGAACACATGATTAGCCGCCGTCAATCACAAAAAGAGACCGCCTTGATCTGCGCTTCCCTGGCAACCTGAAATCTTGCAAAAAACTGCATCACCTCGCGTTGTTCATCGTTGTACAGGGTTACCCGGCCGTCCAGCAACTGCCCTTGGCGGGCAGTCACCCGGGCCTTAGCCGTTACGATGCCCTTTTTCACCGGATAGAGAAACCGGCTTTCCATGGATATGGTCGTAAAATAGGTTTTCGGTGCAAGGAGGCTCTTGATGGCCATGACCATTGCGGTGTCCGCCAAACTCACCAGGGCGCCCCCGTGCATCAGGCCCAAACCCTGGGCCAGCTTCAACGTAAACGGCATAGACAGCACCGCCTGCCCATCTGTGACCTGTTCGATTTTGATATTCAACAGGCGTTCAAAAGGAGCGCAGCTGATCCACGCTTTCATTTTTATTTGATGCGGTCCCAAATATTCTTGCACTGATCCGTATCCTTTTATCCAAATCCGCCATTTAATAAAAAAACACGATAGCGTATTTTCAATCGATACACAATTGGACGGATCGGCGGTGTTTTTTTCAATAACCGTCCACTTGCATGGTTCGAGCGACAGATATCAATAAACGCAGACACCGGTGGTTTGTCAAATAGCTCATAAACGGATTTAATCCATCAGTTATCAGCGTTGCAAATCACTGAATTTTAAAGTATGAATTCTTAAATGGACCCCGCGAAAAATTCGGCCTGCGGTTCCCGAATTTTCCCTTGACATCAAAAAGGCGAACTGTTAGCTATATCGCTCTTTTGGGAGGTTCCCAACAGGGGTTTTTCCATTTTCAAGGGCGGATAGCTCAGTTGGGAGAGCACCGGCCTTACAAGCCGGGGGTCACAGGTTCAAGCCCTGTTCCGCCTACCAGCTTTTTGGGAAATGGGTTCATACGGGGGCGTAGTTCAGTTCTGGTTAGAACGCCGGCCTGTCACGCCGGAGGTCGCGAGTTCGAGTCTCGTCGCTCCCGCCATAAATTTATAAAAGGGTTTAGCGGATTTTGCTAAACCCTTTTTGTTTCAGCCTGATTTTACAATCCTTTTATGCAATCCATTTCACTTAAGGTAATAATGGGTGGTACTCCGACTGCATTACAGTGCGCCAGCATCACTATCCTATATGCGAAAAAACCTAATATTTTCTTTGACATATTTACGATTAACAGATAGATTTTTTTCTAGATCCACGCTTGCTTTCAAATGATAGAATAGAATTAAAACGGAAACAACGGTACGTGAACGTTTGTTCATATGTATGGTGATTTTTAATAAATGCCCATTTTTTATTGTGCTAATCAGCACAATAACACCGGAAATTTAGGGTATTATTGGACTGATTAGCACAATAACACCATTTCGGCTGCTAAACAGCCGTAAAATAATACGACTATTGGGTCGCCTAATCCATGTTGGCCTTGACAAATAGCCCCTACTGGTGTATGTGTATGGTGTATACATTGATGGAGTTTTGCCATGATCAGGACACAAATATACTTAACAGACAAGCAACGTGCTGAACTATCTGTTATTGCAAAAAATCTAGGTAAAAACCAAAGTGAGATCATTCGCGAGGCTATTGATCGTCTCATCGACCAGGCTGGGCGCAATCGAAAAGAATCAGCATTGGAAAAAGCTGCTGGGATCTGGAAGAATCGCAAAGACCTTCCTGATTTCAGGGCACTAAGGTCGGAATGGGATAGATAATAACCATGCCAAATCCAATCCTTATAGACACTGATGTGCTAATTGATTTTTTGCGTGGTCACGATAAAGCTGTCGCCTTTGTAAATGAATATTCTTCTCGAATCATCCTCTCTCCAATTGTGGTTGCTGAATTGTATGCTGGTGTAAAAGGAAATGCGGAACTAACAGTATTAGAAAATTTTATCTCCCTTTTCCGGGTAGTCCCGTTAACCGCTGAAATCGCAAAAATTGGTGGGCTCTACAAGCGTGATTTCGGCAAGTCACATGGAGTAGGGCTTGCCGATGCCATCTTAGCTGCAACGGCGGACACAGAAAAAGCCGAGCTAAAAACCTTAAATGTAAAACATTATCCGATGCTTGGCGGATTAGAGGCAGCCTATAAAAAATAAATGGGCCAACCAGGTGCTAAACTCAGACGGCTAATTCCATGGCATTTTCAACATTTGTATTTTATTACATCGTTTCCTTCTCTTAACAGGCCGTAGCTAAAAATCCGCCGCTGGTTAGCTTTCCGTTGGGCTGCTGTAAATCTAACGAGGCTGAATATGACCACCAATACCAAAAAACCATTCATATGCCCCTTCTGCGGTGAACGGACCTCAAAGATGAAGCAGGCACAGATTGACCTCCTCCGTGAGGCAGGAGTACTCGATATAGTGTCCTCGCTGATTCATGATTTTAGGGGCCCGCTAAGGAATATTGTAGGATTCCGCGAGCTTTCCAATTGGGAAGAGGCACAAAACCTTAGCGCCGAGATAAAGAAGATGCTTGCACGCGAAGAACAGCTTTATAATAAATTGTACGACTTGCTCGACAACGCGGGTGCTGTGCTGTTTTGGCGCCCGGAGAAAGACAGTATTTCATTAAAAGACCTAGCATACAGTCTTCGTGTGTACTGCCAAGTATACAAACTTCCTCCGGTGGACTTCACGCCCCTGCTGAAAGGCGGTGGTGGCGTGTCCTTTACAAAATACCGGGACGCTTTTTGCATTGCGGTGCAAGGCGGTCTCCTTGCAATCAGTCGTGAGCGATCCCCCAGCATCGATCTGAGTTTTAGATTCGTTCAAGGGCAATTGATCACGACGCTTAGTCTCAAGCATACGTCACCCATAGAACTGCAACCCATAGCGTGCCAGGCCATCGAATGGATAGTATCCTCGGCAGGCGGAAGCGCCGACATCCGTAGCGAAGAAACACAAACGACAATCTGCTGGACCCTTCCAGCCACCTTAACGGAGGCTTCATGACGTTAGACGAGTTGCAAAGAGCCCAACTACTGCTGATCGAAGATGATCCTGAGTGGCAAGCAATCCTATTGTCTACTGTCACTCGATATGGCCCGATTGACATCACGACGCTGACTGAGTATGAGGAAGCCGACCAGTTCATTGCATCTCGGGAACTGAAGGAATTCGACGCAGCCATTGTTGATGTTAGGCTGCGGAAGCAGATATATGACCAAGGGGGGCTGGCAATACTGGACCTCCTCAAGGAGCGGCGACCTGACATCCCAGTCTTGGTCCTCACGGCATACTCGAGGGACTATCCTGGTCTGAGGGGGGTGACGGAGCGCTACCGGAATGTCTATACGTATGATAAGAACGTGTTTGTGGAGGGCTCCGACGAAATCCTGCATGTACTTCTTTCTTCTCTGCCGCCACAGATTGGTGATGAAGCCCTTCCGCCAAGACACACTGCTCTTTCGGGACCAAAGGCACAAAAGAGTGACAAGTCGTCCCGAAACACTCCCCTCCGTGAGATTGGAGTCGGAATTGTCGCCGTCCTGTTCATTCTCACTAGCTCGATAGCGACGCTCGTCCTGCTTGAGAAGTTCTCAGACTATCCGAGACAGTCAAACGTAGTATTCTCCGTTGTCGTCCTCGCTTTGCTGTGTGTCATTCTACGTGTCTTTAAGCCGGCCATTGTTCGTGAAGCCATTTCTGCGTATAGGGAGCTCACAGGTCAAGGAACGAAAGCGGAGCCCAACAAAGCAATTGACAGCGACAAGAAATAGCCGCGCGAGCGCGACCATTTCCTGCGCGTCATTGCAGACGTTGTACAATTAAGACTATGAAAGAGAACTTAATCTTTTACCTTTTCCCAATGATTTTTGGTTCAAATATTTTAGAACTGATCATCGCCGGTACTTGGTGGCCTGAATACTATCGGAAAGGGATAAGGATCTACTATAATAAGTCTCAATTCTTAGGTACAGCACCTAACAATCTTGATGAATTCGTGCTGTCAGAGGCATTTAAGAAAAAACGTGCCCATTCATTGGTTTTTAAAACTATTGGCGACAATGAGTTTGCATTCCGCGAAAAGATAGTCCAATTCATAGCATTATCCCCAGCAGTTAGGTTCATGCACGGTAATATAAAAATTGATTATAAGGCTAAGACATTTGAACTTACGGGATTTTTAGATTGGTGGGTTTTTGTCCTGATCACGATATTGGTTGTTACCCTAATCAACAAACTCGAATTTTTGCTACCGATATTGATAACCGCATGCGTGATATATTTGTTCGAAAAGAGTGAGTATAATCAAGTTGCGCGTTTTGTATACGAATGGAATTCTCGCGATTGGTCAAATAAATGACGATCGTACAACCTCTGTGTTCAAGGGACGGCGAGGACCGTGCCTCCCCTGTCACAGGCCGTTATGCTGGAGCATCCAATTTCGTTTGACATATTACGTAATACATAATACTTTGAACGTATGATTAAATCATTTGCCTGTCGAGATACCGAAAAATTGTTCAATGATCGACGGGTACGCCGTTTCCAGGCTTTTGAAAGGCAGGCGCGGAGACGACTTATGGTTTTACATGCTGCGCCCAGCTTAGAGGCGCTGATGCTGAACCCCGGCAATAAATTTCACGCTCTTTCTGGGAACCGAAAAGGTCAATATGCAATTAGCGTCAATAAACAATGGCGCGTTTGTTTCGAGTGGCATGATGGAAATGCGTACCATGTTGAAATAACAGATTATCATTGAGGTGCTCCTATGATGAACAAACATGATATTCTTGAGCCGATAATGCCAGGTGAGATCCTCCGTGAGGATTTTTTAGAGCCTTTGGGTATTAGCATAAACCGGCTTTCCAGGGATCTTTCGGTTCCTCCCAATAGGATAAGTGAGATTGTGAATGGGAAAAGAGCTATTACAGCTGATACAGCATTAAGACTGGAGCGATATTTTGGGATTGAAGCCCAGTTTTGGCTGAATCTACAGACCGAGCATGATCTTAGAATTATGAAACGTAAAATTGGGGCTGATATCGAAAAACGGATTATCCCTGCCAAGCATACCGGCCAAGACATTCCGCAAAATGCCAGTGCATAACCACACAATTGAGGCGGATGCAAAGGGGCGTGCGGTTAACAAGATCTTGATATCGCAAAAATTTTATTTCATTTAGAATTCCTACCTTCCCCTTTGCACCGCTCATTGTGAACGTTCGGCGGTATTAAATAAATTTTTTTGAGGTTACCCGGTGGTTATCTCGCATGAGTTTTCTGTCTGCGTTTCTTGATAAAACATGAAGGACAAAACGATTGATCCTTACATAATTCACAAATAAAGGAGGTGTCATTTTGAGAAACCCAATCTTCAATGACTTTGTGTAAAGTATCGCCCATCGAAGCGTCGTATCCCCAGGCGATCCGACGCAAAACAGAGGCATGTATTTGTGAAAGTTCAGCTTTGAAATAAGCCATGCTGAATCTCCTATAAAATTTGATAATTTACGCACAAAAAAGTCTTACCACAGGCTACATGTGGAGCCACCTCGGACCTCAAAACTTCACGTCTCATTTCATGTTATATTTTATGGAGCGGACTTCATAAGCATCCAGCGAAGCAACCCCTAAAAATCACACTTATAGTGTGCATTTTGGAACAAGTCAAGCATAAAATACACCCATAGTGTGTGGACCTATCGTGTGCATCCTGATAATCTTGAAGGCATGGAGACAACCACGAGCAAAAGTAAAAAAGCATTTGGAGAAGCTATCCGCAAGCAACGCAAAAAGTGTGGCTACACGCAGGAATCATTTGCTTTTCATTGCGGGTTACATCGCAATTATATTAGTGGAATTGAACGTGGAGTACGTAATATTTCTTTGGAGAATATCATCAAGGTAGCGAGCAGCCTAAACCTTAAAGTCTCGGAACTATTCATATTGGCTGAAATGTGAACATATCCCTAAAAGCGCCATCAAGATTTATGGCGTTAATAATCACCGATGACAGCTAATTCGCGGGTGGCACCGGCAAGAATTGCCGGTGTTGCACAGCAACAAGAGGAGTGGCACCCTATTCAGGAACAATGAGCAAATAAAGTTTTAATCATGATAATCAATGATCCAACAAAAACATGCTGCGGACAAGCCGCAGATGTTCGCGTTCGGCGGAAGAGTTAATCCTTTATGAAGATAAAATATATCGAAGAGGCTAAACCTTTTTGGGATAGTGGTCAGCCGCTTAAAGCTGGTGAAATTCTTTATGAACATATTCGAGAAATTCACCGGCCACTTTGGGCGAAGGAAGTTTTGGAATTATGCATACCGCTTACTGGTAGAATCAAAGAGGTTGAAGAAGTTGTTGGAATTACAAAAGATCCAGAAAGATGGAAAGAGGCACATGATGCTTTCTCAGCAGTACGCGATTTGACACTGAAAGCTGAGGGAAAAGGTGTAGATTCAATTTATTCAAGCATACTGTACCTTGCTGAAAATGTGGCTAAAGTTACTTATAACGCCTCCGGAGAGTCTGCTCCTTTTGATCATGATAGTGGATATTGGATTGTAAGTAATCTGCGGTATATTGTTGATCAAAAACAAGATGAAAGTTTTGAAAAACAAGCATGGCATATTGTAAGCTGCGAAAAATACGCGGCTTAATCGCCGAACAATAAAATGCACGGGAGCGCAAACAGCGGTGCCCCGTGATTTTGACGTTCGGAATCAAAATATGAGTAAAGAGCTTGAAGAAAAAATAGCCTCACTTGTTTCAGGCCTCATGACTGATGGTTTCAATCGTTCTTTAAGGGCTCTTAATGAAGCTGGTGCAATCGATTTAAAGAAGATGAAGAAAGAATATCGCGGGGTTGGTAGTAAATATTATGATATGGTTACTGAACAAATGGATCTAACTGTAGAATATTCAAAACCATTAATCAAAAAAATGATTTCCGAATATGAAGAGAATCTTCGGAAATGTAATGAAAAATAATGGGTTCCGAACAAGTTTTTGCATTGGGACCGGGCCTACGGCGCGGTTTTTTGAAGCTTAAAATAAATACAAACATTTTCTTTTTGCGGTCGTTTTCGGTAATTGCCGCTCGGCCCCTGAAAAATGCGAACCTCGCGGTAAAGTGCTAAGTTAGGCGCAATTAGAAAGGGTATTTAAGAAAGGTCGCATAAAGAAACACCATCTTTAATCTCCAATACATCAGTATAGAACCAATTACAACAGTAAAAGTAAACAGGTGCAAATATATTTGCTGCAATCGGACGCATTTCTCCGTTGGTTTGTGTGTATTACTACAAATATTGTTATCTTTTATCCGGCAGTCATTCTTTTTGCATTTGATTGTTCTGGAACTTGAGCTTCAACAAGCCGGTTTCTATAAGCTGATTCATAAAAATGACTGCTGGTAGCTTTTCCATTGCTCTTCTTACTTTATTCAAAGAGGGATGGATGTATGGTTCGGTACTTCGCGTCGATGCATGGCCCATAAGACTCTGGATCACTAGAATATCAATATCTTTGTCATTGAGATGGGAAGCAAAGCTGGGCCACTAGGGACGTCCATAAATATATAAATTGACATGAATTTATAATTTTGATACTTGCAGGGGATGCCAAGACGAGCCAGGATAGATGCCCCAGGGGCGTTACATCATGTGATCGCGCGCGGTATTGAGCGTAAAGCCATTTTTAAAGGGGATTTTGACAGGGCTGATTTTTTAGAACGCGTTGACCACATTTTATCGGCTTCGTCGACGCCTTGTTATGCTTGGGCGTTGATGACTAATCACGTTCATCTTTTAATTCGAACCGGTATCGTTCCCCTTGCCACGCTAATGCGTCGTTTGCTAACCGGATATGCGGTTTCATATAACCGACGTCATCGCCGCCACGGGCAGCTTTTTCAAAATCGGTATAAATCCATACTCTGTCAAGAAGATACCTACCTTATGGAGTTAACACGGTATATCCACTTGAACCCACTGCGTGTTGGCATGGTGCGTAATATCGAATCGCTGGATACTTTTCCATATACAGGACACGCAGCTTTGATGGGAACGCAGGATGTTTCCTGGCAGGACACGGATAAAATCTTCGGGTTATTTGCAGTTAAAAAAGCCGTTGCACGTCGAAAATACCGCAGTTTTGTTGAAAAAGGAATTGATCTGGGACGCAGGCCTGAACTGGTTGGCGGTGGTTTGGTCCGTAGCCTTGGCGGATGGAAGCAAGCCAAGAAGTTGGTCAAAGGCCAGCAGCGATTAAAGGGCGATGAACGTATTCTTGGTGATAGCGATTTCGTTTTGAACGTTCTAGCTCGGTGCGATGAAAAACTCGATCGCAGTTATCAGTTATCAGCCAAAGGCATTGATGTTGCCGAATTAACACGTTACGTTGCCGACCTTTTCGATTTAACCCCTGATCAGCTCTTAACCAAAGGTCGTTACCCAACGGTTGTTCGAGCGCGCAGCTTGCTGTGTTATTGGGCGGTGCGGGAACTGGGAGTGACGGCCACCGATCTAGCCAAAAAGATAGGGATGACACAACCAGCTATCAGCATTTCGGTTAAGCGCGGTGAGAAGATATCAAGAGAAAATGAGTTCAGTTTAAAACCGCTGCTTGACTAATTTATATATTTAGTGCTTGAACGGAAAAGGGGTTTTTTTCTTGTCCGCCATTTCACAAAACGTCACTCAAAAAAGTAAAAATGGTTCAGTTTTCTTTATCATCCGAAATTGCTGCTATTCTGACCTTTTCCGGCTTTTTTAGCAAACAGCTATCCTCTGGATTGTAAAAAAAGCACATCGTTATTATTTCCGCTCTAAGCGGCTAAATGTTCAAGACGTCTTTGACGCTTTAGAATTCTTTGGCGCAGTTTGGCTCCCAGGATTTGAATGTTTCGCGCCAACACGGCCAAAGCCACATACCGCTTGAATCCGTCGATCCCACAATCGAGGCATCGATCAAGTCCATGATTTTCAAGGGCGTTGATCGCCGATTCCACTGCGGCATGCTTATGGCGAGCCTCGATAAAATCTTCAGAGAATTCGATTTGTTTTTCTGCTTCTGAAAGTTTGCCCTTTTTGGGCAGCACCACATCGTCCAAAATCACTTGAAGTTGCTCTTTGTTGGCCGGTCTGTGAAAGCCCTTGTCAAAGCTGCAACAAGACAAAGCAGCAAATTTGCGCTTAGCCTCAGATACCATCGTTACAGCAATGTCCACATCTTTTTGCTTTTCCATGACGTGATGGTGAAGGATAAAGCCGTATTGATCCTCCAAAACACAGACTCCCAAGCCAAGTTCTTGGGGTACACCGGCTTTGCCCTTGCTGATCCATTCGGTGTGCTCTTCAAAAATTGAGAAAACCTTTTCACTATGCGGGATTGTCTCGCCATCAATCACGCGACGGCGGATTTGATCAATTTGCCGTTGCGCGTGAGCCACATAGCTTTCGATCGTCATGATACGAGCAACCGAGCCGGTACCCATCTCCTTTAAGATGGCAATGCTTTCTATGGCCCGCTGCACATAGGTTGCAACCATATCCACATAGGCAAGATGGGCATCGATGATCAATTGCGCTTTTTGGGTTTTCACCTTCTGATTTTTGGATGACGAGTGTTTGAGACGGCGCACATAATTGAACTGTTTTTTGATCTTCTTGAAAATATGTCGGTATTGCCGCCATTCGGTAATGCCAAGATCGTCACAAAGAGCGCCGATCAGAAATACAATTTTGCGGATGGCATCTAAAAGCAGATTAATATCCGTAGGATAGTGCACATCGGTTTCCAGGACAAACGAATCGCATCGCCCCTTTAGCACCAGCTCTTCATCATTTTTGCGGACCACAGCGTGCCCGGCGCTAACGGCCACTTGATTGATTTCATCGAGCAGCTGAGGGGTTAACAGACTGATGTTGTCTTTGATCGTCTGCAGTCCGTATCGTTGATCAAACTCGAAAATGGTATGACCCAAAAACTCTCTCACCGTCTTATGTTCATTGGCGATGTTGTGCAGTTTGTCAAAGTCCCAGTTGCAGTTGAGCCGCAAGGTGCCCAGTACCAGGATCTTCCATAAGTCCATCCCTGGCCGGCCTTTGTCGGCAGCAACCTCTTTAGGAGTGATTTTCTTTAATATTTTGAAAACTTCATCGCGGATCGGCCGATGGCTATAGATGTAACGAAGGCCCAACAGCAACTGAGGGATTTCGTCCCGGCAGCAAAGGTCGATTTGAATGTTCGGTATGTCGGTTTGTCCTATTTTCAATTGATTTTCGATCACTTTTCGCATAGCATTTTCCAATGAAGATTTTCCGGGGTTTACTCTTTTGGTCCGATTCTGGTAAAATCGGCCGCAACCATTATGTGCTTGGATAACAACACCTTACATAAAGGTTAAGGGTAGTTTGTGCAAGTAATTTCTTCACAAACCCGGAAAATCTTCTTCTTTATTAAATGCTATACTAAACTGAATTTATAATATATTCAATTACCGTTCAGGCACTATATAATTTAAAGCTTATCCAAGCAAGGAGCTGCCATGGTTGATACATCCAAAGCGTTTCAAGACTATTATCCAGACGATTATTCCCATTGCTATGGTTGTGGCCCTTTGAATGAAAATGGCTTGCACATTAAAAGCTACTGGGACGGCGAAGAGAGCGTTTGCCAGTTCGACCCGTTGCCCTATCACACCGGCGGGTTCCCTGACTACTTGTACGGCGGGCTCATCGCCTCACTCATCGACTGCCACAGTGCCGCCACGGCCTCAGCCGCCAGATGCCGTCTAGCCGGCGTCCCTCTGGGAAAAGTCCCCCTGCCCCGCCACGTGACGGCGGCCCTGAAAGTGGACTACCTCAAACCCACACCGGTTGAACGGCTGACCCTGCGAAGCCGCATTCTTGAAATAACACCCAAAAAAGTGATTGTAGAGACATGGCTTTCAGCGGAAGGTGAGGTTCGCGCAAAAGGGGAAACCGTCATGGTCCTGATACCTGAAGAAGGGTTATAGGTCCGTAAAAGAACAGATAGCAGGATGCCGCGAAGGTGCATTGCATATGAAGATTCTCTATATAGCCGCAATAATGATGATGGTTTGCCTGGTCGGCATGGCCCAGGCAAACGAAATCCAAAATAAATTCATCCGGGCGGGGCTGGTTGATGTTCAAAGCATTGATCCCGCGATTAAGGTCGATCTGGTCAACTCGGATCCAAAAAAGAACTATTTCCGTGAGAACTACTACGACGGATTGGACAAAGCCTATTTGCGCAAGGAAGTCGCCATTAAACTGTCCAAAGCACAACAATTGTTAAAGATGAAAAATGAAGGTTACGCTTTGCTTGTTTTAGATGCCGCCAGACCCAGAAGCGTTTCACGGCGAATGTATGAAAAAATGAAAGGAACCAAATTTGAAAAATTCGTGGCCAATCCCGAGAAAGGATCCATGCACAACTACGGCATCGCTGTGGACATCACCATTGTGAATGCAAAAGGCGAAGAGTTGGATATGGGATTCAGTCCTTTCCGAAAAAGTACCATTGAACTCTACTGGATGTTTGCCAAGAAGAAACTCGGATATGGCCTAACCGATGCCCAGAAAAAAAACCGGCAGTTGCTGGCCCACGTCATGGTTGGGGCAGGGTTCATTCCCCTGAGTTTTGAATGGTGGCATTTCAACGGCATGCCCAAGGCCGAAGCTCGCAGAAGATATGCCATTATTGAGTAGAAGCGGTGCACAACATTCAAATCCCAATGTCAAAACCCAAATGTCACATAGTTCTGGGGAACAACACTATGGATATTATTGGATCGCAATATGCTTTTCCAGGGCCGCCCTCAGTGTCTCCTCGTTGAACGGTTTTTGCAGAATATCGGTAATACCGGCTGAATAGGCGGCATCATTATCCTGGCATTCGTTCTGGGTGGTCACCATGATGATCGGCAATTGCTCTTTGGGGAACCATTGACGGACCGCTTTGGTCAAATCCACACCGCTGATTTCCGGCATGTTCAGGTCGGTGAAGATCACATCGGGTTTTTGGGTCTGGACCTGATCGACAGCTTCGGCCGGGAATTCGAAGAGCACCGGATCGCATCCCAGATTGTGGAGCACGCTGCGATAGATGTTGAGAATCATCTTGGAATCGTCCACCGCAAAAACTTTGAGGGCCTCATGGGTTTCGCTGGAGGCCTGACCTTCGATGCGAACGGCCATCTCATCACCGCCATTGCCACGCAGCAGATCGAGAAAATAGGTGCGGGTATCCGGATGCGCCTTGCGGCTCAAGTACGCCACTGCATAGTCGTAGAAGACCTCGTCCTCGATGAGATCCAAAAAAACGGCATCGCACTCGGCATCAATCACCGTGTGGCTGATGGGACGCTCGGCCCCGTTTTCATCACGGATCATATTCTTAATCCCTGCTGCCAGTACGGTATTGTAATTGTGATTGATGGCGCTGGCGGCGGCGGCACGCACATTGTCCACGGGATCGTGCAGGCCCTGGGCCAGGGCAAAGGCCCCTTTGGCCATCGGAAGCAAACCCAAGGCCTCATAAGCGGCAAAACGGACATTGGGGTCTTTGGGCTCGTTGTGGATCAGTTTGCGAATGGGTCCAATAGCCGACTCGTCACCGATGGCACCCAGCACGTTGAGGGTGTGTATCAACAGATCGGGATCATCGTAACGCAGATTGCGGGTCAATACAGGGACGGTCTTTGGGCCGATATCGATCAAATGTTGCTTGCCGGCATTGCGCAGATGGGCATTCTGGGCTGACAGCGTGGCATTGAGGCGTTCCAGGGCCTCAGGCTCCTGGGCGCAGGCAAAGACATCCAGAATCATGTAGTCCAGATCCTTGTCGGCCCCCAGTTTTTCAGCAAGACGTTGAATCGCCGTAGGGGTGGAGAGCTGGCCCAGCGCCTGAATGGCTGCGATAATCAGCTCGACACTGCCCGAATAAAGGAATTCGGAGATAGGGTTGGTTGCGGTGGCATCGCCGATCATGCCGAGGGCGTTTATGGCTCCTCGCAAAACCCTCTCATCCTGATCTTCGTTGAGGATGCTCATGAGGATCGGTGTAGCCGATTCCAGTCGGATTTCACCGGCCACTTCCGCCAATACTATTTTGTTGTTGGGCTTGGCTTCGCGGATCAGCAATCTGTTGAGGGTGTCAGGATAATCCAGGGCTTTGGAAAACAAAACCTCTTTGAGCGACGGTTGGGATTCGCCGATTTCCGGCTTGGTAGCCAAAAGGCCCACAATCAGGGGAATTACAAAAGCATCCGGCGCTTTGCTCAGTTCAAACAGGGCCATCTTTTGTGTTTTGGAATCCACCTCTTCAAAGTGGGCTAACACTAAGCGGGCCTTGATCATATCATTGTTTTCGATGTCAAAGCGTAATTCGTCAATGAAGTGCAGGGCATTGATGTCGGTCATGGAGTTCCCTTGTCTATGAATTGAATGCGTACTGATTCCGCTGTGATTCCGCTGAGAGTACTATCGGTGCTGCGTCTTAAAATCTTTAGATCAGATAATGCGCTTTTAAGCCCAAGCATGGTATTCTGTTCAGGATTGTGATAGCTGCAGGGCATGCCCAATCAAACGTCCCTGAACATGGTTTCCCCGTCGGACCGAATCGCGCCCGCCACCGCCGCCGCCATTCGCCGCGCCTTGGGGGCCTGGTATGAACTCAACCGCCGCGACCTGCCGTGGCGCCGGACAGCCGATCCCTATCGTATCTGGGTTTCTGAGGTAATGCTACAACAGACCCAGGTTAAAACCGTAAAACCCTACTACCACCGTTTTACCAACCAATTCCCCGATGTCTTCCGTCTGGCCCGAGCCGAATTGCAAACCGTGCTGAAACTTTGGGAGGGGTTGGGCTACTATTCCCGGGCCCGTAACCTTTACAAAGCCGCCGGCATCATTTCCAACCATCTGGAGGGACGTTTCCCGGATTCATGGGATGCAGTGAAGCAACTGCCGGGCATCGGCGACTACATTGCTTCAGCGGTGTTGAGCATTGCATTCGGCAAACCCCATGCCGTGGCGGACGGCAACGTCAAACGCGTGCTGGCACGGCTGTTTATGATCAGCACGCCGGTCAACCAGGCCGCATCCCACGGTGTCTTCAAAGACCTGGCGACCGCCCTCCTGGACCGGCTGAACCCCGGCGATCACAACCAAGCCATGATGGAGTTGGGCGCCCTGGTTTGTGCTCCCCGCCGGCCCGACTGTACAGCGTGCCCGGTTGCCCGATATTGCCGCGCCTTTAAATCAGATGCGGTGAGCGAATATCCCCATCGCGTCAAACGTGCCCCTCTACCGGTACGTCATGTTGCGGCGGGGATCGTGGAAAAAAAGGGACGCATCCTGCTTGTCCGGCGCGCCGAACAAGGGCTGTTGGGAGGGTTGTGGGAATTTCCCGGCGGTGAGGTGAGCGGCGGCCATGACGCCGCAAGGGTATGCGGCAATCACATCAAGACATTGACCAACCTGGAAGTATCGGTAGGGGACCGCGTGGCCACGGTAAGGCATACGTACACCCATTTTAAACTGCTGATGGACGTCTACCAATGCCGTTGGAAGACCGGGCGTGTCCATCTCAGAGGGCCGGCCGGCTTTAAATGGGTCCATCCCGCCCGAATTGCCGATCTACCCCTTCACGGCGCCGTGCATAAATGTTTACTCCACCTGGACTCTGAATCTAAGGGTAAAGGCCGGGGCTGAGCCGCCACCGGAAGCACCCTGGAATGTACCTTTGGGATTGATGCGAATGAAGTTGATCTTTGGTACCGTAGCGTCGATCCCGCCGACCTCGCTGACCGCAGCCAGGGGTAAGAAAGTTGTGCCGCCGTCGTTCGACAGGGCGACATCATTGTAAGGCAGCGGCGTATCGCTGTTGCCCACATCCGATGGATCGAAGGAGAGACCGCTGGAACTGTCGGAGAAGGTGACCGGCGCAATGGGGCTGTCGAGGACCAGGCGCAGATTGGCGTCCAATGGATCTGTAATGACCACGCTGTCCGCATCGGCCGGTCCCATCCCGGTATTGGTGACCACAACCACATACTCCATGACCGCTCCGGGAATGGCCTTGGCGTTGGTGGCGCCCTCCACCGGGTTCGATATGGTGATGACGGTTTTGCTGATGGTGATGGCGGGACTGCCCACCGTAAAGGCGCCCTGCCCAAGGTCTGCAATTGTCCCTTCGGTGCCTTCATTGGCGGTGACCCGGGCTGTCCATGCGCCGTTGGGGCCGGCTGGAATGGTAAACGGGAACTCAAACGTCTTGGAAGCCCCCGGCGAGCCCGGTGATAATGGCGCCACCTCGGTCATGGGGGCATTTGTGACCACCGGATTGCCGGTGGGATCCAGAATCGTGATGAAGGCCGAAGTGATATCGTCATGGCCGAAGGGATCGCTCACCACTGACCGGACGCGGATGTTGGTGTTCGGAGGATAGCTGGATTGCACCACGCCTCCGGGATAGGCCACATCCGTATAAGCGTCCACACTGTCCACATTGATAACCGTGGAGGCGTCCAAAGCAATCTGTGAACGGATACCGCCGCGCAAGCTTCGAGCACGGATGCTCCCGGAGGAGCTTGGTTCATGGGTCAAGGTAAAACGAAGGGTGGTGTTGGGATTGAGCGTCACCGGTGCGGCCAGGTTGATGCTGAAGGTAATATACTGCCAGCCATTGTTGCCTAGAATATTGTTCAATGTTCTGCTGCCGAGCACGCCAGTGGAGCCGCCGAAGAAGTCCAGGCTGACGGTGACATCCCGGGTTCCGCCGCCGTTGCGTCGTCGCAACCACAGCGATACGGCGACATTGCCGGCCTGCAAGGTCAACGGGGCCTGGGTGATGGGGGACAAGAGGGCTGAATAGGAATTGCCCGCAGCGATGTTGCCGGTATTGGTGCTGCTGGGGTTGACCACCCGCTGAATGGTGTCGGTGTCCGGTGCCGGTGCCGAGGGCATATAAAAATAGAGCAATTTGGTTCCGGATGCCGGGCCCGGGTTGATGACGGTTGTAGGATCACTGCTGCTGTTGTTGCCGGGCTGATTGTCGAACAAGGTGCCGGTCACGGATGCTGTGTTGGTTACGGACGGTGCCGCAGATGCGGCTACGTCCACTGCCAGCTCGAGGTCCGGCAGGGCGGCCCCGTTGACCAGCGGCCCCGGATGGGTGCAGGTGACATCCTGGCCGGCTGCACTGCAGCTCCAGCCGGTGCCCGTGCCGGAAACAAACGTCAGGCCGGCCGGCAAGGTATCTGTCACGGTAATCGCTCCGCTGGCATCGTTGGGGCCGTTGTTGTTCACCCGAAGCGTATATGATTCCTGTTGGCCGACGGTGAAATCTCCGGAATGGAATTTATTGATGGACAAGTCCGCCACCGGTGTATTGCGCACCGAAAAAACCTCGGCCGATAACAACACCAAATCCCCGCCGGACTGATAGAGGGTGGTGGCGCTGGTATCCCCTGCCGACAAGGGCAAGGGAGAATAGACATCCACATCAACACCATAGAAGTACGGATCCGGCGGATTGGGTTGGGTACCCAACAGGTCGATGGTTGAATTGAACTGGTTGTTGATCGGATTCAAAGGGGACGTCATGGTGGTGCCGTTAACAAAAAGATCTTCCGTAAACCCGCCCAGGGGGGCCGAATTTTCAACATCGCCTTCCCATGTGATGACACCCCATTTGCAGTCGCCGGGCGTGCCGCAGCCGGATGGGGGTATCTGAAAGTTGGCCGGCGTCAGCGCGATCTGGCTGGCTCTGAAATACCGGAATCCATCGTAAATATTGATCACCCTTAAGGGTTCCGCAGCATCTTCGTAGACAACGATCAGACTCCAGCCCGATACCACCGCCTGCACCGAACAGTGCGGTGAGCCCGTGTTCACCGTTAAGCCGGACAATGTATAGGTGCCGTTTCCCGTAACCTGTACGGTTACATCGGCAAAGCCTGAAAAAAAGGGATAGTCGGTACCGAAATAACTGAAGGTCTCGGAAAAGGTCCGCGTGGCATTGGTGGTCACACCCTGAAACACCACCTGGTTATCCGCCGTAGCGCCCGATCCGGCCCAATACAGGTAGGCGGCTCGAATGGTGGCACCGGCCGGAATACTGGTCAGCGCTGCCGAACGAGATGTGGCCACCAAACACGCATTGCCGGAATTCGGGTTCTGCCGCAAGGAGGCACCCGTCATTTGAAAATTCACATTTCCGGCAAAGCTTTGGTAAAATGTCACCGGGTCGGCATGGGCGCTGGACGGCATCTGTGGCCAAACAACCGTTGCGATCCATGCGATCAATAGAAAGGCGTGCGCAGGTGATAGGGAAATAATGCGCTTTAGCTGCCGAATCATATGCCGCCCCGACCTGATGGTCTGCAATTGGAAAATGAATGCCAATAGAAATTTCAAGCACTTATGGTAATATTATGTCAACTGGGGATTTTTCTGTCAATAATTAGATCCTTTGCCCGAGGTCGCCAGGCGGGTGTTCAGGAGGCCTTGAAGATGAACCGCATCATTGGAGAAAACCCAGTCCACTCCGCGGTTGATTTCGCGATAAAGGCAGTTTCGCGATTTGACAAAACCGGTGCCCACTTTCTGGGCGTGTTGGTGGTGAATCCACAAAAGACCGTTGTGCACCAGTAAAAAGTGCCCGCACAGACCGCCCCATCTACGCTGCCTGATCCATCGGCTGAGACGCCGAGGCCAGCGGTCTGCAATGGCGACCAGTGCAGCAAGGGGAAAGTCCTGAAATAGCGCCAACATTTCCGGGTACAAGGTTAGGAGGTGGTAATCCAGCGATGGTTCCAGCGGACTCAGGATTTCGTTGAGATGGGTGAGCTGTTTGGAAGGGTCTGATAAACGCTGCCTTTTGACTTCAATCATCAAATGGACTTTTTTGCCAAACCGCTGGATCACTTCCGACAAGGCCGGTATATCCGGATAGTGCTTCTTCAGATCGGCGAATGACACATCTTTGATCTTCAGGCGACACCGGTATAGGCGTAGAAGATCCTCATCATGAAAAACCACAGGCACCAAGTCCCGGGTCCAGCGAACATCCAGCTCAATGCCCCACACACCGACCTCAGCGGCATGTTCAAAGGCGGCGAGGGTATTCTCTTTTATAACCAGGTTGTCGTGCTCGCCGCGGTGGGAGATGATTTTGCAGCGGCGCAGCTTTTCATCCGACGGCACAAGCTGGGTGAGGCGGCTGAATACGGCATCGGCCAGTTGAAGATAACCGGACACTATGGCTGAAGGAATGGGCATATCGGTAATACATCAATGGCCTTTACCACTAGCTGGCAATTAAAACCGAGATATCCTTGGCCCCGGTAAAGACTTTATTCGAAGTGCTGCCAAGAAAGAAATCTTTCAGCCCGGAGATACCCCGCCGTCCTAAAACGATCAGATCATAACCTTTTTCAGCTTCATCAAGAATATCGCGGGCCACACCCTTTTTCTTGTTCTCTATCTTGACCTGGATCAGGTCGCCGGGCCACCCGTAGGAGAGCAAAGTCTCTTTGGCTCGATTGATGGCTTCCGTTACCAATTCTCGTTTCTTATCCTCCAGCGCGCAGAAAGTGGACTGCTGGGATTTAAACAGAGGCGATAGTGCAGGGCTGTCCATTTTGCACAAGGCGGCTGTGTCCAACATGACGTTGAAAAGGACAATGGTATTGTCCACGGAAAAGCTTTTGGCCACCAATTCCGCAGCGCGAGCAGCGTTTTCCGAATCGTCCATCGCGACTAAAATTTTTTTTGCCATGGAACCCTCCTTTTTTGTAGGACAATATTAGTTTAGGGTTTTACCGCCCTGATTGTCCACTCTTTTTTCAAAGCGCTGTATTTGTCACCTGCCGATCATCATGATACCTGTTTTTCATTGTGTTCTGCGGTTGTAGAACATAAAACGGGAAACAGCCAATTTTGCCATAGACGACCGGAAACCGGGAAATATGACCATGCCCATATCGGGATACCGCGTTAAAGCTGTTTTATTTGATTTTGACGGCACACTGACCCAGCCGGGTGCCTTGGATTTTAAATTCATCAAAAAAGCATTGGGCTGTCCCTCCGATCAACCGGTGCTGGAGTTCATTCAATCCATAGCCGGAGCACACGAGCGGCGCAAGGCCATGGAAAAGCTGGACCGGTTCGAGCTGGACGGTGCGGTTCGATCCCGTCCAAATGCAGGCGCACAGGAGATCGTCGCCTGGGTCAAAGCGCACAATTTATCTGTAGGCATCATTACCCGCAACAGCCGTGACTCCGTGATCACGTCCTTGGCAAATTTTGATATGATCGCAAGCGATGATTTCGATGTCATCATCTCGCGGGATGATCCTTTGGATCCCAAACCCAGCGGCGATGGCATTTTATGGGCGGCCCGGCAATTGAAAATTCAGCCAAATGAGATGCTTGTGGTTGGGGATTTCATTTTTGATCCACAGGCCGGAAAAGCGGCCGGCGCCCTGACGGCACTGCTTGATCCTGATAATGATACGCGGCTGCAGTCCACAGCATGTGACTTTCGCATTCGAAATCTTGATGAGCTGAAAACCGTCATTCGCAGCGGACTGCCCCTTCCCGCCGGCAAATTGCCCAATCATCTGCTGCAGCGCTTTTTGGAAAAGATCAAATCCGAAGATCCATCGGTTTTGATTTATCCCGCGGTGGGAGAGGACGTCACGGCCACCGTCCCCGGAAAAGATCAGCTTGTGGTGCTCAAATCAGATCCCATCACCTTTGCCACCGACGCCATCGGTCGATATGCCGTGGCGGTCAACGCCAACGACATCGCAACGGCCGGAGCGACGCCCCGCTGGTTTCTAACCACCCTTTTGTTGCCATACGGCATTACGCCTTCTCAAGTCAATGAAATCATGCAGGAGTTGGCTCAAGAGGCTCGCCGTTGGGAGGTGACGTTGTGCGGCGGCCATACGGAAATCACCGACGCCGTGCATCGCCCCGTCGTATCGGGGATGATGGTCGGAACAGTAAAACCGCAAGACCTGATTGAAAAGAAAAACATGCGCAAAGGTGATGTGGTGCTGTTGACCAAAGGAGTGGCGGTGGAGGGGACAGCCATTATCGCCAGAGAATTTAAAGAGCGGCTGCTTGCATTCGGTATCACTGCCGAAGAAATCAATCGGTGTCGACGATGGATCGATCGGATCAGCATTTTACCGGAAGCACGGTTGGCTGCCGGTGATGGGGCGGCCACGGCTATGCATGACGTGACCGAGGGGGGGTTGGCGACTGCTTTGTTGGAGCTGAGCGTGGCCGGAGGCCGCAAAATCGCTGTGGAGTTGGAAAAAATCCCCGTCTACGATCAGACCCAAAGGATGTGCGAAGTGTTGGGATTGGAGCCCTTGGGATTGATTGGTTCCGGCAGTCTTTTGATCTGTTGCCCGGCGGAACGATGCGACGCATTGATGCGCAAAATTGAAAATGGCGGCATTGCAGTAGCTTGCATCGGCAAGATACTTGGTGTGGGGGAAGGGATAGAGGCAAGCTACCGCGGCAAACCGGTCCCCTGGCCGGAGTTCAAGGTGGACGAAATCACACGTTTGTTTCGGTGAGGGGCGTGGAAGTTTGGTTGAAAAAGCCGTCTTCTGAACCGGTCGGGACAGAGCCCGACCCTACCCGGGAACCCTCAAAACGCCGGGGACCGGAGTGATTAGCGTAGGGCCGGCCTCCGCGCCGGCCGGGTATATCCTGCATAGAGATTGTCTTATTTTTCTTAATTAAGCGCTTACAGTAATCCCCCCGCCCGCTTAAGCTTTTAAGATAACCGCGTTTTTTAAATGACAGAATACCCTACGTCGACATTCTGCTACAGCGCTTCCGCTTAATGGCCTGGCCAATGCTTGATGACCTGATCCTGACCATGTTTTAATGATGCAATAAAACAACCGCCACCACCGCCGCCACCGCCGCCGGGGCTGCCGGAGCTGCTGATGGAAGCAGCGATGTTGCCGGCATAGGCTTGGTTTGAGTAACCACTGTCACCGAGTGCGGTTTGGGCCTGAACGCGGTAGTAGTAGACGCTCCCACCGGATATGGTGTCATCCGAATAAGAGGTTGT